>JAUHXY010000245.1 GCA_030426785.1 bacterium
AACCCTCTTGATCACCGGCATCGTAGAAGACCAACTAGGCGCCACGGTGCTGCACACCGAATATCTCTGGTAGGGGACGCTGCATCCATTCAAAGCTGGAATGGGCCTCTAAAACCGGGGAGCCAGAGCTGGAGGGGACAAAGGAGTCCACCGTAATCGGCTCCTGATCCAACCCGCTAGCGGGAACCGGGGGCCGCTACGTCTTCGACCATCGCGATCATCGCAGCGACCGCATCCCCGATGCGTTGCGCGCTGCCGGGCAAGCGGGACAGAAGTCCCATCCCATAGCAGGAGTTCGTTAGGGACCGAGCGAGGCGTTGGGGATCGGCATCCGCGCGCAACTCGCCCGCGGCTTGCGCTGCGCGCAACGCTTGTTCGAAGCCCGCCTCCAGACGGTCGACCTGAGCTTCCACCACGGCGAGCACCCCCGCGTCATCGCGGTGTTCGACCAGCGCGGCGGCGGTCAAACAGCCATCCCCCGGACACTGAGAAGCTAGAGCCGCCCAACCTCGAATGACGGTCAAAAGGTTCTGAAGGGGAGACCCAGACGTTTGCAGCAAAGCCAGCTTGCTGTCGACCTCCCGCTGTCCGTATCGCTCGAGGACCGCCAAAAACAAACCGCGCTTGTCTCCAAACTCGTTGTAGAGGGTCTGCCGGCAGATCCCCAGGCTCGCCACGATGTCGGGCACCTTGGTCTGCTCAAAACCATGGACCTGAAAGAGGGCCACCGCCCGCTCGAGAGCATCGGATCGATCAAAGGAGCGCGGGCGGGCCATGCCGTATAACTAGACCAAACATTCCATAAAGTCCAGGGCAGGGCTCATTGCGCCGCCTCCACCCCTCGAATAAGCCCACATCAAGGCCACCCAAAGGCCCCTGGGCGCCCTTTGGGCAAAAAGCAAATCCCCCATTGCATTCTAGAATGCCCGTTCTAAATACTCCGCTCCCACAACTTCATCCCCCTCCAACCATGACCTCCAAAACCACCGAAGCCCTGCTGAGCCCCTTTGAGATGCACGATCTGCACCTCAAAAACCGCGTCGCCCTAGCCCCCATGACCCGTGCGCGGGCCGGCGAGACGCGCCTCGCGAATCCCTTGATGGCCGAGTACTACGCCCAGCGGGCGGGCGCCGGCCTCGTCATCACCGAAGCGACCACCGTGTCGGCCCAAGGCAACGGCTGGGTGGGCTCCCCCGGCATCTACACCGACGAGCAAGGGCAGGCTTGGAAGCAAGTGGTCGACGCGGTGCACGCGCAGGGCAGCCCCATCTTCCTACAACTCTGGCACTGCGGGCGAGCCTCCCACTCCGACTTCCACGGCGGCGAACTCCCGGTTTCCGCATCGGCCGTGGCCTTGCAAGGAGACGGCCTGCACACGCCCCAGGGCAAAAAGGCCCACGAGACTCCGCGCGCTCTACGCACCGAAGAGCTACCCGGGATCGTGCAGGACTACGTCGACGCCGCCCGCCGCGCCAAAGACGCGGGCTTCGACGGCGTGGAAGTTCACTCGGCCAACGGGTACCTGCTCGATCAATTCCTGCAGTCGCGCACCAACCAACGCACCGACGAGTACGGGGGCAGCATCGAAAACCGCTTCCGCCTGCTGCGCGAGATCGTGACCGCCATCGGAAAGGTCTTCCCGCCAAACCGCATCGCCGTGCGTTTGGCCCCCAACGGTGTCTTCAATGACATGGGCTCACCGGACTACCGCGAAACGTTCCTCTACGCCGCGCGCGAACTCGACGGCATGGGCCTTGCCTACCTGCACGTCATGGACGGCTTAGCCTTCGGCTTCCACGAGCTCGGGACCCCCATGACCCTCTCCGAGTTCCGCAAGGTCTTCCATGGCCCCCTGATGGGCAACTGCGGCTACGACCAAACCAGCGCGAACGCCGCGATCCAAAACGGTGACGCGGACCTGATCGCCATCGGCCGCCCCTTCCTCGCCAATCCTGACCTCATCGAGCGGTACCAAAACGGTTGGGAGTTGGCAGAAGCCAACCAAGAGACGATCTACGCCGCGAACCCGCCCTCCGTCGGCTACACCGACTACCCCACCTACTCCGCGTAATCCTCGCATCCCGCCAACATGTCCAAACTCCAAGATCGGCTCGAACGCATTCGAGCCAACTTCGCCCAGCAAGCGCCGGCCGAAGCCAAAACCATCATGTCGCGCGCGACCGCGGACCTTAGCGCCTCCGGAATCCTCGATCGAATCCCTCAAGCCGGGGCGGAATTGCCACCCTTCGATCTGCCCGACAGCCAAGGGAAGACCTGGACCTCCGCGGGTTTGCTGGAACAGGGCCCCCTGGTTCTGACGGTCTATCGCGGCGTTTGGTGACCCTACTGCAACGCAGAGCTGGACGCTCTGCAAAAGCACGTCGAAGCGATCGAAGGGCTCGGCGCCCACTTGGTAGCGATCTCCCCCCAGCGCCCTGAGCACAGTGCAACCCTGCGGGAGCGACACCAGCTGACCTTCCCCATCCTGTTCGACGAGGGCAACGCTTGGGCGCAAACCCTAGGTCTCACCCACGGCTTTCCAGACGACCTGCAAGAGGTCTACCGCAGCTTCGATCTCGACCTGCCGCGCTACAACGGGGATGACTCTTGGCGTCTGCCCATCCCCGCCCGTTTGGTGGTGCGTTCCGATGGCCGCATCGAGTCCATCGAAGCGCACCCCGACTACACCGTGCGGCCGGAACCCGAAGACACGCTGCGGATCCTGCTCGGCTTGGTCGCCCAAGAATCGTAGGTCGCACCGGCGCCGCCACCCGCCCCCAACCGAAACGGGCCCAGCGATCCAAGATCGCTGGGCCCGTCGACTGTTCGTTTGGTTTGCCTAGGCGGCGCCGTCTTGACGCTCCTGCCCCCCTTGACCCTCATGGGAGGCACCGGCTGCGTCCTTGTTGCCGTAGCGCAAGCTGACGTTTTCGCGGCCCATCTGCTTGAGGCGGGCGGCATCTTTGCGCAGACCGAGGTTGTGGGCCTTGGAAACCACGCTTTTCACCGAGCGCTGCAAACGCCGCGCGATCTCCAGGTTGGAGTGGGTCGCGTACAGCTCCTTGAGCACTTCCAAGTCCTTCGCACCCCAGCGCGGCATGCGCGTGGCGCCTTCTTTGTTCTGTTGGCGGCGTAAAAACGCCTTGTCCTTCGCAATGCACAGCTTGTCGGCCAGCGCTTGGATCTGATCCAGACGCCGCGAGAAGATGATCGCGAGGTCCTCGTCCCGGCGAGTGCCATACAAGCGCTTGAAACGCGCCACCTCTTCTTGCGAAAAGGGCCCGTCCTGCTTTTCGATCGCGAGCTCCACCAAACGGTTTTCGATGTCCCGCTGGCTGCGGCCCATCACCAGGGAGAGCGACTGCATGCTGGAAGCACCCAAGTAACACTTGAGCCGCTCGGTCTCTTCGGCGCTCCAAGGTCCGGTTTGCTGGGTACCACCGAAAACACGCTCGGCCATCGAGCGCACGGTCGCCACGGTGCACTTCATCTCGCGGGCGATGGCGGCATCGTCGCGTAGGCCATACAGCTCCTTGAAGCGGGCGATTTCTTCGCCCGTCCATTGACCGGCCTGGGGGGCGGCGGCCGGTTCGTGAGCCCAGTTCGAATCTGACACTTTGGGATTTCCTTCTTTACGAGCCGTCAGGGATTAAGACTACCAAACCATTCGGCAGGAACTTGGAATCCCCAAACCCCAATCCGGCAGCTACGAGAGCCGAGAAGTTAGGAACCCCATTTCTGGGCCGCCCCAAGCCCCATATGCCCTGAGAAAGTGGCCCTGAAAAATGTTGTTGGGGAACCCGGGCCTAACTCCGAAGCCACCCAACCGGGGGAGGTTAGGCCAAGCACTCCGGGCCAGCCCACCTTCGGACGGCCTGCGCGCCGGAAGAGAATTCCTAACTCTCGTGCCCTGCAGGGCCTACGTTCGGGCCAACAACATTTTTCAGGGCCACTTGGCTAGGCCTTGAGCCCGGCCTCCATCACGTCCTGAAGCTCCTCGCGCAGCGCATCCAACTCCGCCTGGATCTGCTCCTCATCCTCCGCGCTCCACAAATCCACCACCAACTTCTGCAGCCGCTTCAAGGTCGTCGAACGCACCCCCAGGCGCACCTCTGCCAAGAAATGGGGAGAAACACTGACACCCTTGAACCCCATGGCCAAAAGCAACATCGCAATGACGTAATCCCCCGCTAAGTCTCCGCACACGCTGGCGGGGCAACCCGACTCCTCGCTGACCCGGCCGATGTAGGCCAGCGACCGAATCACGGCGGGGTGGTAGGGCTCGTAGAGCTTGGCCACAAACGGATTGTCGCGGTCGGTGGCGAGCAGGTACTGGACTAGGTCGTTGGTGCCAACGCTCAGGAAGTCCACGATCTTGACGAGGTCGCGCAGGATCACGACCGACGAGGGCACTTCCAGCATGACGCCGAGCTCGACGCGCTCGGGCACCTCGTACCCCTGCACCAAGAGTTGCTCTTTGACGTCCGCCAAAATCTCCTTGACGCGCCGCACCTCGGCGATGCCGGTGACCATGGGCAGCAAGATGCGCACGGGGCCCAGACAGCCGGCGCGCAAGATGGCGCGCAGTTGACTACGCAGTAGATCTTGCCACTCGAGGGTGATGCGTAGGCCGCGCCAACCCAAGGCCGGATTTTCTTCCTCGGGCAGTTGGAAGTAAGGCAGTTGTTTGTCGCCACCCAAATCCAGCGTACGGAACACGACCACTTTGCCCTTCATGTGATCGACGACACGGCGGTACAAGCGGAACTGCTCCTCCTCGCTCGGGAACTGGTTGCGCTCCATGTACAAGAACTCGGTGCGCAACAATCCCACCCCGTCGCAGTGCTCGGGGTTGAACGTGTCCAGGTCGCGCAAGCTTTCGAGGTTGACCATCACTTCGAGCTGCGCGCCGTCCTGGGTCACGGCGGGTTTGTCCGCGACCCCGATCAGCGCGGCACGGCGTTGATCGCGGGAATGCTTGGCTTTGTCGAAGGCTTTGGCCTCGGCAGGGGTCGGCTTGATGTGAATGCAGCCTTGGTCCCCGTCTACCAGCAGGTCCATGCCCTGCTCTAGGCGGCCCAGGAGATTCGGCAGCCCGACCACGCATGGCAAGCCGAAGGCGCGTGCGAGCACAGCACCGTGAGAGAACCGCCCGCCCGTCGTGGTGACGATGCCCAAGATGCGCCCGGGTTCGGTGAACGTGACCACCTGAGGGCTGAGTTCGTCGGCGGCCAAAATGACCCGTTCTTCGGTTGCTTGAATTTGTTCTCGATCACGTTCGAGCAATTCGTCGAGCACGACGCGCCAAGGCTCGGAGACATCGGCGGCGTAGTCGCGCACGCTGTCCCCTTCCAGTTGGCTCATGGTTTGGCGCAACCGACCGATCAGGGCTTGCACAGCCGATTCGGCGTTGATGCGCTCATCGCGAATCGCGTCCTGAACCTGTTTGAGCGCGCCTGGATCTTGCAGGATCATCTGGTGCACCGCAAAAATGCCTGCGTCCTGGGCCCCGGACGCTCGCTCCACGATCGCCTTTTGCCTACCGAGCAGGTCGAGCACCGACTGAATCGCCCGCTCGAGGCGCGCTAACTCCGCGTCGATTTCATCGAGCCGCAAAGTCCAGGAGGGAGCCTTATCGGCCCGAGCCCGGACCACGTGCACCGGACCCCGGACAAGCCCCGGGGCCACGGCAATGCCATTGATGGTCGCCATGATTCCTA
>JAUHXY010000246.1 GCA_030426785.1 bacterium
TGGGATCCAAGGTGGGTGAGTGATCCGGTCCCCCCAACCGCAGCATCGGTCGCAGACGGGTTGGGGTTGGGTTCTGGCTTTGGGAAAGGCGCGAACTCCAGCGGGGCCACCGGCTCTGCCGACGGGCCCCTAAGGGCGCCGGAGAGGTGGTTGGTACGGCGGGTGGTGGAGAGCGCGGCCCGCGATACGGGGCGCGAATTGTAGCTCCCGGGCAAGCCAGGGCCCGTCCGCAAACCCTTTGGAATCGAAAAGGGGGCCCGCAGGAGACCTTCCGTGGGACCGTCATGGCGCTGCGGTATCGAGCCCCGATCCCCTGGAGCGAGTCGACTCGAGGCGGTGGTCCGGCCCGAGCCGCCTGCGCGCTCCCGCCTTGGAACGCGCACTCGCTGCAGGCTCGCACTTGGTCCATACCGCGCTCGAACCCCGTTTTGACCCGCGCCCGGGTGTTTCCGGCCGGAGGCAAGGGCTACGATTGCCCCGCGCCAACACCGCCTTTCGCGCCCATCGAACCGCTTTGACTGCCCACGAAATCATTCTGCCGCTGGCCATCGTGGCGATTCTCGTGCTGAGCAGCAGCGTGCACGAATTCGCCCACGCGTGGGTGGCTTGGCGCCGGGGCGACGAAACCGCCGCCCGGGAGGGTCGCCTGACCCTCAACCCGCTGGATCACATCGACCCGTTCATGTCGATTCTGCTGCCCCTAGGGCTGTGGATCATGTCCTCGGGCACGATGATTTTCGGGGGCGCCAAGCCCGTGCCGGTGGTCTCGAGCCGCCTCAGGAACCCTTCCCGGGACATGATGTGGGTGGCCTTGGCGGGACCCATCTCGAACTTCCTGCAGGCCGTCGGCCTGATGGTGACCTACAAGTTGGTGGGCAACTTCACGAGCTACGGGAATGACTCGTTGCTCATGCAGGCCCTGTGGTGGGGCATCTACCTGAACGTGCTGCTGGCGGTCTTCAACATGGTGCCGATCCCGCCATTGGACGGCTCCCGAGTCGCGCGCCACTTGATTCCCGCGGCGCGACCGGCGCTCGACGCCCTCGAGCAATTCGGAATCCTGATCGTCTTCGCGGTCATCTTTTTCATCCCCGGCGGCCAAAGGCTGCTCGGGGAGGGCATGTACCACATGTTCCGATTCATCGACTGGCTCACGGGGGGACCATGGTCGTGACGCAGAACGAATTCACCGTCGAACTGGGAGAGATCTTCCAGGGCCCGATGGACCTGTTGTTGCACTTGGTGCGCGAGCAGGAGGTCGAGATCCACGAGATCAAGCTGGCCAACGTCGTGGACGGCTACTTCCAGTATCTGCGCACCCTGCAGGAGCTCAACATCGAGGTCGCGGGCGAATACATGGTCATCGCGGCGACGTTGATGGCGATCAAGAGCCGCTCGCTGTTGCCGCGCGAAGAAGTGGAGCTTGAGGACGACCTGGATCCCGAGGATGAACTGATCCAACGCCTGCTCGAGTACCGGCGCTTCAAAGGGGCCGCCGACGACTTGGAGGACCGCCTGCACCGGCGCAGCCACGAGCATTACCGAGGCTTCAAAGGCGAGGCGAACCAATACAAGGCGGAAAAGACCCTCGACCTGGGCGAACTGACCGCGTTTGACTTACTGGCGGTCTTTTCACGGCTCATGCGCGAAACCTTGGCCGGCCAGTCGCACCACATCAAAGGCGACCCGCGCCCCTTGCGCTGGTACGTTTCGAACGTGGGTCGCGCGATCCAACAGAACCGCCGCCTCGGCTTGCGTCAACTGTTGACGCAGTTCGACGAAACCATCACCAAAGAGGGTTTGATCGGCACGTTTTGCGCCTTGCTCGAACTGATCAAGCTCGGCGTCGTCACCGCGGTGCAAGCCAACCCGCGCGCCGAAATCGAAGTCGCCCTGTGCGAGAAAATCGAAGGGGACTTTGACGAGCTCATGCGCGTTTCGACCTTCATGGACGAAGCCCCTGAAGAAGAACCCGTGGAAGATTCGCTCGCGGAAGAAGCACCCACGGACACCGGGGAAGCGCCGCATTCTGAGGGTTCGGAAGAGCCCGAGGAAGAGAACCAGCACCCCGAATCCGGATGGGAATCGGACGAAGAGCCTGGATCCTTCCCCTCTCCTCCCGAGTCCACATCCTGATCGGTGGAGCGGACCGATCCGGCCCATCCAAAGCCGCTTTCGCCCTAGTCCGGCCCTCATCACCTCAAGCGATCAGGGTGATCGGCGAAATTGGTTGGCCGGGGGTTTACCCAGAAGGGCTGGGGACCCATATTCGGAGGCCCCGGCGCTGCCGGACCGAAAATCGGCCTCGTAGCCCCATAGGGCTGCTCGCCTTTTCCAAGACTCCCACCATCGCATCCACCCCACACCCTCCATCCGAACCTATGAGCGCCGCTCTCGATATCACCGACACCAACTGGGAAACTGAAGTCCTCAAGAGCTCGACGCCCGTCCTGGTGGACTTTTGGGCTCCTTGGTGTGGTCCCTGCAAGGCGATGGGCCCCTACATCGACAAGCTCGCGGAGGAGTACGCCGGCAAGCTGAAGGTGGTCAAACTGAACACCCAAGACAACGCGGAAGTTCCGGCTCAATACGGCATCACCGCGATCCCGACCCTGATCATCGTCAAGGACGGTGAGGTACAGAGCCAGCTCGTCGGTCTGCAGAAGTACGACGCTCTGAAGAACGCCGTCGAGCCCTTCGTGTAGGCAGCCGGAGCGCGAAAGCCCCCCACGCTTTGCGAACGATCTTCCTCGGCTCGCCGCCGTTCGCGCTGCCGGTATTGCGCGCCTTGCTCGCCGCACCCGGCCAGCACGTCGCTGCGCTGATCACGCCCCCGGACCGCCCCAGCGGCCGGGGGCGTCGACTTGTGCGTTCGCCGTTGGCCGCCATGGCGGAAGCCGAAGGGGTCGACGTGCTGCAGCCTACGACGACTAAAGATCCGGAGTTCCTAAGCGCCTTGCGCGCCTACGAACCCGACGTGTTGTTGGTGGCGAGTTACGGCGAACTGCTGCGCACCGAGGTGTTGGAGTTGGCGCTCCACGGGGCCCTGAACGTGCACGGTTCCTTGCTGCCCCGTTGGCGCGGCGCTTCGCCGGTGCAAGCCGCGATCCTGGCGGGCGACCGCGAAACGGGGGTTTCGATCCAGCGCATGGTCTTGGCGCTCGACGCGGGGGACGTGTTGCTCGAGAAGCGCACTCCCATTGGCCCCCAGGAAACGGCCGGTGCATTAGCAGGTCGTTTGGCGGTGTTAGGAGGAGAAGCGTTGGTGGAAGCCCTGGAACAAATTGAGGCGGGCACGGCCACTTGGACCCCCCAAGACGAATCGCGCATCACCGAGTGCCGCAAGATTCGCAAAGACGCCGGTCGCATGGATTTCACCCTGCCCGCGGCAACCCTGGAACGACTGATCCGTGCCATGAATCCGTGGCCCGGCGCGTTTGCCTTTTTGCCCGACGGGCGGCGCTTGGTCGTGCTCGAAGCCGACGTGATCGATGCGGTTGGCGAGCCAGGTACCCTGCTAGCCGACAAAACTCTGCGCGTCGCATGCGGCCAAGGAGCGTTGGAACTGCGCACCGTCAAACCCCAAGGCAAAGCCCAGATGGAGGGCGAAGCCTTTCTGCGCGGATCGCGCCTACCCGCCGGAACCCGGCTGCTCTCGGAGCCTCCCCATGAGTCGTGATACCGCCTTCGACGTGCTGCGCAGCGGCAGTTTGACCCCTATGCGGGAGGTCGCGCGTTATGCCGAGCGCGATGGCCTCGACGCGCGCGATCGCGGCTTGACCCGCGCGTTGGTGGGCTGCGAAGTCCGTCGGCGGGCCACCTTGCGCGCCATCGTCAAAACCTTTGCGAAGGGCCATCCGAGCACGGAAGTGGCCACGCTGTTGCGGCTCGGCGCTGCGCAATTGCTGTTTATGGATGCGGTGCCCGATCATGCGGCCGTCTCGGAGACCGTGCGCGTCGCTACCGAACGCATCAGCCTACCGCGCGGCCGTTACGTCAACGGGGTGCTGCGGACCCTGCAACGCTCGCGGCAGCCGGGGCACTGTGGAGACCCACGGCGCGATCTGGTCGGCGCTGACTGGCACTTCTCGAACCCCGTGTTCCGCGATCCCGAAGAGCACCCGCTGTTGTGGGCCGAAGACGCGCTTTCGATGCCCTCCAATCTCCTGAAGCGCTGGGCAAAGCGCTACGGACAGGACGAAGCCTTCCGATTGGCGCAACAAGCGTTGCAGGAGCCAGAACTGTCGGTCGTGTTTTGGGACGGCGGGCGCGACGCGTGGCTCGAACGTTGGTCGGAGTGGAAGGGTCGGCCTGGAAGCGCGGATTCCGTGGCTTTGTTCCCCGCCTCCGCGGCCGGGGACGTGCTGGCCAGCGAAGCGTTTGCGACCGGAGTTTGCAGCGTGCAAGGCGAAACGGCTTGGCACGCCGCGGCGGCGGTACAAGCCCAAGCAGACGAAAGGGTGTTGGATGTGTGCGCAGCCCCGGGCGGCAAAACCGCCTACCTCGCCCGACAAGGCGCGCACGTGACCGCCGTCGATGTGTCCGCCAAACGCCTCGCGCAAGTGCACAACACTCTGGAACGGCTCGCCATCACCGATCGGGTAACGTGCCTCGAGTCCGACGGAACTGCGGCGCTGGATCCCGAAACGGAACGCTTCGACGCGGCGCTCGTCGATGCTCCGTGCAGCAACACCGGCGTGCTCGGCGCGCGACCTGGCGCCCGCTGGCGCTTCGGGCCGCAAAGCCAAAAGGAGCTCATCAACCTGCAGGAGCGTTTGCTGCGCGAAGCGGCGGATTGGGTTCGCCCCGGGGGCCGGCTGGTCTATTCCACCTGCAGTTTGGAGTCGGATGAAAACAGCCAGGTGGTCCGGCGCTTCCTCGAGGAGCAGGCCGCGTGGACTATGGAGAACGAAGTCACGACGCGGCCGGGTGAAAACGGGGTCGCCGGTCCCGTCGACGGCGGGTTTCACGCGCGCTTGCGGCGTTCCGACGATGCGTAAGCCTCGCATGGGTCTCGAAGGGGCGCAGCTTCACAAAGCCATTGCCGCTGCGCCGGGCCAAGCCCTACTCTGGCGGCCATGGCTCCCCCTCCCCAAGAAGCGCGCCCCGAGCGCCGGCGCACGAAACGCGGTCCCTCCTTGGCTCCGCTGTACGGTGGCATGCTGGTGGCCATCCTGGCGATCGTGGTGGTTGCGCTCGCCAAAAAGAACGACAAAGCCCGCGAGGGCGCGGAGCAACCGGTCGTCGAGGACGATCCGGCGCCCCGAGGGAACCCCTTCAGTCGCACCGCGCGCTCCGAAAGCGGAGAGGACGCGACCGCTTCCTACGAAACCGCGCCCAGCGATCTGTTGCAAAGTCAGGTCTGGATCGACGCCTTAGGGACGGCCGAAGAAGGGCTCATCGCTTTGCGCGCCGCCCGAGAGAAGCGGGATGCCGGCGACCAGGGCGGCTACATCGACGGGGCCGTGCACGCCCGGGACCTGTTCAACCAGGCCCTCGACGACACCGTGGAATGGGAAATGGGCCTGGTCGAGAAGCACGGGGAACAGGATCCCTTGGTGCGCAAAGTGCAAGAGGAACGGGCCAAGTGGTTCCAACACCGCAAATCGCTGCGTCAGGTGCACATGCTGCCGCGCTAGAACCCGCCCCATGTCCGTCTCCGCTTCGTCACCGCGCCGCGCCTTGATCACCGGCGCTTCGTCC
>JAUHXY010000247.1 GCA_030426785.1 bacterium
CGCTCTACGGCGGCCACGCGGGCGGCTGCGATCCCAGCCTCAAGGGTTCGGATGGCGTTGAACCTCCGCCCTCTGGCGTTCTCCTTGAGCCTACGGTAGTCGTCGTATGCCTCGGACTGGGTCTCCCGGACCGTCCCGTAGACGAGCTCGCCGCCGCCTCGAAACCTGGCGATGAACTTCCATTTTCCGCCGCTCCAAACGGTGTGGACCCCGGTCAGTTTTCGCTTCGGCTTGCGCGGTGTTTTGGTCTCCATGCGCCGAGCCTAGCAGGCGATGGGATAATCGGGTGGCTAGTGGCCAACCCGGCCGCGGCGCGCGAACTGCGCCAAACCCTCAATAGAGAGCCAGAAACAAGGGTTTTGATGGTGGACCGCACTGGGCTCGAACCAGTGACCTCTACGATGTCAACGTAGCGCTCTAGCCAACTGAGCTAGCGGTCCGTGGGGGCCGAAGGATAGGGGGCGGTCCAGCCCCCTGCAAGAGTTCAGGTGGAGGCTTTTCCGGGGCCGGGAGGAAGATAGACTTTGCGGCCCTGATTTCCCCCACCCCCCCGGCCCCCCGTTGGGCCGCCATGCCCCAGGACCCGCCCGTGAAGATCGGAGTCGTCAAAGAGATCAAAACCCACGAGTACCGCGTCGCCTTGACCCCCGCCGGGGTGCGCGAGCTGAAGAAGGACGGCCACGACGTGCTCTTCCAAGCTACGTGCGGCGAAGGCAGCGGCCTGTCCGACGAGGCGTATCTCGAAGCTGGCGCGGAGTCGCGGCCGGACGCGGCCGCCGTGTTCGCGGAGGCCGACATGATCGTCAAGGTCAAGGAACCCCTCGAGCCCGAGTGGGCCATGATGCGCAAGGGGCAAATCCTCTTCACGTATCTGCACTTGGCCGCGGACCGTCACCTGACCGAGTCCGTCTTGAAGACCGGCAGCCAGTGCTTCTCCTACGAGACGCTCGAGGTCAAAGGCGAGTTGCCCTTGCTCGACCCCATGAGCGAAGTGGCCGGGCGCCTCGCGATCCAGGCGGGAGCGAAGTACTTGGAGAAGCCCGCGCAAGGCACCGGCATTTTGCTGGGCGGAGTCCCCGGTGTGCGCCCGGCGAAGGTCACCGTCATCGGCGGCGGCACCGTCGGCACGAACGCCGCACGCATGGCCGCCGGCTTGGGCGCGGAGGTGACCATCCTCGACATCAGCTTGGAGCGCCTGCGCTACCTGGATGAAATCCTGCCCAAGAACTGCAAGACCCTCTTCTCCACGGACTTGTCTTTGGAAGAAGAACTGGTGGACACCGATCTGTTGGTGGGGGCCGTGCTCGTACCCGGAGCGGCGGCACCCAAACTGGTCTCTCGCGCGGATCTCAAGCTGATGAAGCCTGGCAGCGTCATCGTCGACGTGGCCATCGACCAAGGCGGCTGCGTGGAAACCGCGCGCCCGACCACCCACGAGGATCCCACCTACGTGGTGGATGACGTGGTGCACTATTGCGTCGCCAACATGCCGGGCGCCGTGCCGCGCACCTCGACCCACGCGCTCACCAACGCCACCCTGCCCTGGATGCGGTTGCTGGCGAAGAAGGGTTACCGGGATGCGATCCTCGATAGTCGCCCCATGTCCCTGGCGGCCAACTGCATCGACGGTCACCTGACCTACGCCGCCGTCGCTGAGGCCTTCGACATGTCCTGGACCCCGGCCCGGGACCTGGTGGCCTACTAAGCAGCGCTTTCAGCCGATTCCCGCCGGATTTGGGCGGGGATCGTGCTGCTGGTTGCCGATGCAATGGGCATGAGCCTTGCCAGCCTGTCCGCCGAGTCCGGCGGAGGACCGATCACCGTCCTGTTGCTCGCCGTCCTGCAAGGGTTGGCCGAGTTCCTGCCCATCTCGTCGTCCGGCCATCTCGTGTTGGGGCGGGCGGCCATGGGGCTCAAGGAAGGGGGCTTGGCCCTCGACGTGGCATTGCACGTCGGCACCTTGGTCGCGGTGGTGCTGGCCTATCGCCGCGATGTGCTGCGACTGTTCCAGGACCTATTCGCCGGCCGCTTTCAGATGTGGCTGTGGCTCATCCTGGCCACGATTCCGGCTGCGGTGATCGGGCTCGCGTTCAAGGACCAGGTCGAGGCCGCTTCCCAGCAGGTCATCGTCGCTTGCGCCGGTTTGCTGGTCACCGCCACCCTGCTGTGGATCGGGGAGTCAAAGCGTCCTAAGGATTCCGTGTTGACCGAGGAACAAGCCTCCCATTGGGGCCCCTTGCGTTGGTCCGACGCGATCACGATGGGCTTCGCACAGGCGCTGGCGATCGTGCCGGGCATCTCCCGCTCCGGGTCGACCATCTCGACCGCTTTCCTGCGCGGCATCGATTCGGTGCAGGCCGCGCGCCTGTCCTTCTTGATGAGCCTGCCAGCCATCGCCGGCGCTGCGATTCTCGAGCTGCCGGATCTGTTCGAGCAGGGCGTGGGCGATCTTGGGACCGGCTGGATCCTGGGTGCCATGGCTTTGTCCGCTCTCGTGGGATTCCTGGCATTGCGCACCTTGATCCTCGTGCTTTCGAAAGGCGCCTTCCGCTACTTCGCTGCCTACTGCGCCGGGTTGTCGGTTGTCGCATTCTTGTTCTTGCGCTGATCGCCGGGAAGATCGGCCTGCCCTTCGCGTTAACATGCGCGCATGGCCGTGCCTTTCCCTGCCTTCCCTGGATCTCCCGGGGGGACCGGCGAGTCCCCATCCGACCCAACCGCCCAACGAGCCCTGATCACCGGTTTGACCGGGCAGGACGGGAGCTATCTAGCGGAGTTTTTGCTGGAGCGGGGTTATCAGGTCTTCGGCCTGTTGCGGCGCAGCTCCTCGCCCCGCCTCGACCGCATCGAAACCATTCGCGATCGTGTCGAGCTGCTGTCCGGCGACCTGCTCGATCAGGGCAGCTTGATGCGCGCGTTGGGGGAGGCGCGGCCCCACGAGATCTACCACTTGGCGGCCCAATCGTTCGTGCCCACGTCTTGGTCGGAGCCGGTGTTCACAGCGGAGACGACGGCCTTAGGGACCATGCGGCTCCTCGAGGCGATGCGCCACGTGTGCCCTGAAGCGCGCTTTTACCAAGCGTCCACCTCCGAAATGTTCGGCAGTGCACCCGCCCCACAACACGAGGGGACTCCCTTCCATCCCCGTTCGCCGTACGGGGTGGCCAAGGTCTTCGCGCACTGGGCGACCGTCAACTACCGCGAGTCCTATGGGCTGTTTGCCGCCAGCGGCATTCTGTTCAATCACGAATCGCCCCGCCGGGGCCCCGAATTCGTGACGCGCAAGGTTTCACAAGGAGTGGCGCGCATCGCACTCGGGAAGCAGGAACAACTCGAATTGGGCAATCTCGACGCTCGCCGGGATTGGGGGCACGCGCGCGATTACGTGCGCGCCATGTGGGCGATGTTGCAGCTCGACGAGCCGGAAGACTTCGTCATCGCCAGTGGGCAGACCCATACGGTGGCCGAATTGTGTGAGCTGGCTTTTGCCGCCGCAGGTCTGCATTGGAAGGACCATGTGGTGGTCAATCCGAAGTGGTTGCGGCCCGCCGAGGTAGATCACTTGGTCGGGGACGCGCGCCGTGCACGGAATCGACTCGGTTGGAAGCCGGAGATCAGCTTCGCCGAATTGGTGCACGAGATGGTTCAGGCGGACTTGGAGCGGGAACGCCATGCGCGCTAGACGCGCGGTCTACAGGCGATTGCCCTCGTAGTCGAAACGCTGCACCTCGCCGACGATCTGCCCGTTTTCGTATTGGGTGATCGTCTCGAGCGCGCCGTTGGAGTAGTAGGTCCGCCACTCGCCGTCCCGCTGGCCTGCGCGGTAGGAGCCTTCTTCCTGGAGTTGGTCGCTGGCGTAGCGGTACTCCCAGCGGCCCTCCCGGCGCCCGTCTTGGAAGCGGCCTTGTCCGATGGTATTGCCCTCCTCCATGGTCCAGTCGCCGTCCTCTTTGCCGAGTTTGAAATGGCCGCGAGCGGTCACGCGGCCGGTCTTGTCGAAGTAGGTGACCGGTCCGTCGGTGACCCAGTCGCCTTTCCAATAGACCTCTTCGCCCTCAAAACGTAGCACCGGCGGGGGCCCTTCGTCCCAATAGGCCTTTTCGCTGCGGCGTTCGCCTTCTTCGGCACCGCAAGCCGCAGTGCTCGCTACGAGCAGAATGCTGAGCAAAACGTTGGTGGCCTTCACGGAAACTCTCTCCTTTCGTGACGGGCGGCGCGGAATTCGATTGGGGCCGCTACTGCTGCAAGGGCCGCTTTTGACGCGCCAATTGGCGTACGTAGGGCAACAGGTTTTTGCCCGGGCATTGAGTGGTCTTGTAGTCCAGGTGGGCACTCACCGCGCCGACCGGCAAGCGATACTGGTTCTGTAGGTCGCCCACCAACTTTTCCAAGGACTGCAGCGCGGGGGCGGTGGGACGATCCAGATCGAAGTTGCCCAAGAGGCAGATGCCGATGTTGCCAGGATTGTGATTGTGACCGTCCCGGGAGCCCGCGTGTGCTCCTTGGAAGGCCATGGACCGCCCTTCGTACACGCGACCGGCGGGATCGATGAAGAAGTGGTAGCCCACGTCGCCCCAGCCATTCTGATTCATGTGGGCGGATTGGATCTTGCGCAGAGCCTCTTTCGCACCCCCAAAGCTCTGCGTGCCGCGCAGGGGCGTCTCTGCGGCGGAGTGGTGGATGGTGATCATCGACCACGGCACGTCCGCGACGGTGACGCGATCCACGCGGGCGGGGCGAGCGCCCCACGCGGAGCGCGCGTGGACCCCCGGAGGAAGGCCCCCCGGGCCTTGCGTGCGAACGGGGGCGTGGGTTTGCAGCCCACGTTCTGCCCGGCGACGCTGGCTCTCGGTCGCTTCCGGATCGGAGCGCACGCGCAGGAAATCGGCGCGCGCAGCGGCCGCCCGTGCGGCGTTGGCGCTAGCTTCAATCTGCCCTCGCTCGCTGCGGTAAAACGCCATGCGACCCTCGGCTAGTTGCAGGCGACCCTCGACGCGCCAAAAGGGGTCGTTCCCGATGTTTTGGTGCTCCAACCAGTGAGCGATCGACTCCAGTTTGGCCCAGGAGTGGGGCAGATCCGCCCAAGGGGGGACACCGCCGATGTGGTTGGGACTCGTGTAGGTCGAGGACCCCGTGGAAGGAGCGGGGGGGAGCGCTCGGGAGGAGCGGGTCCCTCCGCAGGCTGCGAGCCACGCGCAACCCACGGCCCAACCGAACCTACGAACGAGCTGGCGGCGCTGGGACGGGCGGGGTCCGGCCTGGGGCCGGGCTGACGGAAGGCTGGATAGGGCGCGGAGAAGGCACGGCATGGGGCGAGCTTGACGGGCCGGTTGCGCTGGTCCAAGCCCGCGGCTTCGGATTGTGGCCAGGGTGCGGTCCTTGGACCCCTTCTTGGGACCTGGCTTGGGATTGAGCCCGGGATCTACCCTGGGATCTTCGAGAGCGGGCGTCGAGCCGTTCCGCGGAGACAGGAGCGTCCTCGTTGTCCTCGCGTTCCCTCGCCGCAGCCCAGCGCAAAGGCCCCGTAAGGCGGGTGGACTCAAAGCCGGATCGACCGACTTGGTCCGAGACGGGGCGAGAATTGGTCTTGGAGCAGGACCTCTGGGGGCGCATTCTAGGTCTATGCGAACGGTTTCAGGCTGGGTCCGGATCAATCTTCTCGGTGG
>JAUHXY010000248.1 GCA_030426785.1 bacterium
ACAACGCGCCCCAAGTCTGATAGGTCTGGGTACCCGGACTGCGCCTCCATTGCATGATATCTTGCAGCAATGTCATCCAACTGTTGCACGGCGGTAGTTTTTTCAATCATCAGGCAAAATGTGATCTTCTCGGACTCGTCGGAGACGGGGGAAGGTTGTCAGTTGATGTGTGTGTTCAAACTGTGGAGGCAAAGCGCAAAAGCAAATCAGCCTTGATGCATGAAACTGCCCAAACGATTACGTCAACGCCAAGTAAACACCATCAGACATTTAAAGACCACAGGCGAGGAGTTGTTTGTTTCGCCGGTTTAAAACAGTACCCGCCAAAGCGGCACGGCAGCGGCGTTGGGCTCGGTGAGGGTGAGTTCGCGGCGGGTGGGGTCGTAGCGCCAGTTCACCGTGGCGGTGCCGTTGCGGTGGACGTCGATGGGGGTGTGGGTGACGCCGCGCAGGACGAGTTCGACGGGGGCGTTGTCGGTGTTACCGAAGCTCCACTCGAAGATATCGCTGGTTTGTAGGCCTAGGCTCGGGGCGTGCACGGAGATGCGGTTGAGGTTCTCGGTGCCGATGGTGTGCAGGCGGTTGGCGGCGGTTTGCACGTGGTAGATGAGAGGCGTGAAGACGCCTTCTTGGCGCTGACGCAGGTAGAAACCGTGCCAGCGGCCCGTGCGATCGGCCAACAGGTGGTGCGTGGTGTTGGCGGAAGGGTCGCGCAGGCGTTGGCTCGCGAGCCAGTTGAGGGTGGCGGTTTCGTCCATGGTGGACCACTCGTGCACAGCGAAGGGGCCGCGCAAGGAGTCGCCGAAACCACCGCGCAAGGCGAGCTGGTTTTCGAAGGCGTCCATTTGGGTCAACAGTTCCGACAAAGGATCCTGCATGGCCGCAAACGTGCGCACCGGGGTGCCGACCAAGTTGCGCAGCATGTCGGTGTTTTGGTCGACGGCGGCGGTGACCGGGTCCAAGTCGAAGCTCGAAACCGATGAATACACGAACGGATCCTGGTCGGGCGTGACCCCGAACATGAGCGGGCTCAAGAACAAACGATCGTCCATGGCCATCCGGAAGCTGTGGCTCAAGGACGTCACGCCGGTGTGGTTGGCGATGGCGGCGAAGCGGCCGCCGTACAGGTCCTGGTGGCGCGCGGCATAGGACGCCGCCATGCCGCCACCCATGGAAAAGCCGACGCCGTACAAGCGCGTCACGTCGATCGGCAACGTTTTGGCCACGAAGTTCATGGCGAGTTCGACGTTGCGCTGGGCGTATTCGATGCCGAAGTTGTATTCGTGGGCGCCGAGCGGGGCCATCACGTACCAGCCGCGCTCGAGGGCTTCTTCGAAGAAGGTCGTGCCCGTCAAGACGTCTTCCGGGCGCTCGCCGTAGCCGTGGAACAACACGAGCAGCGGTCCGAAGCGCAACGGACCTTCCGGCATGGCCAACAAAAACGTTTCGGCCCAAGCGGTGCCCGTGCCGTTCAATTCGATGCGGTACAGGCCCGGCCCGAGCGGCTCGATGGTCGAACCTCCTTGCCAACCGCGGTTGGGCGTGCCTCCCAGAGCACCGAAGCTCTCTTCGCCCAAGTCGTTGCCGTACAGGTCGGTCAAACGCGCCGGCGGCTGTACGGATCGTCCGCCATCGCGGGACGAGCTGTACGGATTGTGCCGGCTGGGCATCACGATGGCGCCAAGCAATAACATCAGGCCGGAGGCCATCACGAGCCCCATCGGGGCCGGGGAAAGCAGCTTCTTCATGGTCGGGGGCGGCGCGAACAGTGAGCCGCCGGCCCTCGGCGGGGCCGCGCGTGCTCCTGGCGATGCGCAGTCGGTCGCTTGCGCGCGCCGGTCGTCTCTTCGACCAAGCCGAATGCAAGACCCTAGCCGCACTGGGTTTCTTGCGCCCCATCCGGCGGTCTGGGGTCTAGCCGTCTCGCAGTGGGAGCCGGCGTTTCAAATGAGGATCCCCAAAACCCGGGCAGCGCTTCCTAGGACAGTCAAAAAGCCCAGAGCCGGGCTTTCGTCCGGGCTCTCGCGGCCTACCGTCTGGCCATGAAGAACCCCTGGATTTCGATCGGCGCGGGTTGGGCTGGCTTAGCGGTGGCTTTGGGGGCGTTCGGGGCCCATGGATTGCAGAGCCGCAGCGACGATCCCAAGGTCTTGGAGTGGTGGCAAACCGCTGCGGACTACCACTTTGGCAACGCTTTAGGCCTCGTCTTGGTGGGACTTGCGGTGCGCGCAGGCGCCTTGTCGAGTGCCTGGCCGGGCCGGCTCTTATGGCTTGGTAGCGCGATCTTCAGCGGCACCTTGTACGCCATGGCCCTCGGCGCGCCCCGCTGGTTCGGAGCCATCACCCCGATCGGGGGAACGGCCTTGATCGTGGGGTGGGTCGTGTTCGCGGTCGGTGCTCGGTCCGCAGAAGCACAAGTTTAAGCGGCAAGGTCGTGGAGCACTCGCAGCAGAGCTGTGCGCCGCTTAATCTGCGAAGCGCTTCGTCTCTTCGTAAGCCGCAACGGCCGCGTCCAAGATAGCGCGCGCCTGGTTCGCCTCGGCGAAACTCTGCACCGTGATGACGCCCCGGCCTTTGTAGTTGGCGAACCAAGCCTTCACAATGGCCTCCACGCCGCCGAATTCTTGGCGCAGTTGCGCGACCGAGTGCACGTCCGCGAAGGGAGTGCCCTCGCGCACCGCGATCAGCTTGTCGTCCTGCTCGCCGTCATCGAGCATTTGCATGACGCCGATGATGCGCACGGGAATGACGGAGCCGCGCGGCACGGCTTCGCCCAAAACCAACACATCCAAGGGATCCCCATCGCCGCCTTGCTCCTCGGGCAAGAGCGTGCGCGGGATCATGCCGTAGTTGCCCGGGTAACCCAGGTAGTGCACCACGCGCGGTTTGCCGTCGCGGATCTCCCAACGCAGTTCACCCTCGGGCTTGGTGACTTCCCACTTGCCGTTCGTGCCGGCGGGGATCTCTACCACTACGTTGACGCGCCCGTCGCGATGCAAAGGAGCGTAGCCGTCCAGGTAGCTGCGGTCGTTTTGGTGCCACAGGGGGTCGTTTTGCACGATCACCTTGGGGCGCGAATCGCAGCAGGCTCCGAGCCCGAGCGTCAGCAGGCCGAGCGTCAGGCCGGAAAGGAACCTTGGCGCGAGGCCTTGCGGGACGGAGGGAAACGAAGCGATGCGCAGCATGGGAAGCCAGGGCGGGCCTGGGCTGGGGAAGTCTAGCCCCCTTCGTCCTTGGATCGACGCTGGGCCCCCAAGGGTTGAGGCCTTTGCCTCAATCTGAACGCCCCGCGACCGGCATTAGGACAGGCCAGCGACCACCGCCAGCATGGCGCGGCCGATCTGAACGGCTTGCTCGTCGGTGGTGCAAGCGGGCGGTAGGGCGTAGATGACGTTTCCGAGGGGCCGCAACAACACACCTTGCTCCAAGGCGATGGCGCTGACCCGCGGTCCGACGGCGTGCAAATAGCCACCCGTTTGCTGGGCAGGCGGGCACCAATCGAAGGCCACCAAACCGCCCAAGTGGCGCAGGTTGCGGACATGCGAGTGAGTTTCGAGCGACTCCAGTTGCGCGCGGATGACGGCGCCGATCGCTTGCAAGCGAGCCGGTACGTTGCGTTCTTGGGTGAGCTCCAGCGACCGCAAGGCCATCGCGCAACCCACCGGGTTGGCCGTGAACGTGTGCCCGTGAAAGAACGTGCGCGTGCGATCTTCGCTCCAAAAGCCTTGGAACATCGCTTCCCGCGCCAGGGTGGCGGCGAGGGGGAACATGCCGCCGGTCAACCCCTTGGCGAGGCACAAGAGATCCGGGGTCACCCCGGCTTGCTCGCACGCGAACAAGGTACCCGTGCGGCCAAACCCGGTCATGACCTCGTCGGCGATCATGGCGATGCCATGTTGGTCGCAGGCTTGGCGCACCGCGCGCACGAAGTCGGCGGAATGCACGCGCATGCCGGCGGCGCCTTGCAACAACGGCTCCAGGATCACGCCCGCGGCGCGCGGCCCCAGCTCTTCTAGGGCTTGGTGCAAGGCGGCGGCGCTGGGGGCGATGCGCACGCTCTCGAAGAGCAGCGGGCGATAGGCTTCAAAAAACGGGTCGGGGTCCCCGACCGACATGGATCCGAAAGTGTCGCCGTGGTACGCGCCTTCCAGTGCCACGAATACCTTGCGCTCGGGCTGGCCGTTCTGCGCGAAGTTCTGCACGACCATCTTGAGTGCCACTTCGACCGCCGTGGAACCGTTGTCGGAGTAAAAGACGCGCGACAGACCCTTGGGTGCGACCTCTAGCAAGCGTTCGGCCAGCCGCACCGCCGGCTCGTGGGTGGTGCCCGCGAACAGGACGTGATCCAAACTTTGCATTTGAGCCTGAGCGGCTTCGACCAAGGCGGGCTCGCCGTGGCCGTGCAGGGTCGCCCACCAGGACGATAGCCCGTCGATCACCTTGCGGCCGTCGGCCAAACGCAACAGCGCACCTTCGGCGCCGGTGATAGCGAGCGGCTCTTGTTGCAGGCCGTGTTGCGTGTACGGATGCCAAACGGTTTGGCGATCCCGCGCGATCAGGTCGTGGGTGGGTTGCATGTCAATCGGCCAGCCAATCGAAGGGCAAGGATTGCGCGAGGTCCGCCAAAGCAGCGCGGTTTAAGGGGTCGAGCCACGGCACTTCGAGGGTCGGCGCGCCCGCTCGTTCGGCCAAACGCAGGCGATTGTCCTTGTGCGGCGGGCCCATCAACAGGAGCGCTTTGGGTCGCACGCCGCAGGCTTCCAGGGCTTGCAGGGTGAGCTGCGTGTGGTTCAGGGTGCCGAGGCCCGAGCGCGCCACCAAAATCACGTTCGGGCGCGTTTGCGCGATCCAATCCTGGGTTTGGAAGGAATCGGTCCAAGGCACGCACAAGCCACCCGCGGTTTCGACGAACAGAGGGCCCGTTTGAGCGCGGCGCAGTTCCTGCAGGCGGCTTTCGATGCGCGCGGGGACGATGGCGCGACCTTCGGCGGCGGCGGCTTGATCGGGGCTCTTGGGCAAGGAGAAAAACAAACCAGGCTCGTGCCATGTGACCGGCAAGTCGCTCGCCAAAGCGCGCACCGTGTCCGTGTCGCTGGGCAAGCCGCATTGCAGCGGTTTCCAGTAGGCCGCCGGGCCTTGCGCGCACGCGCCGTGCAGCAACAAAGCGCTCGCAACGGTTTTGCCCGCGTCGGTGTCGGTACCGATGATCACCCACGGCGTGGCCAGCGCGGTTTTCGGGGTGGCGGCGGGCTGGCGCTCCTGTGAGCGAAACTTCTGCACGGCCTCCGCGATGCGGTCGAGGTCGCGGGTTTGGTGCTGGGCGTGCACGACGACGCGCAAGCGCGACGTGCCCGGCGGGACCGTGGGGGGCCGCACGGCGTGCAGGTGCAGTCCTTCAGCGCGTAGCTCTTCCGCCAAACGCAGCGCCGTTTCGGGGGCGCCGCAGGGGATCGGCACGATCGCTCCCGCGGGCTCGGGCAGATCGAGGGCTTTCGCTAGGTGACGGGCGCCCGTGCGCACGCTTTCCCGTTCGGCGTCGAGCTGCGCAACCAACCCGATCGAGCGCGTCAACGCGGCGGCCATCGGGAGCGGCATGCCGGTCGTGTAGATGAAAGAACGGGCGCGGTGGATCAAGTGATCGCGCAGGGCCGTCGAGCCGGCC
>JAUHXY010000249.1 GCA_030426785.1 bacterium
GAGGTCCAGGAGGTCGACGGGCTAAAAGTGATCACTCGGCGGTCCTACTACGATTCCGGTCGCTTGCGGCGCATTCACACCCAGCTGCCGGAGGTGATTGGCCCGCGTGGACACCATGGTCGCGACATGCACCTCTACGAAAACGGGGTGGTGAAGCAGGACACCCATTGGCGCATGGGTCAGTTGCAAGGCGACTACCGCGAGTGGTTCGAAGGAGGGACCCTCAAGATCAGCACGCAACACGTGGGCAACCTGCGGCAAGGCCTGTTCGAGGAGTACGGCGAGGCGGGCACGTTGCGCGTGCGTGGCCACTACGACGGCGGCGTGCTGCAAGGGGAGTTTCGCCTGTGGTTCGCGGGCGGCTTCAATCAAGAGCTCAGCCACTGGGAGCAAGGTGTGCAAACCGGTCTTTACCGGGTGTGGCGCAAAGACAACGTTCCCCTGCGGTCCGTGCACTACGAGGACGGGCAATTGCACGGTACAGCCATCGAATACCACGCTGTCGCCGATGAAGAACGGATTCGTATGCAAGGCGATTACCATCGCGGGGAGCGGCAAGGGGTTTGGAAAGAATTCGACGAGGAGGGCCGCCAAATCCTCTCGAGCACCTACGACCAAGGCACGCTGTCGGGTCCGTATGAGCAATGGAAGGGCGGTGTGTCCGTGCTGCAAACCCAGTACGTCGAAGGCTTGGAGCAAGGGGAGCGCAAGGAGTTCTACCTCAGCGGTCAACCGTTTGCGGCCGGTGTGATGAAGGATGGCTTGCGCGAAGGTCCGTGGAGATATTGGGAAGAGGACGGCAGCCTGCAGGCCAATTGGTCCGGCATCTACCGCGCCGGTAAGAAAGTGGCGGAGTTGGAGGACAGCGATGATCAGTAAAACCGTGGCTAGCTGGCTCGTGCTGCTCGGCGCTTTGCTCGCTTGGGCGCTGCCGACGGCGGCGACCGGTCAGGAATCGTCGCCCACCGCAGAGGGCGAGTTCATGACCTTCTACTACCCCAACGGCGAAAAGGCTCGGGAAGGCCGCATCGTTAACGGTCGCTGCGCGGGCCTGTGGAAGGGCTATCACTCCAACGGCAAGCTCGCTTATGAAGGGGTCTTGCGGAACTACGTGCGCGAAGGGGCCTGGAAGTTCTACGACCGCGAGGGGCGCCTGCAGGACGAGGGCGCCTACATCGGTGGGCAGCGGGAAGGCAACTGGGTGCGCTACCACGCAAACGGAGAAAAGCGTTTCGAAGGCCGCTGGGAAGAGGACCAACGCATCGGTCTGCACGTGGAGTACCACCCCAACGGGGAGCGCAAAGCGACCTACCAAATGGTGGACAACATGCGCCAAGGGCCTTCGGAAGTGTTCGGTCCTGGCGGCCTCGTGATCCAGAGTGGTGCGTACTTCAGCAACTACCGCAAAGGATTATGGAAGACCTTCCAAGGCGGGCGCTTGCGTTCGCAAGGGAACTTCGACTTGGACCAAGAGCAAGGCCCCTGGACCTTCTTCTATCCCACCGGTGAGGTGGAGGCGGAAGGGCCATTCGTCGACGGGGACCAATCCGGAGATTGGACCGGTTACTACGAAGACGGCAAGTTGCGCTTCGAAGGGCGCTTTGAATCCGGCCAAGCGCAAGGCATTTGGGTTGCCTACTGGCCCAACGGGTTGCGCCAAAGCCGCGGCCCGATGCTGGACGGCAAGCGCCACGGCGCTTGGCAGGAGTGGGACGAATTCGGTCGGCCGGACGACGAGAAGTCGGGAGAGTATGAAAATGGCATTCCAAAGTAAGCGCCGCGTGATCGCCGGCCTGTTCGGCCTCACCCTAGGGGCGTTCGCGTGGGCCGGTACCCAAGACGAGGCGGCGCCCACGTCCCCTCAGGAGCTCCCCAAGGTCAGCGCACCGTTCCGCTGGAAGGCGAACGATCGCTACGTGTTGCGCTGGAACGCGCATCACCGGTTGCAAAACACCTTGTACTCCCTGCAGCGCGGAGAAGCGGAGCCGGAATGGGCGACCGACCTGCCGAGCTTGGAAACCAAAGAGGCCCGCACGTTCCAAGATTGGTGCCAGGCGGTAACTTCCGAGCGACCCCTGCGCCTGCGCCGACGGGTCGAGAAGGGCACTTTGTGGGGCAAGCTCGACTTTCCCGTCGAGGGGCAGCCGCCGCTGGAGGTGAACATGGAGTCTCCCTTTACGGCGCCCGAAACGACGGTTCAGTTCACCTACATTCCGGAGGAGAACGACTACGGCCGTTACTACGACCGCAATGCGGGTGGAGAGCACCGCCTGCAAGACATGCGTTTGGACTTGGACCTAGCGGACTGGCAGCCGCGGGGGCCGGTCGGAACCCGCTGGACTTTGCCCGTCACCGCGCTGCGACCGATCTTGTCTCCGGGGGGGGAGATGCACTACGCCACGGCCGAACGGGGCAAGCAGATCTTGACGCGCTCCCTGCGGATGGGTTTTGGAGGAAGCTGGGAGCCTTTGCTGATGTCGGCGCAAAACCCGGACGGGACCGCCTCCCTGCAGGGCACCATCGAAGTGCAGTACGAGCGGCAAGAGGACTCTCCCGTGGGGCCTGAAGCGCACCTGACTTTCCGTTTTGAGTTGCGGAACGAGGTCGACCAAAAAGCCGTAGCGCTTTCCCAGCGCCGACGCATGGAGCACTTGGAAGGCATGCGCGTGCAGCAGGCCCTGGTCGGTGCCTTGGCCCAAGGTCAAGGCCGCGTGGTGTGGGACGTGCAGCGCGGAAGGTTCAAAGGCCTGCGCCTGGATGGGCAAGCGACTTTGACCATGAACCTCGCTTGGACCAAAGGCGATGAGCCGTTGACTCGCGAGCAAACCGAGTATCGCGGCAACTTTGACGTGGACGCCTACTTGCTCGACGCCCAGCCCGGGGAAGAACCCGAACCGTGGACCACCCAACCGCCCGCTGAGTCACAAGACGCGGACTCCGAGTGAGGGTCACTCCGAAAAGGTGAGCCACAAGCCGTGGCTGAGACCGACTCCTTGCGGATCCCCCGGGTCGGAAAACCACACCTGGTAAAAGCGCGTATCGCCTGGCTGCACGCCGGGAGGCACGTCGATCGTCACGCGGGCGAAGCTCGCTTGGTAGGTAAAAACACGCTCGCGGGTATACGGCGGCCCGATCCACAGGGTGCCGCCGAAGAAAGGCTTCGCATCTCGCGCGGGTCCGCTCAAGACGATGCCCGGTCCAAACAGCGTACCGCCGGAAACATCGAGAGCGAAGGAGCCGTGGCTAATGGAGGCGTGCCCTGCCAGGGTGAGCGTCGGCGACTGTCCCATCGAATTGACTTTGCTGGTTCCGTACGCCCGCGGCTGGCGGAAGTAAGGCTCGCGCAGCGGATCGAGCGGGTAGGAGTTCGAGAGGTCGATGTCGGAGAAACCGGGCAGCTTGACGGCCACTTGACCCGCACGGGCCGTGTTTGGGAACGTAAAGCTCAAGCGCGTTCCGCCCGCGGTCGATGGCACGCCGAGTACTTTGACGGGGGTTCCGTCTCCACCAGGCGTCGCTTGGGTCAACCAGACTTCGTTGTTCGTGGGGTGGAAGTGGCGGCCGTGCAAAGTGATTTGGGAGCCAGCCAAGGTGTAGGTTTCGATCACCGGCTTCGCAGGGTCCAGCACCCCGTACAGGAATTGCACCCCGGCGATGTCGTCCGCCTCGATCGAGCGTAGGCCCACGCCTAACTGCGTGGGAGACCCCATGGTGGCCCCGGGCACGTTGGTGTGCGCGAGCCCTAGCGCGTGCCCGTACTCGTGGGTCATGGTGCCTTGGATGTCCCACGGGAAACTGCCCTGCCAGGTGCTGGGGTCGGGGTGGTCCTGCCAATCGTCCGGCCCCTGGACGAAGCGAATGCGCCATCCGTCGCCGATCGGGATCTCCGTGTACGCATGCGTCGCGAAGAATCCCGTGATCATCGAGGCGATGTTGTCGTCCACGCCGCCGGGTTCGGTGGCGAGACCCACGTAGAACGAATCGAAGTTGGAACCTCCCGAACCGATCCCATCGGGCTGGCGGGGATCGTAGCCCCCCGTGCCGTGCAGTCGGCTGCCCCACTCGGCGGCGCCTTTCCAAACCGCGAGTTCGGCCCCCAAGGCCCCAGGGAAATCCGGATCGGGGATCTGGTAGGTGTTGGCGGTGGCGTGCGTGAAGTTGTTGAAGAAACGGTAATCCCGCTGCCCAAGGTCGAGTTGGCCTCCGAGCAGATTGAAGCCTTCGCTGGTGGGCGGCATGACGACCCAGGCGAGGCCCAGGGCCAAGCCCAGGGGGAGGATGCGGATCAGGCGTTGATGGAGCTTCACGTGGATCGATTTTGGGCCCGCTAGGGCCGGGGGGAGGGCCCAGCCCATCCCACCCCTATAGTCTACCGGGGAATCGGGAGCCAGGTTTCTAGACGGTCTCCGGGGTTGCGTTGTGCCGTAATCTGCGCATGATATTCGGCCCAATCCCGTCCCTGTGACGCTGTTCGCCATGACTCAAAACGTAGAATCCCACGCCTTCCAGGCGGAAGTTCAGGAAGTCCTTTCCCTGGTCATCCACTCCCTGTACACGGAGCGAGACATCTTCCTGCGGGAGCTGATTTCCAACGCCTCCGACGCCTTGGACAAGCTCCGTTTTGAAGCACTGACCCATCTGGACTGGCTTCCGGAAGGGGAGACCCTGGGCATCGCCTTGGACGCCGATTCGGAAGCGCGAACGCTGACCGTGGCCGACAACGGCATCGGCATGTCCAAGGAAGATCTGACCGGGAACTTGGGTCGCGTGGCCAGTTCGGGCACCCGCAAGTTTCTGGAAGCTCTGAAGGAGGGCTCGGCGGAGAACACCCCCGACCTGATCGGCCGCTTCGGCGTCGGCTTTTACTCGGCCTTCATGGTGGCCGACGAAGTGGTGGTGGAGACCCGCAAGGCCGGTGCCGAAGAGGGCTGGCGCTGGAAGTCGGATGGGCAAGGGGAGTACACCCTCGAAGCGGTCGACGATCTGCCCCGTGGTACGGTCATCACCCTGCACCTCAAAGAGGCCCAAGAGGACGAACCCGACTACACGCAAGAGTGGACCCTGCGGGACATCGTGCGGCGCTATTCGGACTTCGTCGAGTACCCCATTCAAATGGAGGTCGAGCGCACCGAGCCCAAACTCGACGACGACGGCGAACCGATCGAAGGGGAGTCGCAGACGGTGACGCGCTTGGAGACCCTCAACTCCATGAAGCCTCTGTGGACGCGGCCCAAGGGGGACATCAGCGCCGAGGAGTACGCGGAATTCTATAAGCATCACGCCCACGACTGGACCGACCCGGCGCGCACGATTCATTTCAAGGCGGAAGGCACCTTGGAGTTCACCGCGCTGCTCTTTTTGCCCGCGCAAAAGCCCATGATGATGGGAGAAGAGGGGCATCCCAAGTCGCGCCTCAGCCTGTACGTGCGGCGCGTCCTGGTGCAAAAGGAGTGCGAGGACTTGCTGCCGGTGTGGTTGCGGTTCGTGCGCGGCGTGGTGGAAACCGCCGACCTGCCCCTCAACGTCAGCCGCGAGACCATGCAGAACAACCGCCAGGTGGCGCAGATTCGTAAGGGGCTCGTGCGCCGGATCCTGTCGGATATGGGCAAGTGGTTTGAAGAGGACCGCGAAGCCTACGAGGC
>JAUHXY010000250.1 GCA_030426785.1 bacterium
GCGACGATCACGCCCGACGAGGCCGCCGCTCTGGGCGGACCGGACTGGCTCCGGGAACGCCGCCGCGAGGCGGCCGTCGCCGCTGCGGCGACGCCGTTGCCCGACGGACTGGAGTTTGAGCTGACGGTCAGCCCGACCGCCGTGATCTCCGACGTGACCGGCCAGGAGTGGGTCTTCGATCCGAACGACTTGATCGTTTCCTTTGGCACCGACCAAGACGTCAATGTGACGCCCCGCGTGTTGCTGACCGAGCCGAGCGCGAACGATACCAACGTCTCGGACCTGACCGAGATATCGGTCGTCTTCGACCGGCGCATGGACCCCACGCGCTTCAACCAACGCAGTTTCGCCGTGACGGTGGGGGGCATGGACCCCGATCCCGATCCGAATGCCATGCCCGGTTTTAGCGGCTCCACCGCCATCGAAAGCGTTTGGACTTGGCAGAGCGAAGACGCCTTCGGGGCGCGCGTCAGTTTGGGCGACGGGGAC
Organism: bacterium; assembly: GCA_030426785.1. GTDB lineage: Bacteria > Planctomycetota > UBA1135 > UBA1135 > NORP259. Next base: position 490 of record JAUHXY010000250.1, read on the forward strand.
AGCATGCAATGGACCTTGTCGCCGGCGAGCGATCGTTTGGCGGACCTGGAAGGCAACGAGTTGCCCGAGGTTTCGATCCCCTTCACCCTGTCGAGCGCCCTCGCGCCGGTCGGAGGGCTGAAGCCCTTCGGGGCGCAGGATGCGATCGGGCGATCCGACCTGGAGAACGCGGCTTTGCCGGTCTTGCAGGTCGAGTTGTCGGAGCCCACGCAGATGGGCGATGAGTTGTTGGTGTACCTGTTCGGCTCCGACCCCGAGGACAACGGGCTGATCGCCTTTGAGCGCCTCGTGCCGGTCGCGGACGGCCTCCAGCTGATCGACTTGCTGCCGGCGGATCTGGCCCTGTTGGATCTGGACGATCAGCCCTTGCTGGCCGACGACGATCTGCGCGTAGGGGTGCGCTTGCAGCGGGGCAACGTAGCTACCGCGGTGCGCGTGCTCGACGGCAGTCCCTTGCTCGATGGGGTGCAGGATTACCTGTTCGACTCCATGGCACCGAGTATCGTGACCGTCGGATTGGGCAGCGAGCCCACCACGATGTTGCGCAGCGATCAACGGGATTTGGTCGTGGTGGGGCTCGCGAGCGAAGGGCTCGCGGGGGCGCGCGTCTCCTCCGCGCTCGGCAACAACGTCGTCACCCTAGATCCGCCGGCACCGACGCAGGTGGGGGCCCAGAACATCTTCGTCGCCGCGCCCATTCCGGTGGGTTTGCTCGACCCGACCAGCCCCGCGATCAACTTTGACCTGCAAGCTTTCGATAACGCGCTCAACACGCCCACGATGCCTTTTGCGGGCAGTTTTGAGCAGGTCGGCGTCGCCGCCACCGGATCCGTCATCGCGGGCACTTCCGTCCAGGTTTGGGTGCACCACTCCGAAACCTTGGCACCCCTGCAGGGCGCGCGCATTTTCAGTCACCAAGATTCGGGAGGCATCACCTTCCTGGGATCCAGCCTGACCAACACGGCTGGCACGGCGAGCGTGACGGGGGCGGCGGTCGGCGAAACGTTGATCACCGTGGATCTGCCCGGGTACCACCTGTTCACCTTCCACGGGGCACCGCGCGATCGCATCATGGTGCTGCTCGAGCCGATCACGCCTCCGTTGGCTCAGTGGGTCGGGCAGGTGCAATCGGCTTTCCCCGCCGCGCCGATTCAAAACGTCGACGTGTTCGTGGCGGACACCCGCTTGGGGGGCAAAGGTCCTTTGGCGCGCACGACCGAACCCTGCACCCTCGATACGGCCGCGGGTCTGTATCGGTGCAGCTTCGTACCCGAGATCGGACGCACGCAGCGGGTCGGCTTTGGCGCGTTCGTGGCGGGGGATCGCTCGTTGCCGGAAGTGGCGTTTTCGCCCCTTTCGTTCCTGCGCGCGTACGGCTGGGAAACCGGTCAACCTTCCCTGGCTACCGATGGCTTACCGACCCCCTCGGTCGTCTTCGTGGACACCCTGTTGACGACCGGCGTGGTCGAAGATCTGCCGATCGAAGTGCCCGCCCAGGTCTTGAACGTGGCGACCGCGCCCAACATGGGCACCTTTGCCGACGACCCGTTGGTGCTGGTGGACAGCCTCAGCCCCGGCATGGAACGACCGATTCTGGTGGGCCTCGGCATCGCCTACGACCAAGGCGGCAATCTTTGGAACATTCGATCGGCGATTCCCGGGGTCGTAGATGGGGTCATGGACTCCATGGACGATGAGCTGGGCGTGCTGGTGGAGTTTGGCGCGATCAGCCCCGATCACTTCCTACGGGTCGAGGTGCAGGACGAAGACGGCAACCTGTCCGTCGTCCGGCGCCCCTTCTCGCAGTTGGACGGCAACCTGATCCTGACCGATCCCTCCGAGCTGGTGAGCCCCGCGCCGGCGGGAGCGGTCAGCGGTTCCGCTTACACGGTGCAATGCACCGATCCCTTGCGGGACCTGCTCGGGATGGGGGGGCTGTACGAGGTACGCCTCGTGGCCCAGAGCGGCCGCAGCTGGTCCTTATGGCGCCAGGATCCCGGGGACGGGGTCGGCTCGCTGGAGGTGAGTTTGCCGGACATCGAAGCCAACGGCGGCGCGGCCCTTCCGGATGGGCCCATCGGCTGCCAGATCTCGTACTTCGCGGCCCCGACCTTAGATCCCACCGAGTTTTTGTGGACGGACCTGTATCGGGAAGCCCACCACTACGCTCGCTCCGAGGTGTTTTTGTACACGCAGACCCCCTGAGGCGCTGCGAGCGGGGGCTGCGGGAGTCCGGGCGCCGGTCTGCGCGGGACTTCGATGGGCCCCGTTGGCCCTCTCCCAAGGTTTCCCCTTTTTTGAGCGGAAGGCCCCTGGATAGAATGCGGGCCAGACGGGGTTTCGAGGACCGAGGGGCTCTCTCCACTTCACCTCACCCTACCGCAGGGGCCCGCCGATTCGGGGAATCGGCTGGCGTCCGGGATCGCCGTCCAGGATCACCTTCCGCGATCACCGACCGCAGGGGGAACCCCGGGGGATCAGGCCTCCAAGGAATTCTATGAAGCGCACGTTTGTCGTACTGGCTCCCCTGGTGTTGGCCATGGGATCGCTCGCCTGTCAGCAGTTGCCCATGCCCTTGGGGCAAGGGGTCATGGTCGAGCCCGGCCAGACCCTCGAAGCCCGCAACCCCTCCGACGTGGTCGTCGCTCCCGTGCAGGTAGCGGTGGATGGCCTGCTCGTCCCGACCGAAGACCTGCGCCGCTCCATCGTGCGCGGCTTGATCAAGCGCCGCTACGCGCCCCTGTCCTTGGAGTTCGTGGACGAAGCGGGCCGCATTGGCGCTGAGGGCGTGGCGGAAGCCTCCTACCGACCGGGCACCCTGAACGAGGAGGTGGTTTGCCAACTCATCGTGCACGATTGGAACTCGGGCCTTTGGGAGACCCGCCGTGCGTTCGAGGTCGACCTGGAATTGCGCATGATCGACGCCTCCAACCCGATGGGGGCTCCCCTGTGGGTGGGGCGCCTGCCGGGTCGCTTCAACTACGGGGATCAAGAGACCGCCTTCGCCACCGAAGGGGCCCACTTCCGCGGAGCCCTGGACCAGTTGGTGGCCGAGCTCCTGGCGGTCATGCCCGCTCGGGAGACTCGACCGGACCTTCAGTAGGGTCGATCGCGCTCCCTGCGGCCCCTGAGGGGGTGGCTTTCCCCTGGATTTCGCGATGACAGGTCTGCGGGGGACCGCTAGACTAGTCGCCCTCGCAAGCCCCATTGGGGGGCCCGAGAAGCCGAACGTATCGGCGCACCCGGTCCCGGCCAGGTGGCCTTTGTAGGTTGGAAAGCCACGGCACGTCGCCAAGGTCCTCAGTGGCCCCGTTCGACGCCCCCAGCTTCGCCTTCGACGCCCTCCTCCGCTTGGACCGCGGCAAGTGTTCCAACAGAACGAGAATTCATCACCATGGCTATTGCCCCCTCTCGCAAGAGCGAGTTGATCCGTGAGTACGCAATCCAAGACGGCGACAACGGATCCCCCGAAGTGCAGATCGCACTGCTCACCGAAGACATCAAAAACCTGACCGAGCACCTCAAGCTCCACAAAAAGGACTTCACGACCCGCCGCGGCCTGTTGATCAAGGTCGGCCGCCGCTCGAAGTTGCTGCGCTACTTGCGCACCAGCGACGTGAAGCGCTACCAAGACATCGTGCAACGGCTCGGCCTGCGCCGCTAAGCACCGCTCCTCCGATGCGTAGCGCGGCGTGTTTCCCTCGAACCGAATCGGGTGGAACTCCCGCGACTCCGCTCGCTGGCATGGAACTTCTCTCCACCGCACCTCGCCTGCCGCGAGGGCTTCGATCCGACCGGATCGGGACCCGCGCCGGAGCGAGGTGCAGTTTTTTGGGCTCGTTGCGCGGCCCCGTGTTTGGAGCGCAACAACGGATTGCCGTGCGTCGTCCCTGAGGACCACCACGCAATCTCCCGGCCCCGGCTTTGCCCGGGCCATCCCGCGGACTCGCTCGAGCTTCGCATGACCGGGTGAGCCACGCTCACCGTTTTCTCTCCGTGGGGCAACCCCCACCTTTGTAGTCGTAAGGAAAGTACGGACCGATGAATATGACCCCCGTCCGCGTCGAGGCCCAAATCGCTGGCCAGACCATTTCGATCGAAACCGGGCAGATGGCCCGCCAAGCTGGAGGTGCGGTGATCTGCACCCTGGGCGACACCAAAGTGTTCGCCGCCGTGTGCGCCGGAAGCGCGCGCGAAGACATTGACTTCTTTCCGCTCGTGTGTGATTACCGCGAGAAGACCGAATCGGCCGGCAAGATCCCGGGCGGTTTCTTCAAGCGCGAAGGTCGTCCCACCACCAAGGAAATCCTGACCATGCGCCTGATCGACCGCTCGATCCGCCCGATGTTCCCCGACGGGTACAAGGACGAAGTGCAGGTCATGACCCACGTCCTGCAGTACGACGGCATCAACAACCCCGACGTGCTGGCCATGGTGGCCGCGTTTGCCGCGATTCGCATCAGCGGTCTGCCCTTCGGCAACACCCTGGGTGCGGTGCGCATCGGCCGGATCGACGAGGAATTGGTCGCCTGGCCCAGCGATGAAGATCGTCGCGAAGCCAGCGAACTCGACCTGGTCGTCGCGGGCCACAAGGACGGCCTCGCCATGGTGGAAAGCTCCGCCAACCAACTGCCTGAGGACATCATGATCGATGCTCTCGAAATGGCCGGCGACGTCATCCGCGACGTGGTGCGTTTGGTGGACGAGCTGGGCGAGAAAGTCGGCGCGGAGCCGCGCGCTTTCGAGGCCCCGGCGGTCGACGAAGCTCTCAAGGCCAAGGTGTGGGCCGCGGAAGCGGACCTCAAGCGCGCCCTCGAAACCGAAGGCAAGCACGAGCGCAGCGCCGCTTGCAAGGCGGTGGAAAACGACCTCGTCGAAGCGCTCACCGCCAACACGCCGGAAGCCGACCAAAAGGCCCAAAAGAAGGCCATCAAGAACTTCTTCCACGACTTGCGCCGCGAAGTCGAGCGCGAGCAAATCCTGTCCGGAACCCGTTCGGATGGCCGCGCCCACGACGCGATTCGCCAAATCACGATCGTTCCGAACTTCATCGAGCGTCAGCACGGCAGCGTTCTGTTCACCCGTGGGGAAACCCAAGCGCTCGTGAGCGCCACCCTGGGCACCCCG
>JAUHXY010000251.1 GCA_030426785.1 bacterium
CCGAACCCATGACGCACAAGCGTGGTTGCACGCTCTCCACGGCGGCGCAGACCACGTCGGAGGGCAAGCCTTCGCGGATGATCACGTGGGCGCGATCGCCGAGCGCGCTCACGCAAGGCATCGCCAGGATGCGTTGGCGCAGGGTGTCGATCTCGGCGTCGAGACGCTGCTGCAGTTTCTCGGGGGTCATGCCGCTGGCCGCCATCTCCAGTTCCACGGGTACCCGCCAGGCGTGCACCACGTGGAGGTCTTGCTTGCGCCACGTCGCCCAAGCCGCGGCGCGCTCCACCGCCTGGGTCCCGACGGGGCCCATTTCGGTGGCAGCCAAAACGGGCCCCTCTTCGCGCACCTCTTTAGGGTTCACGACCCACACCGGGCAAGGGCACTTGCGCACGACCTTCATGGTGACGCGCCCCATGGAGCGATCCTCGTGGGGCGCCTCGTTGTACTTGCCGACCATCACGAGCTCGTAGCCGCCCGACAACACGCGATGGATCAGGGCAAGCCACGGGGGTTCCTTCGAAATGACGAGCTCTGCGTCCGGCAGACCGAGCTCCGCGCAATAGGCTTGGAATTCCGCCGGACCGCGCGCCTCGTCGTACTCGGGTTCGTGGGGATCCTCCGCGGACCGGTGAGCGCTGTGCAAGAAACGCGGCTTGCCGCCGTGCGCGGCAGAAAAGCGCAGGGCCTCACGCAGGACCCCCCGCGACCCCTCGGTCAGACTTCCGTCGCGCGCATCGAAGTCGACGCCCACCAAAATGTGCTGCAGTCCATCCATGATTTGCCTGACTACAGCCTAGCGCACGGCCCTAGGCCTGCGCAGCCTACCGTCCGGAGAGGGCTCGCAGGCCTACTTTTGGGCCAGCGGCCCCACGCCTAGCGGGTGAAGGCCTGGGTGACCAGGTGGGCCTGCTCGGCCACGTGGCGGCTGTGGGAGCCGGTGGCGGGGCTGGCGCTCTCGGGCCGGCCGGCGTAGCGCACGGGCACGTCCATGTCGTAGAAGCGCTGCAGGATGTAGGACCAGGCGCCCATGTTGCGCGGCGTTTCCTGCACCCAGGTGACGGGAGCGTTGCCGAAGCGCTTCAAAGCGGCTTGCATGGCCTCCCGCGGGAACGGGTAGAGCTGTTCGAGGCGCAAAATGGCGGTGTCGGTGATCCCGTTTTCCTCGCGGTGGGCCTCCAAATCCAGAGCGACCTTGCCGGTGCACAGCAGAATGCGACGCACCTGCGACGGATCGACGCTGGTGTCGTCCATCAATTCCTGGAAGCGGCCCTGGGTGAAGTCCTCGATGGGGCTCGCGGCCCGCTTGTCGCGCAGCAAGGACTTGGGCGTGAACACGATCAGCGGACGGCGGGTCGCCGCCTGGCCATGGCGGCGCAGCAGGTGGAAGAACTGCGCGGAGTTCGTGCAGTTGGCCACCGTCATGTTGCCGCCTGAGCACAGACCCAAGTAGCGCTCGGGACGGGCGCTCGAGTGTTCCGGGCCTTGTCCGTCGTAGCCGTGCGGCAAGAGCATCACCAGACCAGAGGTCTGCTTCCACTTGGCTTCGCCGGACGCGATGAACTGGTCGAGCATGACCTGTGCGCCGTTGGCAAAGTCGCCGAACTGGGCTTCCCAAATCACCATGGCGTTCGGGCGGGCCAAAGCGTAGCCGTACTCAAAGCCGACGACCGCCTCTTCGGAAAGGAGCGAATTCCAGACCTCGAAGAACGTGTCGGTTCCGGGCAGGTCCGTGAGCGGTACGTACTCCTCGTCCGTCACCTGGTCGTGGATGACCGCGTGGCGGTGACTGAACGTTCCGCGCCCGGAGTCCTGGCCGGCCAAACGAATCGGCACGCCGTCCTGCAACAGGGTGCCGAAAGCCAGCACTTCCCCGCAGCCCCAGTCCAGATCGCGGTCCCCGCGCACCATGGCTTCTCGGCGACGCAGTTGCCGCAGGAGGTTTGGATGCGTCACGAAGCCTTCGGGCACCGTATTGAGCGTGTCGATCAGTTCGACCAGACGATCGCGGTCGCAACCGGTCTCGGGCGAGGGCGCCTGCACGTAATCGCGGGGATCGTCCAAGTCCAAATCGACCACCTCTTCTTGGGTCAATTCGGGGGTCGGCTGGGCCTTTTGCTGCTCCAGCGCCAAACGCAGCTCCTCGTCGACGGCTTCGGAAATGGCTTGGGCCTCCTCCGCGTCCAAAGTGCCGCGCCGCAGGGACAAGCGCGTGTAGTTTTCTCTCACCGTGCGCATCTTGGCGATCTCTTGGTAGAGCAACGGCTGCGTGTAGGCGGGTTCGTCGCCTTCGTTGTGACCCCAGCGGCGGTAACAGACCATGTCGATGACCGAGTCGCCACCGAACTCCTGGGTGTAATCCACCGCAACCCGTGCGCTGCGCAGCACCGCTTCGGGGAAGTGACCGTTGGCGTGCATGACCGGGGCTTCGACGCCCTTGGCCACGTCCGTGCAGAAGTGCGTGGAATGCAGATCGCGGGGGCTCGCGGTGAAGCCGATTTGGTTGTTGACGACCAGGTGCACCGTGCCGCCGCACCCGTGGGCGCGCAACTCGGACATGTTGAAGGTCTCCGCCACGACGCCTTGGCCGGCAAAGGCGGCATCCCCGTGAATCAACACGGCCATGACCTTCTTGCGGTCCACATCCCCCATCGCGTCCTGGTAGGCCCGCGTCATGCCGCACACGACGGGGTCGACGGCCTCCAGGTGGCTGGGGTTCGCCGACAGGATCACCTCGACGGTTTGGCCGGTGCGCGTCACGAACTGGCCCTTTTGGCCGAGGTGATACTTCACGTCCCCCGAGCCCTCTTCGGACAGGGGCAGCAGGACCGCTTCGAACTCGCGGAACACGTCCTGGTAGGACTTGCCCATGATGTTCACCAGCACGTTGAGGCGGCCGCGATGCGCCATGCCGATGACCACCTTTTCGACGCCGTGGCTGGCCGCCACCTCCAGGATCTCCGCCAAGGCGGGGATCATGGTGTCGCCGCCTTCCAGGGAAAAGCGTTTGTTGCCCACGTAGCGGGTGTGCAGGAAACGCTCGAAGTTTTCGGCGCGCGAGAGCCGTTTCAGGATGCTCTTGCGGTCTTCCTTGGAGAATTCGAAGTAGTGTTCGGTCTCCTCCACCCGCGAGCGCATCCACATCTTGCGATCCCGATCGGTGATGTGCATGTACTCCACGGTCCAACGACGGCAGTACGCGCGGCGCAGGTGGAACAGGATTTCCCGCAAGGTGGCGCGCGGCTTGTCGCCGATGCCGCCCGAGTGGAAGGTGCGATCCAGGTCCCAAATCGTCAGGCCGTAGCTGGCCGGGTCGAGGGACTCGTAGTACTCGGCCCGGTACCCGAGCGGGTCGAGGTCCGCGATCTGGTGCCCCCGGCTGCGGTAGGCGTTGATCATCTTCCAGACGGCGACCTGGGTCTCTTCGGGATCCCGCTCGGTATGCAGGTCCTGGCCCTCGCGGGCCGGCGACCACGGCACCCGGTAGGCCGCAAAGATCTCGTCGTAGAAGCCGTCCGCACCTTGCAACAGCTCGTCGATGCGCTTCAACAGCAGCCCCGACTCGGCCCCTTGCACCACGCGGTGGTCGTAGGTGCTCGTGAGGGTCATGACCGGGCCGAGCGCCATCTCTGCCAAAGCGCTCTTCGACAGACCGACCATCTCGGGCGGCACACCGATAGAACCGGCAGCGATGATCAGGCCTTGACCGGTCATGAGGCGCGGCACGCTCATGGAGGTGCCGAAGCCGCCGGGGTTCGTGAGGGTCACGGTGGTGCCCTTGAAGTCTTCGCCGGTCAACTTGCCGTCGCGGCCACGGCGCACCGCGTCGTCGTAGATCCCGTAGAAGTCTTTGAAGTTGAGCTCTTCCACGGCCTTGAGGCTCGGCACGACCAACATGCGGCCCTTCGGCCCGGGCACGTCGATGGCGATGCCCAGGTTGACGTTTTCGGGGGTGAAGCGATGGGGCTTGCCCTCGAGCTCCACGTAGGAGGCTTGCACCTGCGGCAACTCGGCCAGCGCCTTGACCAAAGCGAAAGCCAAAATGTGGGTGAACGAAGCCTTGTTGTAGGCCCGCACCATGAGGTGCTCGTTCAGCAGCGCGCGGTTCTCGGTGAGGATCTTGGCCGAGATGGTGCGCACGGAGGTGGCCGTCGGGATCGACAGGCTGGCCTCCATGTTGGTCACGATCTTACCGGCGACGCCCTTGAGCAGTTCCAGCTCCCCCTCGGTGGCGGGTACGCCGGCGGAGGGGCTCGCGGGTCGCGCCGGCGCGCTGGGAGCGGGAGCCTGAGAGGCTGGCGTGGCTTGGGTGGGTCGGCCGTTGCCCATCCTCATCGCTTCGGCGACCGGGGCTTCGGACTCCGCGGCCGCGAAGGTCTCGCTCCAGGTGTCCTCCACGCTGCTGGGGTCCTTTTTCCACTGCTCGTACAGTTCCTGCACGTAGGCCGCGTTGACGCCAAAGTCTTGTTCGAAATCGATGGGCATGGTGTTGGGGGGCGGATCCGGGGGGGCCTACCGGGGTCCAGCTCGGCCTTGGGGCGGAGCATTGGGCGAGGGGTCCGGATGGGGGCTTCCCGCGCGGGTTGGAATCCGCAGGATATTCGCCCCGCAGGGTAACCCGGACCCGGGATCGGTCCAACCGATCCGGGCCGCCTTTCCCCTCGGAATCGAGGGCAATCCCTGGGGTGCGCCCGCTCTGCAGTCCGGGCCCGCAGCGCGCAAAACGGCAGACCTAGAGGTTCGTAGAACGGACTTGGACCACCGGGCTCACCCCGGCGGGATGCTCGTCGAAGTCGCTGCCCCACCCGTCGGTGCGCAGGGTCGCATCGTTGGGCAAAAAGCCTCGCGAGACGAGCTGTCCGAAAGCCGTGGGCCAGTCCGTGGAGAGCGGATCGGTCCCCATCCATGTGCCGTTGTAGAGCTGGATCGCTTGGTTGACGATTTCCAGCCGCCGCAGGCTTTCCTTGCGGCGCAGGTAGGTCACGTTGAGCACGGTCGATACGTCGTCTCCATTGGCGAAGGTGTTGTCCGCACCGGCGCTCTCGAGCGTCCAAGTGTCTCCCGACACCGTCACGCGATAGGGCCGTGACCAACCGTCCACTTGGAACGTCGTCAGTCCGGACAAGGTGTCCGTGCTCACGCCCGGAAGGTACGGGCCGGTCCAAGTGCTCAGCCCCACCGGTTGCACCAAGAGATCGGCGATCGAACTGGGCAACTGGTCGTTGTCCGCGAAGTAGTTCGCAGCGGCTTCTACGAGGCCTTGCTGCTCCTCTTGCGTGGCGGTCCGTGCTTTGTAATCCAGCATCTTGGCCGTCAACGGAATGGCGGCCCCCGCCAAGATCGACAACACGGTCACGGCGATGATCAGTTCGATGAGGGTGAAGCCCCCCTGAGCGAGGGTGCGTCGGCGCTTCGTTTGCATGGCTAACCTAGCTTGTCGTACAGGGAGAAGATGGGCATCAGGGTGGCCAACAGGATGAAGGACACGATCAGGGCCGCGCCGATCAGCATGGCCGGCTCCATCAGGGCGAGGAACCACTTGACGGTGCGCGGCACCTCTTCGTCGTAGTAGTCCGCGAGCTGTCGCCAGGAGGACGACA
>JAUHXY010000252.1 GCA_030426785.1 bacterium
CGCAAGGGGCGTACTTATCCAAGGTCGACGATGATTGCATCGTGCCGGAGGATTGGGGCCACAAGCTGCGTGCGATGCACGCCGACGAACCGCGCTTCGGCGCGATTGGCTGCTGGCGCTTCGAAGAGGAAGATTTTGTGCCCGAGCTGGCGGAACGCAAGATCCAGACCTTTTCGGGCGGGCACCGACTGCTGGTCAACTTTTGGGTGGAGGGTTCGGGTTATCTGATGAAGCGCGCGTGTCTCGAAGAGACCGGCCTCTTGCAGCCCGGCATGAGCTTCACCAACTGGTGCATTCGGGCGGCCCGCAAGGGATGGGTGCACGGTTGGGCTTACCCCTTCCTCTACCAAGAACACATGGACGATCCGCGCGCCGCCCACACCGGATTGCAGCGGGACGAAGATCTGCAGAAGTTCATGCCGCTCTCCGCCCAGCGCAACGGCGTGACCACGTTGGCGGAATGGCAGGCGCAACTGCAACGCTCCGCACGCATCGCCCAAGAAGCGTCCATCGATCCGGCCTACTGGGCGCCCTGGCGGCGCAAGTGGCGTTCCCTCAAACTGCGCTTGCGCCAAACCGTGACCGGTTCGAAGCGGCAGTGGTAAAGCCTTCGCGATCCGCTATGTCCCCGCTGCAACCCTCCCCCATGACGCCCCCCTCGGAACCTCGCGAAGCCGCCGGCACCCATCGGCCGGAGTTTGCGTGCGTCATTCCGGCCTACAACCGCGAGAAAACGGTGGCTCGGGCGATCGAAAGCGCCCTCGCACAGACCTACCCACCCGTCGAGATCATCGTCGTGGACGATGGGTCCAAGGACGCGACCGGCGAGGTGGTGGCCACGTTCGGCGATCGCGTGCGCTACGTGTACCAAGACAACGGCGGTGCGGCCGCGGCTCGCAACCACGGTTTGCGCCTCGCCAGCGCCGAGTGGGTCGCCTTGCTCGATTCCGACGATTACTGGAGCCCTGAACACCTCGAGCGCATGGCCGCTGCCATCCGCGGCACCGAGGGCGCGGCCATCTTGTACTTCGCCGACTGCGCGCGGCCAGCGAACGAAGGTGGGGCCTCCCAATGGGAGCGCGCGCAGTTCCGAATCGACGCCCCCTTCCAACTCGAGCGGCAAGCGAGCGAGTGGGTCATCCGGCCGCGCATTCCGATGATGCTGCAGGCCTCCGTGTTCCACCGCGAGCGTTTCTTGGCCCGGGGCGGTTTGTGGGAGGCCCTGCCCATGCGCGACGACACGCACGCTTTCCTGTCCCTCGGAATCGCGGAACCCATCTGCGCGGTGCGCCACCTGGGGGTGCACATGACTTCGGATGACGATTCGGGGGGGCGCTTGACCACGGCGGTGGGCAACAAGACCGCCAAGTATTGGCGCCTGTCGACTTTGATGTGGCGCGACCTGTTGGCGCGCGGCAAGGCGCTGCGTCCTGACCAGCGCGCGTTGTTGCGCGACCGTTTGGCGGTAGCGCACTTGCGGGTGGCACGCCACGCACTGCGCGACCGCCGCCTCTTGGCAGTTCCCGGCGCCCTCTTCCGGGCTGCCGCTGCAAGCCCCAAGCGCATGCTGCAGTCCGCCTTGGGCTTCGTCGGCTTGCGCTTCGGGCGCCGCGCCACGGGCTGAAACGATGGGCCACGGCCCACGCAAAGCGCCCCGACCGAGCAAGCTCGGGCGGGGCGCGCTTCGCTGGTGCGACTGGCTCTTAGAGCCCTTGCACCGTGATGTCCCCCACCACCAGGTCCACGTGGTGGGCGAAGATCGCTAGGGATCCGGTGTCGGGGCCACTGCCGGCGGGCGTGGTACGCGTGAACTGGTAGTCCGCCGGCTCTACGTCGTTCTGATTCCAGACCTTGAAGGAGTGCACCGTGCTGCCGTCGCCTTGGGTTTGCACGCGCACCTTCATGGTGTACACGTCCCCCAAAGTGATCGACGGTCCAGCGAGGTCTTCGATCGACTGGTTTTGGTTCAGCCAAACCTGCCACGATTCGTTGCCGCCGCCAAACCAGCGGTAGGTCCACAGGGAAGACAACGGGTAGATACCGTGTTTGGGCACTTCAAAGGGGCCTCCGGCCTGATGGCCGTTCCAGCGGTTGATCACGCCGATCGCGTAGGAACCGGTGCCGGGCGTGAAGCCTTGCATGTCGAGACCGTTCACCTGGAAGGGGATCGTGGCGACGTAGTCATCCCACGGGTTGTTCAAGGCTTCGCCCAGGGCGAACATGCGGTCGTAGCCGAGGCGCTTCGAGTTGGTGCGCAGCGAGAAGCCAAGCCCGGGGATCGAGTCGATGTACCAGGCACCGTCGATGACCTGCACTTGGTACTGCGGACCTTCCTTTTGGCTGAGGGCCGAGCTCTCGAAGTCGGTCATGTAGTTGGCCGGCCAGGAGGTCCCGGGCTTCCAGTTGACGTACACGGTTTGCACGCCCAGGTTGCCGTCGTCGTCTTCGGAGACCAACCGCAGTTCGTTGCGGTGGTAGCCATCCTTAAGGCGGCCCACGTCCAGGTCTTCGACGGGCAACACGATGTTGTAATCGCCTTCATCCTGCAGGCGCCAAGGAGCTTGGCCGGGCCCGGAGATCGAGCGCGGATCGCCCAACAAGGCCGTGTGCGCGGGACCATCGTTGAGGGTCCAGGTCAACACGTTGCTGAGGTCGACGCGGGACTCGTCCAGGTCGAAGACTCGTCCGACGATGTTGACGGTGTCCTGCGGGTTGCCGTGGGTGCCGAAGACCTGCACGTTGAGGTGCAGATCGGGGTGATCCCAACCGTTCCAGGTGCGGATCGTGGGGTTGCCTCCGCCAGGGGCCGGCGTTTGCACGGTCAAACCGCTCAGGATCGTCTCTTGGCCGCGACCGTCAGGAGCGGTCAACTCCAACTGGTACAGGCTGCCCGGGTCGAGGTTCGTCACGAGCAATTCGTTGACCCAGCCGGCTTCCCCTAGGAACTCGACGCCGCCCAACAGGTCGGGCGTCAGGCCGTAGCGCAAGGTGCCGGTCGTGGCTTCATCGCTCCACCAGCGCACGCGCGCCACGGCGTCCGAAAGCGCCATCACGTCGTAGCGGTAGAGGTACGGGTCATCGTGGTCCGCAGGCACGCCCACGTCTTCCACGGGGAATTGGTCGGGGATCTCGAACAGGTAGTCGGTGGACAACACCGTCGCGCCGTCGCTGGCGAGGCTGTTCGCCACGTACAAGCCGCCTTGCACCATGCTCTCGGCGAAGGTCAGCACGGGGCCATTGAGGAAGTTGATTCCATCGAAGGAATACTGGGCCCGGTACTCGCTGCCGTTGGGCACGACCCGCAGGTAGAGGGGCTCCCCGTTGGTCCAGGGGCCGGCTTGCACGAAGGTGCTCGCGGTGGTGTCGAGGTTGTTGCCCATGTAGCGCGAGGCTTGGCACAAGAGGTCTTGGCCGTCGTATACGAAGCCGAATTGGGCGAACAATCCGGGGGCCGCTTCCAAGAACACGCCCCCTTCTCCCCCGGTGACGGTCCAGGGGTTGAGGAACTTGGCTTCGAAGCCTTCCGCAACGCTCGGTCCCAGATCCTGCACGAGGCGGTGCTTGGCCACACCCGGGCGGTAGTCCTGGTTTTCGGCAATCCGCAAAACGACGCGCGCCAGGTCGGTGCCCGCGCCCATCATCTGCAGTTCGCCGCGCTGCAATGAGTCCTCGTAGGTCCAGACCGACCGGTTCAGGTTGAAGCGGTTGAAGTCGTCGCCCAGCAAGCTGTAGTCGCTCGCCGTGCGGAACGTGTCGTCGTCGGTGGCCGCGTTCCCTCCGTCCAAGGCCTCGGAGAGGGCGCGGAAGTGATAGGTCGTGGCGGGGCTCAGACCGGTCAGCAGCAGGGAGTGCGTCGTGGTTTGTGCTGCGCTAGAAACGCTGTCGGTGTAGGCCGGGGAGAGACCGTACTCCACGCGGGAATCGGCGTCGCGGTTGGTTTCCCACGTGATGAGCGCGAAGTTGGGACCGGGAGCGACCGTCAGGTTCGAGATCGCGAGCGGCGTGCTGCCGCCCGGGCCTCCCCCAGACGTACCGCTGCTGCCGTGGTGGCAGGCGGGGACCAGGGCCAACATGAGTGCCAACGAGAGAGGCCGCAGGCCCCTGGCAGGTAGGGTGAGATGCAGATTCGACATCGGGGTTGGACTCGAAACAGGGAGGTTCGTGGGACGCCGGGCAGGTCGTGGGCGCCGCGAGCAAACTTAGGGAAGAGGGGTCACCACGATGTTTCCGAACGAAACATCCACATGGTGGGAGACGAGCACGAAAGATCCGCGCTTGGGGTCTCCTGGATTCGTGGTGTGTTCAAACGTCCAGTTCGCGGGTTCCGACTGGCCATCCTCCCACACTTTGAAAGCATATAGGGTTCCTCCGCCCGGTGCGTCTTCGCAGCGCACGCGGTACCAGTAGGTGACTCCCACTGAGATGTCGTTCCCCACCTGAGGCAGGATCTCCTCGTTCTCGTCGATCCACAGCTCCCACCGCGGGCTCGATTGGAACCATCGGTAGACCCACAGGCCTCCCAAGGGGTACAGACCGTGATTCGGCTGGGGGAAATTGCCGCCCGTGGTGTGTCCGGTCCAGCGCAGAAGGAAGCCCATCGCGGGCGAGCCCGTTCCGGTCGTGATGCCTTGCGGATCCAATGCGTGCACGGTGACGGGCAACAACGCTTCGTAGTTGTCCCAGCCGTCGTCGCCGTGGCCTTCCCCGAGCGCGACCAAGCGGTCGTAACCCAGGTGCGCCGGGTCGGGGCGCAAGACGGGACCAAGGCTCGGGTGATCGTGAATCTCCCACAATCCGTCGATGACCTGCACCGCTTCCTCCAGCGAGGAGAGCAGGCTCCAGTCGACGGCCAGGGGCGCATTCCAGGTCACGCCCGGGTGGTAATCGATCAAGGTCGTGGAACGGGTCACGTGCCCCCCATCGTCGCTCGCGCGCAATTCGAGGGTGTTGCGGTGCACGCCGTTTTGCAACGGGCCCGCGAGCAGTTGCTCCACGTAGAGCTCTACGTTGAAGTCTCCTTCGTTCGCGAGGCGCCAGGGCGCGTAGTTGATGGTGCGATCATCTCCGAGCGCCAGGGACTGCCACGCACCGCCGTTCAAGCGATACTCCAGGGACACCTCCAGAGCCACGCGATCCTGGTCGTTGTCAACGATTCGGCCGAGCACGTTCCATTGGGGTTGCGCGTTGCCGAGCTCCCCGAAGGTCAAGACGTGGCCGCCGGTGAGACCGTCGGTCAGGCCGTACCAGTACTCGACCTCCGGAGCACCCGCTTCGGGCCAGGGGTAGGTCTCAAGGCTTTGGTCCGGCGTGAAGGTCGTGTTGCTCGAAGCGTCGCTCGCCTCCACTTGGAAGTGGTACAGCGTGTCGGGCGAGAGCCCAAAGAGGGTGGCGGTGTGCTGATAGCCGGGAGTGCTGCTCAACACGGGAGCTTGGCCGTAAGCCGCCGAAGTGCCCCATTGGACCTGACCGGTTGAGATCTCTTCCGTGGCCCAACTGATTTGCAGGGCCGTTTCCGAAAGGGGTACCGCAGAGATGCCGTACACG
>JAUHXY010000253.1 GCA_030426785.1 bacterium
GGAGGACTTGCCCGTCGCTTGGAACGCCGACGGGCGCGCGCGCTTGGCGCAAGACCTAGGGGCTGGGGCTTGGTGCGTGGTCCCGGTGCTGGAGGGTCCGGAGCGCAGCTCCGATCAGCTCGCGTATTGGCGCATCGATCCGCGCTCGGGGACCTGTTTGGGAATGGGCGGCCAAGGCTGGGGAGCAGCCACGGCGCAGGAGTTTGTCGAAACCGCCCAAATGGTTTTGTTCGCCGCCCGCACGGCGGCCGCCGTGGCCAAGTTCGCGCAGTGCATGCACGGCACGGAAACGGATGCGGGCGCGACGGTCTGCACGGTGGCTTTGCTCTGCCGTGCTTCGACCGCGATCTTCGCCATGCTGATGCCCGGACCCATGGCTGGTGTCGCCGGCGCGACCTGTGGGTTGATCGAATGAAGTGGAGTCGCTGGGCATGCGTAGGCTGGGTGTTCCTGGGCTTGGTTGGGGCGATTCCCGAGCGAGCGGAGGCCTGGCAAACCCTGGGTTGGAGTGGGGGCTGGCACGGTGCGCTGCAAGGATGCCCCGGTTGTCCGGACCGTGCGCCAAGCCTCGCGCAGCGCGCTGCCTGGTGGCAACAAAGTGCGCCTCTGGACAGCGCGTGGGTCGACGCAGGCGGCTTCTTGGTGGGGCCCGACGCCATCGCGACCCGTGGTTCGGCGGTGGTCGCTGGACTGCATGCGGCGGGGTTGCACAGCGCGCACCTGACCGCGGCGGACCTTTGGTTTGGACTCGAACGAACCCAAGCTTTGATCGCTCAGGCCGACTTCCCCGTGTTCTCGGCCAACCTGCGCAGTGCGCAGGGGCGCGAGCGGCTGGGGGAAGCTTTCGTGGTTTGGACCCGTGAAGCCCAGCCGATCGTTTGGACGGGGCTGAGCGCAGTACCCAACGCCCCGGTCGATGGCGTCTGGGTGTAACCGCCCGCCGAGGCTTGGTCCGCCGTCCAGCAAGAGATCCAAGCTCTCGATCGCGCCGCTCCGGTCTGGTTGTGTCTCGCGGGGGATGTAGCGGCCTCCGAGTCCTTGTCCACGCTCGACTTTTCTCGGTGCGCTGGGGTCGTGTGGACCGGGGGCGCCGAGCCCTCCCCGCAGATTTTGCAAGCGGAAGGGCCCGTACACCTCGTGTTGGAAGGCAACTCCCGCACGCTGCCGTGGGCCTGGGTCCGCCCCGGTGAGCCCCCGGTGATCGAGCGCATCGATTTGGCGGATCCGAAGATCGCTGGGGACCAAGAACCCGCGCCGCAGGTGGACGCGGCATTGCAATCGTTCCCGCGCACCACCGATCTGTGGAGAAGCCCCCCCGAGAACGGACCGCAAGAGCCCTCTCTCTGGCCCGCGGAGGGTCAAAACCGCGGGATGCAGGTTTCTGTCTTAGGCGTCGATGTCGCGCGGCAATGGCAAGGGCAAAGCGCACCTCCGGGCATGCACTATTGGGTGTTGACCATCGATTGGGAAAGCCGCGTGGCACGGGATCTGAAGCGCGAATTGGACTACCCCGAAGCGGTGCAGGTCGCGTCCTTGCGTCGACAGGTGTTTTTGCAAATCCCCGGCGCGGGGTATCGGCGTCCAGCTCCCATCGAGCCCGATCGGCTGTTGTTGGCGGGAGACCGCGAGTGGAAGACGACCGAGCTCGCTTTCCCCGTGGCGGAGTCCTTGCGACCCGACGATGTTCCGGTCGCATGGTTGCACGTGACCCAAGAACCGTTCGCGTCCATCGCGGTTCCCTTGGGCTCAGAACAAGCAGTCGTCGAGGTCGGGGAAGGGGAGGCGTTGGCCACGAACGAGGTGCTCGCCGTGCACGCGTACGAGATCGAACGCGCGTCGGAGGTCGCCCCGGTCGACGATGTCGACGAGGTGCTGTGGCGGGCGCGAGTCTTGGCGCGCAGCCTCGTGACGGTTCCCACCGATGCGCGCGCATTGGAGGAAGGCGCGCCACTCGACGCGCAAGCGGAGATCGGCAAACCCTTGGAGTACTTGCTCGCGCCCGAATTGGTCGCACTGATGGATGCACGCGGGATGCGCTATGCCCCAACGACCGATTCCCCCTGCGATCCCGAGCCGGTTTGGTCTGCGGCGCAGCCCTCGTGGGTGACCTGGCACTTCCGCTTGCCGCGCGATCAGGCTCCCACGGGCCTTTCCCTGTCCTTCCCTGGATTGCGCTTCACGCACGAAACGGAAATGCGCCAACCGCAAGCCCTGTGGTTGGCTGCGGAGGATGCGCCCGCGACGCTATCGCCGGAGGGCGAACCGTTGGTGTCCTGGCCCGGCAACCCGATCGCGGCGGAGGTATGGCAAGGCACTTGGCAGGACGACCATTGGCGCGTGCTCGTGCGCCTGACCAACAGCGGACCGGAGCCCGGCTTCTTCCTGCCGTGGAAGCGCATCACCTGGACGCCCGCCGAAGGGCGTGCGGTGGAATGCGATCCCGAGCGGAGTGCGGGCGCGCCGGCGAGCGGGCGTTTGTGGTTGGCAGAGGATGGGGGCGTCGCTTGGGTGGAGTGTGCGTTTTGGGTGCCGGCTGGACCGACGCCGGGCACCTTGCGCTTCGGAGGCGTCGACCGAGCCTGGGAAGTGGCTTGCGCCGTGGAGGGCGACCGTATGGTGGTGGCCCAGGGCTTGACGCTTTCCGAATCGGACTCGAACGATCCGAGTGTAGCCGCCGCAGAACCGGAGCATCCAGAAACCGCGCCGGAGGCGGATCGAGACCCCCCCGCGTCTGGCAAACTCACGGGGAACCAGGCGACTCCGGAACCCCGCGGCCTAGCCGGTGTCGGTTTGACGGCACAGCAGGTCAACGACGCCATCGATCGTGGGGCCGACTACCTGTGGGCCCACACCCGCGAAGAAGTGTTGAAAGGGGACCTCGCGCGCTTCGGTGACGCGAACCAGGAGCACCCTTTGATCGCTTTGGCGCTGGCGCACGCGGGCCTGCACGAGCGCAACCCCGAGTTTGCCGCCGCCCTGCAGGATGCGATTCCTCGCATGGAATCGATCCTGACCAAGGTGTACGCCAACGCGGTGTTGTGCATGTTGCTCGATCACCTAGCCGACCCGGCGTATCAGCCGCTGCTGACCCGTGCCGTGCGCCACCTGATCGAGGGGCAAGGGCCGGACGGGACTTGGAGTTACCACGTTCCACGATGGACACCCTCGGGGGATGGGGAGGGCACGGCCAGCTACGTCACCGTGCTCGAGCCGGTCTCCGAGGGGCTGGAGCGCGAAACCCCTTGGGCCGAAGAACCGCGCCGCGGGGACAACTCCGTGCTGCAATTCGTGTTGATGGGGCTGCGTTCCGGTCAACGCCGCGGACTCTCCGTGCCAGCGGAGACTTGGGAGCGTGCGCGGCAGACCGTGCTCGAGCGCCAGCTCGAAGATGGCGCCTGGGGGTACGTGGACAGCCGGGGATACGGCAGCATGACCTGCGCGGGGATGGCTTCGCTCGCCATCGCGCAGTGGGGACAAGGGCAAGCGTTTTCGCTCCAGGATGCGCCGATCGCGGCCGGTCGGCGCTGGATGGCGGAGCACTATCACCCGTCCAGTAATCCGAAGTACTCTCGACACCAGTTTTACTACATGTACTCCACCGAGCGCGTCGGGCGCTTGTTTGACACGGAGTTTTATGGCGAGCACGAGTGGTATCCGCTGGGGGCCAAGTACTTGGTGCAAACCCAAGCGGAGGATGGTTCGTGGACCGAGGACAAGGACACGGTGGTGCCCACCTCCTTCGCCCTGCTGTTCTTGACCCGCGCGACCGAGTCGTTGCTCGATCCGGTGGAGGTCCCGACTACCGCACGCTTGCGCATCGAGACGGTCCCCGCACCGGAATCGGCGATTCTGTTCGTGCTCGACGTGTCGGGCTCGATGCGCGGCTCGTTGGGGGAACGCAACAAGTGGCAGTGGGCCCGCGAGGCCATGTTGGATGTATTCGGGAGTTTGCCTGCGGAACAAAAGGTGGGCTTGCGCGTGTACGGACACCGCTTGCGCGCCATCGAGAAAGGGGCGGACCGTGACACCGAACTCCTGTTGCCGATCGCGGACAAGGGCGACACCGGAGAGGAGGCGTGGCACGCCGCGTTGGAACCCTTGCAACCGCGGGGGAAAACCCCCATGGCCTACAGCCTGGAACAGGCGGTGAGCGATCTGCGTTCCGCGCGCGAAGGCCACATCGTTTTGTTGACCGACGGTGGTGAAGACACGCGCGAACGGCGCGATCCTGTAGCCGCTGCGGAACGCATCGGCAAGCGACGGGGTTGGAAGTTGCACGTGGTGGGCTTCGACATCGGTCAACCCAAGTGGCGCGAGCAATTGCAGGCCATGGCCCAAGCCGGAGGTGGTGCCTACTTTGCAGCGGATCGCGGCGAAGACTTGCGGGACCGGCTGCAAGGAGCGGTTTGGCCTTTGCCCGAACGGATCACCCTGAGCGGACCGGAGGGGGATCAAGAGGTCCAAATCCCCATCCAGCTCGAATTGCCGCCCGGCGACTACACCCTGCGCTTTGAGGTCGGCGGAAAGCCATGGGAGGTCCCTGCCCGCCTGCGTGCGGGTGCTTTGACCCGCGTTCGGCTGGATCCCGTGCGCTATGGGGACTGAAACGGGACCCAAGGCCCAAAAAAAGTCCCGCTTCCTCGAAAAAAGTCCCTCTTCCTTGGCGGTTGGTCCTCAGGCCTTCCGCGCTGTGGGTGGGCCTCCCCTTCCCCCTTCCTGAGCCCCCTTTCCCCATGCAACACTCCCCCAAAAGCTTGTTGGCCTCTCGCCTTGCCCTGACCGCGGCGGCCGTGACCGGCCTCCTGTGCCTCGCTCCCGGCTGCGCTTCTTCCGGCTCCCACGGGGCCAGCGATTCGGTCACCCAACACGTCGGCCAATACTCCAGCCCGGTGCCCGGCTTGGGTCGCATTCGAGTGGGCGTTCCGAACCTCGAGGTCTCGCCGAATGCGGGGCCCAGCAGCCTGGCGGGCCCGATGGCCGACGTGCTGACCACCCTGGCCTTTCAGACCGGGCGATTCGACGTGATCGAGCGGGCCCAGCTCGACGCTCTGCTCGCCGAGCAGGACCTGGAAGGCATCGTGCGCGAAGACGAGCGCGCGGAAATGGGCGCCGTCCGCGGCGTCGATGCGCTGCTGATCGGCAAAATCACCGATCTACGCGCCAAAACCGTCCGCAAAGACCGCGGATTCGGGCTTGGCAGCATCGGCATCAAGAAACTGGGCCGCTACGCGGGTACCCTGGACTACAGCCGCGAGGACGTGGAGCTGCAAGCGGAATGCGGCGTGGATCTGCGCTTGGTGGATCCCTCCACGGGGTCGGTCATGGCGGCCCACTTCGGCTCCTACTCCCTGGTCGATAACGCGTCCGCCATCGGCCTCCAGCTAGCAGGCTTTGGCAGCAAAGCGGCTGCTGACCTAGAATTGACGGAAGACGACCGCGGAAAGGTCATGCGCCTCGCGTTGGACAACGCCATGCGCAAGATTCTGCCCGATGTGGACGCGAACCTGCAGTCCCGAGCCCAATCCCAGAACCCGTAGGGCCGT
>JAUHXY010000254.1 GCA_030426785.1 bacterium
CCGCTCTGGTGGGAGTGGCGTACCTGATCGTGACCGCGCTGGGCGAGGATAGTGGAGCGCTGCAAACCTACGATGGGTTCAGCTGAGCCGAAGATCGTCGCGAAACCCATCGCGCGCAACCGTCGCTGGGGTCTCCGACTACTGATCCTGATCGGATTGCTGGTCGTCGGAGAGTTTTACGCCCGCGGCCAAGCCTGGTCCGCGCCGCGGTACAGCTCTTTCCTGCGCTACCAGCACGTCTTCACCCCCGCGCTACAGCAAGCCTCCGATTCCCAGGGCAATGTTTTCTGGATGACCCACGATCCGCGCCATCCGGTGCAATGGATCGCCCGCGACAAGGCCCCGGAAACCCTGCGCGTGATCTGTTTCGGCGGATCGGCGACCGCTGGGCTGGGGCACTCCCCCAACGTGACCTTCCCGCGGCACTTGGAAATCCTGCTGCGGCGCGCGTACCCCGAACGGCCCATCGAGGTGCTCAACCTCGGCACCGTGGCCATCGGTTCGAAGCAGGTGCTGCAGCTCGTACGCGATGCGATCGCCTACGCCGAACCCGACCTGATGATCGTGTACTCGGGCAACAACGAGTTCCTCGAGGTGCACGCCAAGGAGTTCGCCCGTACCCGCGGAGGTTGGAAAGCACAGCTCGCGAGCACCCTGCGCCAGTCGGCGCTCGTACGCGCCCTCGAGCGCGCGGTGCAGGGCGAAGCGGAGCCTACGGACCTGCCCGACCGTCGTCCCGGCCAAAGCGGGCATACCCAGGCGGAGATCATCGAGGAAATCGAAATCGATGCTTCCGCCGAACGCGCGGCCTTGAGCGCCTACGTGCAAAACTTGGTCGCGGCGGCCCAAGCCGCCCAGGAAGCCGGAGTGCCCACCGTGATCTGCACCGTCGCGGTGAATTGGTTGTGGAGCGGGAAAGAGGTGCGCGAATCGGCTGGGCAGGACGCTGCCGACGCGGAGCAGCGCCTGGCGGAACTCGATCGCGTCGACCTGGATTCTCTCCCCGATCGCAAGGCCCGTTGGCGCCACGTCCTCGAGCGTGCGGACGCATTGGCAATCCTTCAGCGCGACGACGAAGCGGCACAAGCGTACCTGCAAGCCCTCGAAATCGATCCCCATCAACGGCGCGCGACGGTTTCGCAAGGCGAAGCGCTCCAAGGTGGCTTGCTCGCCACCAAGGCCCGCATCTTCAACAGCACGCAGTGGTATCTGTCGCGCGCGCAGCGGCCGTGGATCGGTTTCGACGAATTTTACGACTACGTCCACTTCACGCCCTACGGCGCTGCCCTGCTGGCCGAAGGGTTGTTCACCGACCTCGCGCAAGCGGGCTGGTTGCCCGGCGCGGAGGAAGGGGTCGCGGAAGGGTACGCGGCGGCCCACAGAGCCGAAGTACTCGCACGCGCCTCCCAGGCGGACGCTCCGGACTTCTTCGAGCGCGACCGGTTCCTGGGCATCGGTTTGGATCCCGCAAACCTCACTTCGCGCAACCTGTGGAAGTACGAGGCCATGGCCCTCGAGTTGGATCGAGTCCTGGCCGAGGACCCCGACCACGTCGCAGCCAGCATTTATCGCGGGAATCGGCGCAGCTTCCAGCGCGGGCAGCGGGACCAAGCGTTGGCGGATTGGCGCCGCGCCCTCAGCGCGGGCGGGCCGGAAGAACTCTTGCGGACTGCGATCGAAGCGCTGCAAAACCGGCCGCGCCTCAACCGTTCGCTGTTCGATCTTCGCTAGCGCAGGACCTCTGCCACCTGCCGGGCCATGATGCCGTAGCCGGTCGCGCCCGGGTGCCCCGGCTCGAGCCCGTCAAAAGGGTTGCTCTGCGCCTTCCAAAGCGCGTCGGTGGTATCCAAGAACTCGATGCCAGCTTGTGCGCAACGGCGCCCGAGCTCCTCCTGCAACTGACAAGCGCTGCTGCGTTCCGCGGGTCCCACGTCGCCTTGAGCGGCGAGCGCTTGCAAGCGATCGATTTGCTGGCGATCAGGGAAGTAGGCCACCAACAGGCGCACCCCGTCCGACGCCGTCACGTCGCGCAATTCCAGCAGAGCCGGCATGGTCGCCTCCCAAAACGGCTCGGCGATCGGCTCGGCTGCCCGCAGCGGAACGGCGTTGGGATCTTCGAAGTACTTGGCGTTGAGTGCCTGCGTCGATTCGTCGGGCTCGATCACAAAGTCGGGCAGCTTGTTCAATCCCTTGGTCGTGATGGCCCAGCCGATCGCGGAGGTCCCGAACCAGCGGAAGAACCAGTTGTCGGTGTAGCGAAAGCCCGCGTCGGGCGGCTGTAGGTCGTTGAAAGTGAATCCGAGCACGACCACGTCGGGGGAATAATCCCGAATGATGTGCACGTAGGCCGCCGTCTCGTTGGCGGGTGCCCAACCGGGGTAACTCACGTCCATCACCTCGTAGGCCCCCGGCTGCGCTGCATGCAATTCGCGCTCGAGTTGGACGGGGTACGTCTCGGTATCCTCGACCCCGAGCCCGAAGTTGTACGAATCCCCCAGCGTCACCACTCGCGTGACGCCTGCGGTGCGCTCGCGGTCTAGCAACGGGCCGCGAAAGCCCTCGCCGTTCAGCCGCATGAGCACCGTCGGCTGCATGTCGCGTCCCAACTGCCAGCGGGTCTGATTCGGCCAACTGCGGAATCCGATGTCCTGGTCGAAGTACATGACCGCCCGCTGGGTGTAGCCCATGCGCCGCAGGGAGACCTCCACGATCGCGATCACCAGGGCGAAGCCTGCTAGGGCCCAGGCGAGGCGCCGCAGCCCCCTGCGCCGACGAGGTTTGTCGTGGACCCGTTCCATCGTGCGCGCCATGATACGCCTCCCATGGCCTTTGTAACCAAGCGATTGCGGCTCTGGGTGGCCGGGCCCACCGATGCTGCCGACATGCTCGCTTACTATGCGCGCAATCGGGAGTACTTGACCCCGTGGGAGCCGCAGCGCCACACCGACTTCTACACGGAAGCCTGGTGGCAGCAGCACTTGGACCTCTCCACCCAGGAGAGCGCTCGCGGCTACGCCCACCGCATGGCGATCGCCCTACGCGACGCATCCGGGCCCAGCGTGATGGGCATCCTGAACATTTCCAACATCACGCGCGGGGTCTTTCAGGCCGCCTCGATCGGATACAGCATCGATCAGGAATACACCGGCCAGGGTTTCATGACCGAGGCCATCCAAGGGGCCGTGCGGTACTGCTTCACCGAACTCGGCTTGCACCGCGTGATGGCGAACTACATTCCCACCAACATCGGCAGCGCACGGGTGCTCGAAAAGGCTGGCTTCGAGAAGGAAGGGTTCGCCAAGCAATACCTGCACATCAACGGCGAATGGCGTGACCACGTCCTCACAGCGATCATCAACCCGGAGCTGTAGGGCCCAGCGGTTCGGAGCTGCCCGACCGCTCACCCGCGGCCACGAGGCACAAAAAAAGGACCCGGATGGCTCTCCACCATCCGGGTCCCTCTGATTGACTTCGTCAGGTTGTTCCTGGGAAGTCGGATCCCCAGCACAGCTCTCAGCTGTACGTGTGGAAGCCGAACACCCCCTCGAACCGAACGCGGACCTGGAACTTTTTTCGGGAAGCGGTCCTAGGCCCTCTGGGAGGGCCAAGGGGGGAGGTCTTAGGGCCCCTGGATCGTTTGGAACGAAACGGCTCGCGAGACTCCAAAGACAAAAAAATGACCGTCCCCGGGGGGCGGGGACGGTCATTTCAGAGTTTCCAACCTCTCTTTCCCTTCAGGTCTCGGGTGCCCGTAGGGGGGGCACCCGGGAGACCGTCCAGGAGCTTCTCCTGCTTCCTGGAACTACGAAGCCGGAACCGGTTGGCTACCGAACGTTTTGGAAATCTTTTGGATTCCGAGAGGGCTGCGAAAGGACCCCTAGGGGGGTCTAGCGGCCGAAGAGGCCCACCACTTCGCGCTTGGCCAATTGCTCGGAGTTCGCCCAGATGGTCTCCCCCGTCTCAATATTGTCCATGCGCAGGAAGAACTGGTAGAAGATATCCCGCTTCTTGGTGCCCAGGCTTTCGATCGAGCTGTTGCCGGTTTTGACGATGTCTCGCAGGGCGCCGTAGACCACGACGTCCGCACCGAGTTGCTTGCCAAAGGCCTTGGCCAGCTCGGGGTTGACCCGGCCGGAGTCCTGCTGGAAGCGCACTTGGTCACCGATCTCGTCTTGGCCGGCCTGGCCCGCCACGATGCGGAAGCGACCGTCTTGGACTAGGCCGTTGATCATCTCATCGCGGATGCCGCCCATGGAGATGTGCTCATGGGTTTCGTTCACGATGTTGTCGAAGTACACCACGATGCGCTTGTCGCCCTGCTTGCCCGAGTGATCCAGGTGGCTCAGCCCCGGGGAGGTGGTCAGGGAGTTCACCATGCCGTTCGCGAGGCGGTTCAGGTCCCCGCGGCCGTACTTGATGGTGACGGATTCGTCTTGGTCAGGATCCAGGTAGTGCGACGACGAGGAGCAGGAGCACACCGGGAAGAACAGGAAGGTGCTAGAGAGCAGAGTCAGGAGTTTCATGGGGTCGAGTTGAGGTTGGGGGTGGGTGCAGACATCGAATCGACCCGGTGGCCTCCGATGACCTGCGCGTACACACGGGACCCGATCGATCGGGCCAACAGGTAGATGGTTTCGCCGGGCTCCATATCAAAGGTGCCCAGGTGCAAGGTGTCGCCCAGGGACGAGCTCAGCGTGATGTCCACGAGGCCCGGACGAGGGTAGGTGCGGGCCGCCTGCCAGCTCGCTGGCAAGGTGAGCCAGGAGCGCAAATCGGCGCGTTCGGTGACCATGGAGAAGATTTGGGCGATCACAAACGCCCCTTCCCCATGTTCTTTGCGGATTTCGCGTGCGAGCTTTTGTTTGAGGATGCCGCGCACGGCCGACTTCGCGGCCAGGAAGGTCAAGCGGTCCGAAAGGTTCTTTTCGGCCACGAGACCTACGTCTTCCACGGTCACCGCCTGGGCTCGCAGCTCGGCGGTCTGCAGTTCGAGGGTGGGCATCACCTGCGGCGGCGTCACGAAGTCCGGCACGGCCCACGAGAACACCCCGTTGCTGGTGGGCACGTCGAGGCGATGTTCGACCTTCTGCGGGCCAAAACCCACCCCGGCGATCAACACCACCTGGGCGGCGTCTTCGGGCAGAGGATCCACGTCCCCCACCGCGCTCAACAGTTGCGGCAGGTCGTCCTGGCGGTGCATGTCCTTGGCCAGCCGGACCAAAGCCGGTCCGACCAACGGCAGCGCCAAGCCCTTCTCGTACATGGCCCAGTAGTCGATGTAAGCCTCGTCGTACTGGCCGCGCAGTTCGTAGCCCAGCGCGGACAAGAAGTGCCCTAATCCGCCCGCTTGGTATTCGGTTTGGTAAAGCTCCTCTTCGGCCGCCAGCAAGCGGTTGCCGCGGCGCACCTCCACCAACAGATCATCGAC
>JAUHXY010000016.1 GCA_030426785.1 bacterium
CTCAAAGCCCACCAAGTTCACTCGCAACGTGAGTTTTCCCGGGGGCAAAGTGGGCAGGACGGTTTCCCCAGTTCCGAGGTAGTACAACGGCACCGTAGTCTTCGATTCGCGCGCTTCGGGCTGCAAGGTGAGCATCACAAAGTGCGGGTCGAGCGAAGTCCCACACTCGAATTCGACCGCCAGGGAGGCGCTGGTCTTTTGGTTCTCCGCCGGGGCCTTTTTCGAGCGCAACGTCACCTGCAGGTTGGGTTCCCCGATGGACTTCAACTCGACGGGTTCGCCTTCGAAGTCCGAGTGCGTCCAAGTCAGGTGCAGAGCCTCCGGAGGATCGAACTCGTGGATCGCAAAGCGCCCCTGCTCGTCGGTGGTCGTGCGCGTGGTGTCATCCCAAGGCCAGGAGCGATGGGGGGGGGCCGGAACGCTGACATCGACGCGCACTTGGCGAAGCGGGCGTCCCGCTGGATCGGTGATCTGTCCCGCAACCCACAGAGGAGCCGTTTGCAGGTGCAAGTCGCCGAGATGCAAGGGGTCGTCGGTAGGCAGGGCGGCGATCGTGTTGGGCAACGGCAGGACAGCGCGACTCCAGGAGAAATCCGCATAAGGAGTCGCTCTGGGACGCGCTTGGGGGACCCGAACCGCCAAACGCCGTGGCTCGGACGCGACGAGGCGGCCGGTCATAGGGAAAGCAAACCAACCGGCCGCATCGGTCGTCTCGCGCACTTGCACCTCGGTATGCCAACGTCTGCGGACTTCATCCCATCCAGCGACCTCTCCTGTGACCTGTTGGTTGGGCAATGGCTCACCGGTGAGGTCGAACAAGCGGGCTCGCAGGAAAGGAACGGCGGGACCTAGCGGTACTTGAATGTGCACGACCTCGCCCGGTCGAGTCGGACCCGGTACATCGGACACCGAGTGGCTGCGATAGCCCCGGTAGGACACGCTCGGGGTCAAGACCACTCCGAATCCCACGTGATCGTAGCGGGTGAGGCCTTGTTCGGTGACGCGCTCCGCGTCAGGGCAGCGTTCGTAGCCGCCGTAGCTTTTGCGCCCCACTTGGCCAGCGGGAATCCAG
The DNA here is from genome assembly GCA_030426785.1 of bacterium. Lineage (GTDB taxonomy): Bacteria > Planctomycetota > UBA1135 > UBA1135 > NORP259. The sequence continues at coordinate 1,073 of JAUHXY010000016.1, forward strand.
CGGGTCGCAACCCGCACCGGTCCTTCGCGAAAGCGCTGACCATCGGCTCCAACCACTTCGATCACGACCGCACCCAAGGGGGGCAAAGTCAGTTCGTAGGTTGCGCCCGCTTGCGGTGGCTCCGCCAACGGCGAGCGAATGGGATCCTCATGGGGGACGTCGGCGGCGATTGTGTAGGACGAAGGGCCGAAGTTGTGCTCGTTGAGGAAACCCATCGAAAACGAGGCGCGTCCTCGCTGGTCGGTGGACCCACGAGCCGCAGGAAAGGTTGGGACGTGCTGGCTGGTGCGTAGCATTTGGATGGGAACCCCGGCCGCAGGGGATCCATCCGCTTCCCAGACCTGAACGAAGAAGACTTTTGCTTGTCCAGCAGGGCTTGGTGGGAGCGCTGCTGAGGAGGTGGAGGTGCTAGGAGTCTCCGCAGAAGTGTGTTTCCCGTCCGCCACCGTCCGGGTGACTGATTCGATGGGGGTGCCCCGATCGTCGGCAATCTCCTGATCGTGCGCCGCTTGCAGGGCCGGCGATAGGTGCTCACCCGCTTGTGGTGGCTGTTGCACGGACCACCACAGCCACGCGAGGGCCGCGAAGGCCACGAATGCGAAGAGTCTCCATCGGCTCATTCTCCGATGGTACCAAGCTGGGGCCGGCTACATCGTGGGCCCGTAGAGCCGCTGAGCGAGTTCCTCGAGAGAATTCGGCTCGGGGTCCCCGGCGGCCTCCACGGCCCGCGTCAAGCTGGTGAATTGGTGCTGCAGGCCCCATGCGAGGCAGGCGAGCGGGGTGGGGCGAGAGCCTTGGCGCTCGGCCCAAGCATAGCCCGCAAAAAACGGGTCCCAATGCTGCGGCTGATCTCGGAACAAGAACTCCGCCAGGGCGGGCAGGTCGTACGGCGCCGCACCGACGCGCGCATCCGCAAAGTCGATCAGAGCGCTAAGGCGCCATGCCGTGCGAGAATCGTCGTCGCGGGTTCCGGGTGCGCCCGGGGCAGGGCGGCGTTCCACCAATAGGTGTTGATCGAGCAGTTCGGTGTGCAGCAAGGCTGGTGGACCTTCTGCGAGGGGCCCCACCTCGGCCAGAAACGCTTCCACCCGATCCGCCAAGGGATGCCGTAGCCCCCGGTCGAGAGCGGCAGGCGCTTGCGCTTGGCAGCGTCGCCAAAACGGCCCCCAGGGCTCGGCCCCGGAAGGGGCGGGCAGATCGTGCAAAGCGCGCGTGACCGCTCCGATCTCACGGGCCAAATCCGAACGTTCGTCGACCGACAGTTGCGGCCAGACCGTCCCGATCGCGATGCCGGGGACCCGTTGCATGACGAGGTACGGCCAACCGTCGAGTTCGCCTTGGCCGAGCCAGTTCGGCGTGGCGACGGGCAAGGACCCTTGCACGTGCTGCAACACGCGGACCTCCCACTCCATCTGGGTGCGCCAGCGGGGCGTGGTCAGTTTGACGACAGAATCGCCCGCGCCCCAGACCACATCCGACCCGGACGCGAACGGTGTTGGCTCTTCGCACGGCAACCCAGCGCGCGCCAAGATCTCCTCCACAGCGCTCCGCCAGTGTTCCTGGGGAGCCGAAGCGCGGATCGATTGCCCCGTACGCAGGGTCGGAGCGCGCCAAGCCACAGGCGAACCCTAGGCCGGTTGTTGCAAGGCGGCCAAAACCGCGTCGGTGAACGCGGTGGTCGTGCAAGCCTCGTGGCGACGCGCTTTGGGCAGCAGGTCAGCGGTGCGCAGTCCCAGCGCCAAGGCTTGGTCGACGGCCGCTTCGATGGCCAAAGCGGCCCCTTCATGCCCACCGGTGTGACGCAACAACATCGCGGCGGACAAGATCGCCGCCATCGGATTGGCTTTGTCCTGCCCCGCCAAGCTCGGCGCCGAACCGTGCACCGGTTCGAACAGGGAGGTGGGACCTCCCACAGAAGCGGACGGCAGCACGCCTAGGCTGCCCAGGATTCCCGCGGTTTGGTCCGACAGCACGTCGCCGAACAGGTTCGACGAAACGATGACGTCGAACTCGGCGGGGTGGGTGACCAAGGCGGTGGCGCAAGCGTCCACGTACAGGTGGCTCAGCTCCACGTCGGGGAACTCGGGCGCGATGCGGGCCACGATTTGCTCCCACAGGCGCGAGCACTCCAGCACGTTGGACTTATCCACCGAGCAGAGCTTCTTCTTGCGCTTTTGGGCCAGTTCGAAGGCCAAGCGCACGATGCGCTCGATCTCGTGTTCCCGGTAGACCATCGTGTCGATGGCCACCTCTTCCCCGTTCTCGACCCGCCGTTCCCGCGGGCGCCCGAAGTACAAACCCGAAAGCAACTCGCGCACCACCAGCACGTCGAGGTCGCGCACGATCTCGGGCTTCATGGGGGAAGCGTCGAGCAAGCCCGCCGACATGCGCGCGGGGCGCAGGTTGGCCCAGGCGTCGAGCAGTTGCCGCAGGTCGAGCAGCGCGCGCTGGGGACGCTCCATGGGCGGCAGGTGATCGAAGGCCGGATCGCCGACGGCACCGAGCAGCACCGCGTCCGCCTCGCTTGCTGCTTGGCGGCTGGCTTCGGGGAAGGCATCGCCGGTCTCGCGGAAACTGCTGGAGCCGAACGGATACTCACCCAGGTCGAGTTCGATGCGATCGCGCTCGCAAACGGCGCGCAGAACCTGCACGGCGGCGCGGGTCACTTCCGGTCCGATGCCGTCGCCGCCGAGCACGCACACGCGCAAGGGGCGGTTGGAAGGGGTCGGGGTCATGGAGAGAATGGGGTCTGGGCCTGCTCGAGATCGGAGGGCCGGGGAGCCTTGTGGGGCTGCCCGAGGCCGGAAAGGCCGTCGGGGGCTGAGATCATAAGGGGAAGGCCCCTCGCGGGGGGACGCGAGAGGGCCTTCCGAAGGGGTTTCGTCGTAGTCGATGCCCTCAGGGGGTTCCTGCTGGATCGAATCGACGAATGGTGGGGCGCTGGCCAGATTCGCTCGCGCGGGCTTCCGAATGGAAGGCGGCGCGGGAATCAAGGGAGGGATGGGGAGGCGCAGCGCCCAGTGGGGAAGGGCATTACAGGCGCGCCTCGGGGGCCTGTCAATCCTAGGAGCCGGCGCTTTTTGGGCTATTTTGGGTCGTTCGCACCCTTGGGAAGCGTTCTGAGTCAGACGGACCGTGGGGGCTCGCCCCAAGTCGTCTCCCAGGGAACTTGCCGGGGATTGCCAACCGCGTCGTCTGCACGCCGGGATACTCTTTAGTGAGCTTCAGGGCCCTAGAGCGGCCCTGCGATTTTACCCTGGCCCCTTGGGGCTCTACCTATGGTGCAAGTCTGTCTGGTCAACCCGCCTTCCCCGCCGGAATTCCGCGTCAGCCGGGGTCTGATGGGTGGATTCGGCATGGCGGTGGGCAACGAATTGCTCTACCCGCCCATCGAGTTGGCCCACGTGGCTGCGGTGCTGGAGGAGGCTGGCCACGAGGTGCAAATCCTCGATGCGGACGCCAAGGGCTGGGGCGCAGAGCAAGCCCTGCGCGCGATCTTGGACAGCGGGGCTCAGGTGGTCATCTTGGACACCTCGAGCACGTCCTTGGAAGCGGACTTAGCCCTCGCGAGTCGAGTGCGCGGACAAGGTCCCGACTGCGTGGCCCTGCTCGGTAGTCAGGTCACCTTCGCGCCCGACGAGATTTTTGCCCAGGGCGGCGTGGACGTGCTCGTGCGCGGCGAGCCGGAGTACAGCGTGCGCGACTTGGTGCATGCGGTCGCCGCTGGGGATTCCTTGACGGGGGTGCAAGGACTCTCCTGGCAGAACGCAGCCGGCGAAGTCATCCATGAGGAGGACCGCGCCAAGATCAACGACCTCGACGCGTTGCCTTTGCCGGCACGCCACCTGCTCGACAACCAGGCCTATCGCTTTCCTGGCTTCAAGGGGGCGGTGACGACGGTCAAATCCTCGCGCGGCTGCCCGTTCGATTGCAGCTTCTGCGGTTACACCTTGGCGCAGGGTTTGCGCTTCCGATTCCGCAGTCCCGAACACGTGCTCGCGGAGATCGACGACCTCTACCAAAATCACGGGCTGCGCCACATCGTCTTCCGGGATCCGATTTTTTCGACCCGCAAGGACCGTGTGCGCAAGATCTGCGAGGGGCTGCTCGAACGCGGTTACGACGATTTGATTTGGCAGTGCGAAACCGCCATCAAAACCCTGGATCGAGCCACGCTGGAAGTGATGGCGCGCTCGGGCTGCCGCCACATCTCCTTGGGCGTGGAGTCCGGCAACCTCAAGATCCAGGAGTTGCATTGCGGCAACAAGCTCAACGACCACGAACAAGCCGTGGCGGTCTTCCGCGATTGCCGCGAGTTGGGCATCGAAACGCGTGCGTTCTGCATGATCGGATTCCCCGAGGAAACGCCCGAGATGGCCGACGAGACCATCGAATTGGTCAACCGCTTGGACCCCGATCAGGTGCAATTCTGCGCGGTCACCGCTTACCCGGGGACACCGCTCTACAAGATGCTGCGCGGGACGCGGGACTTCGACTTCGCCACCATGACCGGCTTCCAAGCGCTGGAAGGCAACGAGTTCATGACCGCTGCGGAGATCGAAGCCAAGATCCGCGAGGGCTACCGGCGCTTTTATCGCCGGCCGAAACGTTTGCTGCGGGAAGTGTCGAGCCCCAAACGATTCGCCGGACGCATCGCGCGCTACTTCACCCTGTTCAAGCGGCGCGCGTAGCGGCAGGGGTCGGGGACCGGCCGCCGTTAGTACTCGAGGTGCGGTTGGCGGAAGGTCGCTTGCGTGCCCTGGGCAAACAACCCCACGCGACCTAGCGCGGAGTCCCCGCGCAGCTTGTGCTTGCCCACCAAGCGGCCGTTCGTGTAGAAGCGCAGCTCGCGTTCGGACACCTCCACTTCCAAGTGCACTTGCGTCGCCGATGGCGGACCCGACTGGCCTTTGGGGGGGCGCACCGGGTACGCCATGCGCGAGTGCGGCCCTTCTTGGCGCAACTCGATGTGGCTCGCGAGTCCGTCCTCGGCGCGCCAGGCGAAGAGCGTTTCGCTGTCCAGGTCCGCAGCGAACAGAAGGCCCACGTAGGGCGCTTTCTGATTCGGCGGCAATTCGATCTCGACGCTCCAACGGTAGGGCAATCGCGGCGCTGGGTCGTACAGCAGGGTCGATGCATACTCAGCCGAAACCTCGATGGCGGACCCCGTTCCGCGCCAACCCGCTTGAGCGGTCCAATCGGTCAGGCCTTCGTCGGTTGGCGGCCGGTAGCCACGCAGCAGCGTGATCTTCTCTTCGTCGCGCAAGTCGGCCACGGCTTGGCGCAAGCGGGTGTCCCCGCCCACCAACCCGTCGGCTTGCTGCAGGAGCTGCAGCGCCGTCAGCGGGCGATCGGCGATGCGGTAGCGCTCTGCGCTCTCCAAGGACCGCTCCACGAACCCGTCGAGGGTTGCTTCGATGTGCTCCGCGAGCGGGGGGTGCAAGCTGGCGATGGCCTCACGCGCGGCGCTCAGCACCTCCGCGGGCGCGCGTTCGCTGTGGGGCAGCTTCTTGGCGTCCGGAGCGCTGCCCCGAGCGATTCGCTCCAGCGTGCGCCAGTGGTAGAGCGCTGCGTCGGTCTCTTCCAGCGCCTGCAGCACTTCTGCGAGCTCGATGCGTACGGCGGTGTGGTCTGGATTCTTGTCCAAAGCCCATTCGAGGCTCTCGCGGGCATAGCCGAGTTGGTCGTGGCCGCGCTGCCGGCGCGCGCGGACCAGCAACGCATCGGCCTGTTCCGGGCCTCCGAAGTGCAGTTGGTGCAATTCTTGGATCCAAGCCTGCCAATGCGCATCGAAAGCCTCGAAGGAGTCCACTCCGGGCACGGCGGCGCGCTGTACGAAGTACTCGACGAAGCGCTCGAGCACGTCGTGCTGCTTGCCCGACTGGTAAGACTTGAGGAAGTCCCGATAGATCGGCAGGTACACCCGTTCCGAGCGGTCGTCTTCGTAGTTGTGGAAGAAGAAGACCAAGCCCCATCCAAAGGGGTAGTAGGCACCGGGATAGGAGCCGTCTTGGTAGTAGGTCACCACGTTGCGCAGGGCGAGGCTTTGCGAGTCCAGGCTGTGCTTGAGGTTGCGCAGGCGAGAATCGGGGATGCGGTTGGTCACCACCCGGCCGCCCGGTTGCAGGAAGGCACCCTCGAAGTAACTCGCGGTGCCTTCGTTCAGCCAGGTCAGCTTCAGGTCCGGCGCGACGATTTCGGTGAACTGGTGGGACGCTTCGTGGAAGAGGGTCGACCACAAGGAACCCAAGCTGCCGCCGTCGGTGCGTTGGTCGTAGGTGCTGACGCGGTTTTCGCCCGGCTGGAAGAACCCTTTGGTACTCCGGCGCTGCTGCATGCCTTCGTGGCGATCGAATTCGGCGCGCGACTTGTACACGTGGATCGTGCAGGTGCGCATATCCTGGCCGCGGGTCTTGTATTGAAAAACCTCGCGATAGAAGCCGTTGATCTGATCCATGGCTTCGACGAACGCATGCGTGAAGTCGTAGCCCATGTCCGACTTGACCACGTAGTACTTGCCCTTGACCTCGTAGGCGGTTTCCCAGGTGGTGTGTTTGCGGTCGACGCGGCGCTTCTTCTTGGCGTTGACCTTGCGGCGCACGGGGACCTCGATGGGGGCGCCGGAAGCGAGCAGACCCTGTACGGCTTTGGGCTTCGCGAAGAGGCCGGCGAGGCGCTCCTCGGCTCGCTCGCTCAGGGTGGTGCCGGCGCAGCGCAGCAGGAGGTCGGCTGCGTTGGCGTACAGCTTTTTCTTCTCGCAGGAACGCGCCATGTCGAAAAGTCCACGGCTGAAATCCGCCTGCAGCTCTTCGAGGGGCGGTCCCAGCAGGCCGATTTCGGTCCGCAAGGCCAGCAGAGATTCACGCAACTCCTTAGAGCCTTGGGCGGGGAGAGCCTCGAGGGCCAAGTGCGCGTAATAGAGGGCTTCGTCCTCCAGATCGAGCTCATTCGCGCGCCGCGCGGTGGCCGCTAGGCGTTCGGGATCGAAAGGGGCGTATTCCAGCGCCCGTTGCGCCTCGGCGAGCGCAGCCTCCGCTTCGGCGAGGCCATCGCCGATGGGGACCACCTCGTCGTCCAGGGCGGGCAGGTCCTCGAAGTGGATCGGGTCCACCTCCTCGGTCGGGAGGTCACCGCTCGGTTCTTGCGCCCAAACCGTCCACGGGGTCAGGCCAAGACCCCAAGCGGCTAGCCATACCGCACCAGCCACGGCAACCGCGTGGGATCGAGCGCTGCGGGCTGGTTTCCGATGGGGCCGACTCCGATGCATGGGGGCAGCATAAGCCGGTCGCCACCCTGCGAGCCGCCTCGGCTCGCGGAAGGCCGGCCTTTTACGGGGCCCTTGCCAAGCTTGGGTCTTTGGGATGGGGCTCCCTAAAAAAGTGACCCCCGTGGCTGGCGAACCAGCACGGGGGTCTCGGGTGGTTTGCACCGTTCGGGAGGGGGCAGACCCGGACAGATTCAGCCGAAGCTGTCTTTCAACAGGTCAAGAACGGTGCGGTTGTCGCGGGGTCTCATCTCACCGGTGCCAAGGGCTCTCCAGTCTTGGCGAAGGTTCGGTGGGCACCCGGAGGCTCCGCGATGTCGATGGGTTCCTCCCTGATCCAAAAGGGGGGGGAAGATCGGCGGGAGGCATCGACGTTCAAGCTTCACGCTCCCGCATCCGACGGAGTCGGTTGGGGCGGGTGGGCTTTTTCCGAAAATTTCGGATCGTCGATGGATCGGGGGGCAGGCGAGCTCGGTCGTTGCGGGCCGGACTCGCTGGGGGAGTTCGTAGGGCTAGGAGCTCCCATAGAACGGTAGGGCGTCTCTTCGAGGTTGATCCAGGCCTCTTGATCCCGGCCGGGGAAGCGTACGCGCACCCAAGTGTTCCAGCGTTCGAGAACCTGAACGGCTTGGGTCCGAGTCGTGCGGGTCGGAGCTGCGGAGCGGGCGGTCGAGGGGGTCGTTCGGGTGGTGGATTGAGGCATGGGGAGCTTGGGGACGGGATACGCTTTCGGCCCGGCAGGGCAGTTCTTGCGTGATTCCTGGGGCCTTTTTTCAGCGCGGAGGAGCGGCTCGTGCGCGTCCTTCTTCGCGTCCGAAAAGCGGGGCGGCCGAGGGGCAAATCCTCAAAAACTTGTGGCTTCTGGCGCCCTGCGTTTCCCGCTTTCGCCCTCCAGGCGGCCGCGCGCGGTTTGGAGCGCCATCCATGTGCGGGGTACACTGCGCTGCCCTCTCCGACCCCTCCTTTCAGGCATGAGCGACCAGATCGACAACGTCCTCCACGAGAACCGCAGCTTTCCGCCCTCCGCGGAGTTTCAGCAAAACGCTCACATCTCATCGCGCGAGCAGTACCAGCGCATGTACCGCGAGTCGGTCGAGCATCCCGAAGTGTTTTGGGATCGCGTCGCGCGGGATCTCCCATGGATCGAGCCCTACGAGCAAGTGCTCGATTGGAGCGACGCTCCGCGCGCCCGCTGGTTCACAGGGGGCAAGCTGAACGCTTCGGCGGTGTGTTTGGACCAGCACGTCGCGAACGGAAAAGGCGACAAGGTCGCCATCCGCTGGGAAGGGGAGCCGGGAGACCGCCGCGACCTGACCTACCGCGAGCTGTTGACCGAAGTCTCGCGCTTCGCCAACGTGCTCAAGGCGCGCGGCGTGCGCAAGGGCGACCGGGTGGCCATCTATCTGCCCATGATCCCCGAGCTCGCCATGGCGGTGCTCGCCTGCGCTCGCATCGGGGCGATTCATTCGGTGGTCTTCGGCGGCTTCTCGGCTCGAGCGCTGCGGGACCGCATCGAGGACGGCCAGTGCACCGCCGTGATCACCGCGGATGGGGGCTGGCGCCGGGGCAAAGTTCTGCCGCTCAAGCGCGAAGTGGACGAAGCCTTAGAGCACTGCCCCGACGTCCACACTTCCTTGGTCATCGCGCGCACCGAAAATGACGTGGCTTGGCAAAACCCGCGGGATGTTTGGTACCACGAAGCGGTGCGCGAGGTGGCCGACACCTGCGAGCCCGAGCCCATGGATTCGGAAGACCTGCTCTTCCTGCTGTATACCTCCGGATCCACGGGAAAGCCGAAGGGCATCATGCACAGTACGGCGGGTTACATGGTGGGGACCTACCTCACCACTCGTTTCGTCTTCGACCTGCAGCCCGACGACGTGTACTGGTGCACGGCCGACGTGGGCTGGATCACCGGGCACAGCTACATCGTGTACGGGCCTTTGGCCAACGGCGTGACCCAGGTGATGTACGAAGGCGCTCCGAACGCGCCGGCGGAGGATCGCTTCTGGGACATCTGCGAACGCCACGGAGTGACGGTCTTCTACACCGCCCCGACGGCCATCCGCGCCTTCATGAAGTGGGGCGATGAGCACCCCCAAAAGCACGATCTGTCGAAACTGCGCCTGTTGGGCACGGTCGGGGAGCCCATCAACCCGGAGGCGTGGATGTGGTATCGCCGCATGATCGGTGGCGAGCGCTGCCCGATCGTCGACACCTGGTGGCAAACCGAAACCGGCGGCATCATGCTGACGCCGTTGCCCGGCGTGACGGCCACCAAACCGGGTAGCGCTTGCATGCCCTTCTTTGGGGTCGATGCGGCCATTTTGGATAGCGCTGGCAAGGAGCTCGGGGCAGACCAAGGGGGCTTGCTCGCCATCCGCAAGCCGTGGCCGTCCATGCTGCGCGGCATTTGGGGGGACGAGCAGCGCTTCCGGGACACGTACTGGTCGAAGTGGCCTGATCGCATGATGTACTTCCCCGGGGATGGCGCACGACGTGACCCGGACGGCTACTTCTGGATCCTCGGGCGAGTGGACGACGTGATCAACGTGAGCGGCCACCGACTTTCCACCATGGAGGTGGAGAGCGCGTTGGTGAGCCACCCGAAAGTGGTGGAAGCCGCGGTGGTCGGGCGCCCCGATGATCTGACCGGCGAGGCCATCGTCGCGTTCGTGATCCCTGCCGGTGGAGTGACCGAAAATCAATCGGTGACCAACGAGTTGATGGAGCACGTGGCCACCGAGATCGGCAAGCTGGCCCGCCCGGCGGAGATTCGCTTGACCGATGCGCTGCCCAAGACCCGTAGCGGCAAGATCATGCGGCGCCTGTTGCGCGATATCGCCGCCGGTAGAGAACGGGATCAAGACCTGACCACGATCGAAAACCCGGCGATTCTCGACCAACTGCGCGGCAACGCCTAGGCACGGGTCCCGACGGCGCCCGCGTTTCCAGCGGGCGCTAGGAAGGGCCCAAAGACCGCGGCCCGAGTCCGAGGACCCGGGCCGTGATCTTCTCTGTCCCAACCCGCGCGAAGGCGTGCGGGGAGGTCTGCTCGGCCTGCCTCCGGCAGGCTCAGGTCCTACTCGTAGAACTGCGTCGACTCTTCCACCTTGACCGGCGTCTTCAGCCGGTCAGAGGTCACGGCGGCCTTCAAGCGCAGGTCGCCGACCTTGCGGCTCTTGATGACCAAGCGCCAGGTGGCGGTAGCGTCCGGCTCCAAGCTGTCCAAGGCTTGGAACGTGATCTTGTTCCCTTCCGCCTTGCCGTTGGTGGGACCAGCAGCACGCACCAGTTCCATGCCATCGTCGAGGGTGATCTCGACCGCGATGTTTCCGCCAGCAGCCGTGCCTTGGTTGTGCACCTTCACGTGGTAGGTCAGGGACTCGCCCACGGGCACCGGATCCTGCAGGTCCTCCAGGGAGAAGGCCAGAGCCGCCAAGCCTTCGACGCTGACCGACGAAGTGGCGCTGGCTTCGGAACCTTTGGTCGCTTGCGCGGTCGCCTTCAGATCCAACTCGCCCGTTTCCGAGGCCATCCAGTGCACGGTGACCACTTGGCTTTCGCCGGAGGCCATGTCGCCTAGCGCGAAGGTAGCGACTCCATCGGCTTGTTCCGCGGAGACCGAGGAGCGCACCAGCTCCAGGCCAGCCGGGATGACTTGACGCAAGTGAACGTCTTCCGCCGTGGTTTGGCCGATGTTGGTGACGGTGTATTCCACCTTGGCGGGGGAGCCCAGGAAGAACTTGCTGGAGGACTTGGAGCTGAGCGCCAAACGGGTTTCTTGGGACTGGATCGCGGCGGTTTGCGCGGAGACCTTGGAGCCGCCCGGCATGGAAGCTTCCGCCGTCGCGGCAAAGCCGCCCGGCTTGGTGGCTTTGGCTTGCAGCGTCATGGAGCGGCTTTGGCCGGCACCCAATTCCGCAACCCGCAGGGTCGCTTCACGGGAACCGTCCAGGGTTTCCAAACCTTCGGGCAGTTTGGCGAGCACTTCCACGTTGCGCGCCGCACCCGTACCGCTGTTGTTCAGCTGGAAGGTCAGGTCGAAGGGCTCGCCGGGGGCGACCGTTTCGGGGCCGGACATGGTCAAGGACACGTTGGGGGAGACCACGCGCACCTCGCCTTGCAGCGCGCTTTCGTAGGACGCGATCGCAAAACTCTCGGACAATCCGTCTTCGGTGGCTTTGGCGCGCACGGTGATCGCGGCCTCTTCGCCGGAGGCCAAAGTGCCCAGGTTCCAAACCAGCTTACCGCCTTCGTGGGTCAGCATTTCGGGCTCGGCGCCCAGGGCCTGCAGGGATGCCGGCAGACGCTCCTCCACAAACACGTTGTCCAGATCGTTCTTGGTCAGGTTTTTCACCGCCAAGGTGTACGAGAATTCGGTGTTCTTCCAGACCTCTTGGGGCAAGGACTTCGTGAGCAAGAGGGCGCTGGTCGAAGCCTTGCCGGTCGGGATCGCCTTGGTGGTGGAACGATAATCCAGCTCGACCGCGTCGGTCGCATCCGCATCGCTTGCGTCGGCTTCGTGCGTTTCCACGACGAACTCGGCATCTCCGCCGTCGGCCCCGTCATGGTCGCCGCTGTCATCGGCGGCGGGTTGCCGCGTTCCCCAGTCGTTGTCGTAGTGATCTTCGAGCTGGGCGCAAGAGGGGGTCAGGACGGCCGCGGCCAAGAGGGTTGCGAGCCAAGGAGTGTGTTTCATCGGGCGGGGGGTGTCGATACGTTTCGATCGCGGACGGTGCCGCGAAATGGCAGAGGGATAGAGAGAAGCCGAGCCTTGGTAGCGACTCGACCCATCAAGCTATCGCGGGTCCTCGGGCCCAGGCGTTGGCATCCGGCAAGATGCTCACTTCGAAGCCTGGTTGTCCCTCAGCGAGACGGGAGGCACCGGAACTGGAGATTTCCGGCGTGGGTCGCGTGCTCAGATGGAGAACCGGCAGCTCGTTCCGCGGGCACGGACGAGCCACGGTCCAGGCAGGATCATACCCCGCCTTGGCCGAATCGTTGCGCTTGGCCGCTGGAAGCGCCTTCTTCGCGCCACCAATCGCCCTCCGCGACTTCGCGAATGCCCTCGGAGAATGGGCGCGGTTCCCACTCCAATTCTTCCCGGGCGGGCGTGATGTCGTGATCGTGATGCAGGGAGAAGTAGCCCGCTCCCCGGCGTTCTTTGGTCACGTCCTTGAAGAGCCCCTTCAAGAAGAGCGCTCGCTGCACCCAGCGGCGCGGGATGTTGCGCCGCTTGACGCCACCGCCGGTCGCCTCGATGGTCAGATCGATGAAATCGTTGAACGCGATCCCTTCGGGGCCGGCGATCTCGAACACGCGGAAGTCTTCGTGAGCCTTCTCGTAGGTGAAGATGCGCACGATCGCGTCGACCACGTCCTCGATGTGGACGGGATTGATCTTGGAAAGGCCCTCGTGGTAGATCCAAAAGGTACCTTTCTCGGCCCCGCACTTGCGCAACAAGGGCGCCGTGTGGCGGTAGTCGTGGCGTCCGTAAACCAGGGTCGGACGGAAGGAGGCCCACTTGAGGCCCGAGCCACGCACGATCTTTTCCTGCACGCGCTTGGAATCGCGGTAGTAGCTGTAGACCGGCACCCCGATGACCGCCGAGGAGACCACCACGAACATCAGGTCTTCCCGCCCGTTGCGTCGGGCTTCGGCCACCAGGTTTTCGGTGCCCTGCACGTTGACCGCTTGCATGTGGCTCTCCTCGAAGTGGTCGTGCGCGCTGGCGAGGTGCACCAAGTACTGGGTGTCGTCGAGGAAACCCTCCAAGGACTGGGTGTTCGTCAGGTCGCCGATGTGGACCTCAAGCCCGGGCGTATCCACGGGGACGGGCAGGGCCGACTCACGCCCGGGGCGGCAAAGGACGCGGCAGGTGTGCCCATCGGCAAGGGCCCGCCGGACGAGGTATTGGCCGATGAAGCCGGTGGCTCCGGTGATCGCGATGTTCATGGGGGACGGGGAGAGGGTGGCCCGGGCGCTTGCGGGTAGCCCGGGCTGTTCCAAGCGGGCGAAGAGGATACCCTGCGCGGGGTCTCTGAGGACAGGGGCTCACCGAACGATCCAGGAGGGCTTTCCAGGATTCCCGTGACGTCGAAAGAATCCAGCGCTGCTCGACTCGGCATTCTCGCCGCCTTGCCCGAAGAACTCGCCCCGCTGAGCGAGCGGGCCCAACCCATGGCACCGGTTTGGGGAGTGCCCCTGTGGAACGGGCCTGCTCCGGGGTTGTGCTTGGCGCTCGCGGGCGTTGGAAAAGTCGCGGCGGCTCAGGCCACCAGCGCGCTCCTGGCCCAAGGGGTCGCTGGGGTCTTGGTGGTGGGTACCGCCGGGGCGGTGAGCCGTGATCTGAACATCGGCGATAGAGTGCACGCTCGCGGAGCGCGCCAAGTGGATTTGGCGGTTCGCGCCGGCCGGGAGACGGAAACACACTCCGCGTGGCGCAAGCATTGGCTCGGGCTCTGTCCGGGAAAGGAAGGTCTCATTCTGAGTGGTGATCGCCCGGTGATGAGCACTTGGGCCCGGCGCAAGCTGCGCCGCGCATTTTCCGGCACGCTGGTGGCCGATATGGAAGTTGCGGCCGTCGGGGCGGTATGCGCACGCGCAGGCGTTCCTTATGCCGCCTTTAAGATCGTGACGGATCGAGCGGGAGCGGGCTCTCAGGCCGAGTTCCAAGCCCACTTCGCGCGCTTGGCGAGCGTGCCCGCCGAAAGCCTGTTGACCGCTTGCCCAGATTCGGGACCTCCGGGGGCCGGATTCCCCTTCGGCTTCCCCGCTGGCTCCGGCCTCATTTCCGGGTAGCATTGCAGGGTATGGCTCACTCTCAGGCCTCCGAAGTACCGACAACCGAACGAATGTCGGAAAAGGAAGCGCAAGTTCGGGCGTTGCGACCCACCAAAAGCGGTGGGTTCCTGCGGCGGCACTTCGCGGAAGTCGCGATGTGCGCGCAGGTCGTCGTGGACTTGGCCCTGGTGGTGTTTTCCTGCTTGGGGGCCTGGGCGTTGCGCGAGCACTTCGCGCCGGCTCAATTCCAAACGCCGCTGACCTACTACTTCGAAGCGTTTTCGATCACCGCAGCGGTCTGCTTGGTGTGCTTCTATCAATTCGGGTTGTACCACCCGATCAAGAGCCTGCTGAACGTCAAGGAGTTCTACGCGGTTACCAAAGCCACCTTTGTGGCGTTCCTTTTGGTGTCGATCCTGCTGGTCTTCTTGACCCCGACCCAGATCAAAGCCGACGGGCCCTTCCGCTACTTGGTTTTCTTGCACGAACGCCTAGCGCTCAACGTGGACCCAAGCCTGATCTCCCGGGTCACGCTGTTGATGGCCTTCCTGTTCATCTACGCCACGATGATGGTGGGGCGCTTCTTCTCGTTCCGTTTGATCCAACGGGCGCACAAGCGCGGCTGGGGTCACCGCAACCTGCTGATCGTCGGGGCCGGTCCCACGGCGCGCACCTTGCAACGCAAGTTCTTGCTCATGCCGACCCTAGGGTTGAACCTGGTCGGCTTTGTGGATGAAGACGAAGGCCGCGTCGGCTCGCAGATCGGTCGTTCCCGCATCCTGGGGACGCCGGACGACCTCGAGCGGTTGATCGTCGAGTACGAGGTGGGCGAGGTGATCGTGGCGCGGCCGGAGGATCCCTCCTCGCGCATCGAGGCCTTGGTGGAACAGTTGGAAGTCTCCGGCGTGGAGTATTCCTTGGTGCCCCGCTTCTACCGCTTCTTCGATACGGGCCGGGTGCGCGTGTCCAACCTGGACGCCACCCCCCTGATCTCGCCGAGCCACCCGCACGCCTCTTGGTTCCAGCGGTTCGGCAAGCGCGTCACGGACATCGTCGGCTCGACGATCGTGCTGCTGCTCGGATTGCCGCTGTTCGCGTTGTTGGCCCTCTTGGTCAAACTCGACTCCAAAGGCCCCGTGCTCTTCTGGCAGACCCGCATCGGCAAAGACGGCCAACCCTTCCGCATCGCCAAGTTCCGCACCATGTACGTGCACAACTGCGGCGACGAAGAAGCCCCTAGCCACGATTCGGACCCGCGCGTGACGCGCTTTGGCCGCTACCTGCGCCGGTACAGTCTGGATGAGCTGCCCAATTTCTGGAACGTATGGCGCGGGGACATGAGTCTGGTGGGGCCGCGTCCGGAAATGCCCTTCATCGTGGAGCGCTACGACCGACGCCATCGCGAGCGTCTAACGGTCAAGCCGGGCATCACCGGGTTGTGGCAGATCTCCTACGCACGCCAGTACGCCATCCACGACAACCTCGACTACGACATCTACTACATCGAGAATCAGTCGATTCTGCTCGACGCCGTCATCATGGCGCTCACCGTCATCGCCGTGGTGCGTGGCACCGGCGCCTACTAAAAGCCCCTTGCGTATCATGCACGTCATGGAGTGCACCATCGGGGGCACGCGACGCCACCTGGTGGACTTAGCCCTGGGCCAGGCACGAGCGGGGGAGTCGGTCGGGGTGGTCGCTGCTGGGTTGCGCGATCCGGGCATGTTGGAAGACTTTGAGCTTCTGCGTCAAGGGGGCGTGTTGGTCGAGCGCCTCGACATGCTGCGCTCGATTCGGCCGGCGACCGACTGGAAGCATGCCCGGGCCTTGCGACGCTTGCTCGCAAAACACCAACCCGCCATCGTGCATAGCCATAGCTCGAAGGCCGGGGTGCTCGCACGCCGGGCGAGCCTTGCCACGGGCATCGGAAAGCGGGTCCACACGCCCCACACGATGGCGTTTTTGTTTGCCGAGCTATTTTCGCCCCTCAAGCGCGCCCTGTTCCGGCGCATCGAAACCTCCTTGGCGCGCACCACCGATCGCATGATCGCTGTCAGCGAGGGGGAAGCAGAGACCCTGCGAGCATCTGGCGTCTTAGACCCAGCGCGCTTGCGCGTCGTGCCCAACGGCATCGATGCACGGGCTTACGCGCAGGCGGAACCGCTGGACCTGGCCGAGCTGGGCCTAGATCCCGAGCGGCCTACCATGGTGCTGGTCGGGCTGGTGTATGCGGCGAAAGGGCACGATCTTGCGATCCAGGCGTTGGCGGGCACCGGGCTCGCTAGCGACACGAGCCCGCTCGACACTTGGCAGCTCCTGTGCGTGGGGCCCGGCGATGGGGAACCCTATCGGGCCGCGGCCCAACGGCTCGGGGTCGCGGAGCGCGTGGTGTTCAGCGGTGCTCGCAACGACGTCCCGCGCATCCTGGCGAGCGTGCAAGCCCTCGTGCTGCCGTCCCGTTGGGAAGGCATGCCCTACGTGGTGCTCGAAGCGATGGCGAGCGGTTTGCCGGTCGTGGCACATCCCGTCGACGGGGCCCGCGACGCGTTGGGTGGCTCCAACGAGCGGGACGCGCGCGTCGGGATCCTGACCCGCGAGATTGGTGTTCCGGCGTTGCGAGCGGGTTTGGAGGAACTCGCGCAGTGCACGCCCGCCGAGCGGAAAGCTATGGGGGAGCGTGCCCGCGAACACGTGCGGGCGCACTACTCGGTGGAGGAAATGGTGCGACGCACCCTGGCCGTGTACGCTGAGATCGCGTGAAGATCCTGCACCTCATCACCACCGCCGACGTGGGCGGCGCCGAGATGCACATCCTGTCCCAAGTGCGCGGGCAAGTCGCGCGCGGGCACAGCGTGCGGGTCGTGTACCTCTTAGGTCAGGGCACGTTGGAGCCTGACTTTCGTGCGGCGGGGGCCGAGTCCATTCACTGCGTCGGGCGCTCGTTGGGGGCGCTGTGGCGCTTGCGGGAACCCCTGCGCTGGTGCGACTTGGTGCACACCCATCTCCTGCGCGCCGACTTGGTGGGGGCGATCGCCGCAACTTTGTGGGGCCAGCGCAAGCGCCTCGTCAGCGGCAAGCACAACGACGAACACGCCCTGCGCAAGCCGTGGGTCGCGCGCCTGCACGGTTGGGTCGGCCGCCTGCCGGCGCAGACCATCGTTTTGTCGGAGCACGTCAAGCGCTACATGCAGGACAAAGGCCGCTTGCGCCCTGAGCGCATGGTGGTGATTCGCTACGGGATCGATGGAACGCCCTTCGCAAACGCTGCCGCGCAAAGGGCCAGACACCGCGCCGCGCTACGCGCGGAATTCGGCTGGGGGCCGGACGACGTGGTCTTCGTTTGCGTGGCGCGACTAGCCCCGCAAAAGGCTCACGACGTGCTCCTGGAAGCGCTCGCGTGGGCCCGCGATCGCCGTGCCGAAGAGCTGCCTGCGTTGCGCTTGCTCTTGGTGGGGGACGATCCGTTCGGGGATGGCCGCGCCCGGGTCACGGGCTGGGCCCAAGAGCGTGGGCTGCTCGCGGATGGTTCCTGCGTGCTCGCTGGCATCCGGCGCGATGTGCCCGCGCTGTTGGCCGGCAGCGATGCGTTTGTCATGCCCAGTCGCTGGGAGGGCTTGGGACTCGTGTTCTTGGAAGCCATGGCGGCGGATTTGCCCGTGTTATCCACCAACGTTTCGGCCATACCCGAGGTGGTCGTGGCCGGCGAAACCGGCGAGTTGGTGCCCGTGGAGGATGCTCCTGCGTTGGGACAGGCTTTGCTCGCTTGGACCGCGGACCCCGCCTTGCGTCGCCGCTACGGCCTCGCTGGAGCGCAGCGTGTCGCGAGCGAATTCTCACTGGATGCCATGGTCGAGAGCACGTTGCGGGTCTACGCCGCTGTGCTCGCGGGCCACTGCGTGGATGAGGTGCCGGCGCACGGTGCCTACGAACAGCCGTGAGGGCTCACGGTTGGTACGTGGCACCCGAGGTCGCACCCCTCGAGTTCACCATTCGCCAGGACCCCGAACACTTCCGGGTGTTCGAGGAACGCGTCCAGCCTCCAGCGGGCGAGGGCGAGCACTTGCACGTGCACATCGAAAAGCGCGATCTCACCACGCCACGCGCTGTGCGCATCCTGTGCCAAGCCCTAGGCGTCCCGGTACGGCGCGCGGGCGTGAGTGGGCGCAAGGACAAGCGCGCGGTGACGCGTCAGTGGGTTTCGATCCAGGGGGGGCAGGCCGAGAAGCTCCAACGCTTGCACAGCACGCACTTGCAGGTGCTGGAATGGGGCTACGACCGTCGCAAGCTGCGTCGCGGGGAACACGCTGGCAACCGCTTTGCCCTCTTCCTCCACGGGCTGGACCCGGCGCGGCGGGACGACCTAGAGCGGGTGCTCGATGCGCTCCAACACCGCGGTCTGCCCAACCTGTTTGGCGAGCAGCGCTACGGGGCGTCGGGCGCCAACGCGCGTTTCGGCCGTGCTCTCTGGCTGCAAGATGCCGAGGCAGCTTTGGAGGCCTACGGGCAAACGCAGATACCCCGAGACCGGGCCGAACCGCCGAGTTGGGGCCAGTGGTTGGCGGGGGAGACGCCGGCGAAGGCGCCTTCCGCATGGGTGGAGGAGGGGTGGCCGGCAGCCCTGGCAGCGCTCGCGAAGGAACCCTGGCCCACCGCCTGGAGCGGCGTGGTACAGCGCATTCCGCGCGCCGAGCGGCGCTTCGCCATGCAGGCTGCGCAGAGCGCGTTGTTCGATCAATGGTTGCTGTTGCGCGCGCAGGCTGACGCGCTGTTCGGACCCCCGCTCCCCGGCGATTGCCTGGGCCGGGTGGGCGAGCGCGATCAACCCATTGCGTCGGGTGCCGAAGCGGCCTTCCCCGCGGGGGACGCGCCGCTCGGGCCGTTGTTCGGCCCTTCCATGAATCAAAGCCGCGACCGCGCGCGCGAGTGGGAGCGGGCCACCTTGCAGGCTGCAGATTGGTCCGAGGCGTGTTTTCAGAAGGACGCTCCCGCCGATCCCGATCGGCCGCGCGGCTCTCGTCGGCCTATGCTGGTCGCGGTGGAAGAGGTCGCCATCGACTGGGAACCGGGTGGGGCTTGGCTCGCCTTCCGCTTGCCTCCGGGAGCCTACGCGACCACCTTGTTGATGCAGCTGCGCAAAGATTTCCAACCTCCGAGCTGGTAGGCGAACCGATGCGAGACTCCGAAGAGCCCCTTGACCCCAAACGGGACGGACCGCGTGCTGGCGGCGCCGAGGATTGCAGCGCTGAGGAGCCATCGGCCGATACCACCAGCGCTGCGTCGCCTTCCGGGGCGTCCCCCTCTGCCATGGAAGTGCCCGCCGCCGCTGAAGACTCGTTTGCGTCCCACGTCGCCCGTGGGGCGGATCGCCGTCAGCAGCCGACCCCTCGCTTTTCGAAGTACACGTTTGGCAAAGGCCAACGGCGCGCGATGCGACGGGATTGGGAGCGGGAAGGCTCCTACGTGGATCGCTACGGCCTCGGCATTCTGCTCGCCGCGATCTGGGTGGCGTTGATGAATACCGGGGATAGCTTCTTCACCCTGGTGCACCTGCAGTCGGGGGGCATCGAGCTGAATCCCTTCGCGCAGGAGCTGCTGCGAACGGGAAGGCACGGGTTTGTCGCCGCCAAGGGGCTCATGATCACGCTGGCGTTGCTCGTGCTCGTGCAGCACAAGAACTTTTGGCTGGCGCGGGTCGGGCTGTGGATCGCGGCCGGAGCGTATACGGCTTTGAACCTGTATCACTTGTCGCTCTTCGAATAGGGGCTGCGGGCCAGGGCCCTACATGGAGGGATGCGAATCGAGGGACACGACCCTTGCTAGCGAGTCGCGCAGCCTTCGCTCCGCAGGTTTCGGCGAGGGGGCGCATTCCAAACGCCAGGCGCTTTCCGTGAAAGGTCCCAGAATTTTTCCGGCGCGGAAATTCGTGCTCGCCGGGTAGACCCTAGGCTACGGGGGATGCACGTGGCCCTGCTCAGTCCCTACGCCCCGGACGTGCCCGGAGGCAACGTAACCGCCATGGCCCGCTTAGTCGCCGGGTTGCGGGAGTTAGGGCACCAAGCCACGTTGTTGTTGCCCGACGGGCGCCCTGCGCCGGACGAAACCCTGACGCGACCCGATCTCGTGCATGGTTTCAACCTTTCGCGCACGGGGCCCGTAGCCGTGCGCTTAGCGGAGTCCTGGGGCGTTCCGGTGGTGCTGACCTTGACCGGCACCGACGGCAACATCGACCTCTTGGATCCCGAGCGTCGTTCTCACGTGTTGGCGCACCTCGCGCGGGCGGACGGGGTCGTGGCCCTGACCACCGAGCAATTGCACGCGGTGCGCCAGATCAGCGGCATGGCTTTGCAGGCGGCCGAAGTGATCCCGCAAGCGATTTGGATCGGTGACCAGCCCTATCGCTTCCGCGTGCTGAACGGGTTCGAAGAGGATGCGTTCGTGGTGTTGTTGCCCGCGGGGTTGCGGCGCGTCAAGGCTCCGCACCTAGCCCTCGAAGCGCAGCGTCTGCGGCAGGTCGACGAGCCGGAATGGGAGTTGGCGTTGATCGGTCCAGTGCTCGAAGACGACTACGCCGGCGAGTTGCTCGATCGCATGGAGCACTTTCCTCACGCCCGTTGGTGTGGCCCCATGCCGTGGGAGCGCATGGGAGCCTGCTATCGTGAATCCGATGTGGTGTTGAACACCTCTGAATCAGAAGGGGCCAGCAACACGATTCTTGAGGCCCAGTGCGCGGGGGTGCCCGTGTTGGCCCGTGCCAACGAAGGCAATCGCGCCTTGATCGAGGACGGGGTCGATGGGCTACTGTTCGAGAGCTCCTCGGAGTTAGCCCGGCAGATGAGCCGCCTGCAGCGCGACGGGGCCTTGCGCGAGGCTCTGGTTGAAGGCGGGCTGGCACGGGCCCAGGCCTTCCCGACGGTGCGCGAGGAGGCGGCGGCCCACCTGCGCCTCTACGAACGGTTGGTCTAGGTTGCCCACCGATTCCCGCTGAGGAAGGGATCTAACCTTTCGGAAGAATCCGGAACGGAGCGCGTCTAGACTGGTCCCCTGTCTCTCCTGCCGTTCTCCCATGTCTGCCCCTTCTGCTGCGAGCCCTGCCACCGTCCTGATCACCGGAGGCGCGGGTTTCATCGGTCGGCACGTGGTGGCCGAGCTCTTGGACCGGGGGGCGCGCGTGAGCGTGCTCGACGATCTGTCCAGTGGCCGGCGCGACGGTTTGCCTGCGGATCACGAGGCGTTCCAATTCCACCGCGGGGATGCGCGGGAGTTGGCCGCATGGGAGGCCGCCAGCCGGGCATGGCCCCGCGTCGATGCCGTGCTGCACCTCGCCGGCACGGTAGGCGTACGCACCGTATTGCAGAACCCCGAGGCTTGCCGCGAGCAGCAATTGGCCATGGCCCGAGCCGCGATCGCATGGCATTCGGCGCGATCTCAGGGTGCGCCTTGCCGCTGGTGGTGCGCTTCTTCCAGCGAGGTGTACCTGCCGTCCCAACAACCCCTGTCGGAGACGAGCGCTGTGTTGGGTCCTGGGGATCCTCGCTGGGGGCGGGGACGGTTCGCCTACGCGACTTCGAAACGCGAAAGCGAGCTCGCCTTCGATGCGGCTGGCTTGGGAGCCGTGCACCTGCGGCTTTTCAACGTGGTCGGGCCGGGCCAACAAGCTCGAAGCGGCATGGTGCTGCCGCGCTTCATCGAAGCGGTCCGCCGGGGGGAAGCACCTCCCGTGTACTCGAGCGGTACCCAGGTACGCACCTTTGGCCACGTGCGCGCGGTCGCCGTTGACCTAGCGAGGCTCGTGCTGCTCGAACGGCCCGAGTGGGCGGCGTTGCGCGGGCCCCTCAATCTGGGCGGGACCGCCGTCACGACGATCGCGGATTTGGCGCGGGCGGTCCAGCGTGAGGCCGGTCAAGTCGCTCGCGAGCTTCCCGCGATCGAGCCCAGCACCGAATTGGGTCAGAGTTTTGAAGAAGTGATGCACCGGGTGCCCGACTTGCGCCGCGCCCAGAGCTTGGGTTTGGTACAAAACCCGTGGAGCTTGCAGGCCATCGTCCGGGATACCTGGAGGCGGCATCCCCAAGCAGACGAACCCTCTGTCCCTCGCACCCATGCACATCGCCCGCATCCTGACGCGCCTCAACCTCGGCGGTCCCGCGCGGCAGGTTCTGGCCAGTGACCCGCGGCTGATCGAGCGCGGCCTGCGGGTGACGGTCTACGCGGGCGAGCCCGAGCCAGGGGAGGGCGATCTACGCGATGTCCTGCGCAGCCGGGGCGTGCGCGTCGTCGATGTGCCGACTTTGGCACGTCCGTTGCACCTCCGTCAGGATTGGCGTGCGCAGCGCTTCTTGCGGGAGCAGTTCTTGGAGGAGCGCCCCGACCTGGTGCACACGCACACCTCGAAAGCCGGTTGGCTGGGGCGACGGGTAGCGCAAGGCATGGGGATCCCCAGCGTGCATACCTTTCACGGCCACGTGTTGATGGGGCATTACGGGAGGGCCAAGGCCCGCGGGATCGCCACCCTGGAGCGCCGCATGGCCCGGCGGACGCAAGCCTTGCTCGCGGTCAGCCAAGCGACCGCGCGGGAGTTGGTGGCCTTTGGGGTCACCACCCGCGATCGCTTGCGGGTGGTGTATGCCGGGTCGGAATTGGAGCCCCTCGTGAGCGCGGCGGAGCCGCAACGACGGCGCCCAGTGCGACTAGCCGAAGTGCTGGATTTGCCCCGCGAAGCCCTGTGCATCGGTGTCCTAGGACGTTTGGCACCGATCAAAAACCCGGTGGGAGCCCTGCGCGCGTTTCGGGCGGCTTGGCCCGCACTGCAGGCGGCCACGCCTCGTCCTGTGCACCTGATTTTCATCGGGGATGGTCCCGAGCGAGCGGCCTTGGAACGGGAGCGGGAATGCATGCCTCCGGCGGCGAAAGCGAACGTGCACCTGGCGGGTGCCTGGGGGAATATGGTGGACGTGTTACCCGCTCTCGATCTCGTCCTCTCCGCTTCGCGCCACGAGGGTCTCCCCATCGCCTTGATCGAAGCCGGGGCGGTGGGCGCCCCCGCCGTGGCGACGCCCGTGGGCGGCGTGCCCGAATTCGTGCAGCCCGGTCGGACCGGTTGGCTGGGCGCGGACACGGGAGCGCTCGCCGAAGGCTTGCGCTGGATGGTGGAAGACGAGGAACGTCGCACCCGCCTGGGTCAAAGGGCGCGCGAGCTGGCGCTGAGCCGCCACAGCGCGGAGGCCTTAACCCAACGGCTGATCGACGTCTACCTGGACGTACGTGGGGGGCGCCCATGAACCTTCTGATGATCAGTGGAGATCGCCAGATCGTCGTGGGAGAGCGCGGGCCGTTTTATTCGATGCAGGCGGAGTTCTCGCGATACTTCGAGCGCATCGACGTGCTGGTCCCCAAGCCCGCTGGGCCGGTGCGCGTGACGCAGATTCATGGCAACGTGAACTTTCACCCGGCCCACGTGCCCGCTAGCCGTCAAAAGGGCTTCGTGCTGCGTAAGGGGCGCGAGCTCATGCAAGCCCACGGCCACGACCTGATCGTCAGCCATGACTACGGACGCTTTGCGGGCGGCCGGGCAGCCTATCGCTTGGCCAAACGCGCTGGCGTGCCCTGGGTGTCGGAGCTGCACCACATCCCGGGAGAGCCCGTGGCGGAGTCCTGGGGCGAGCGGTTCGAACGCGGATTGGCGCGCGCGTACGTGGCTTGGGCCAAAAACAAGGTGACCGCGTTCCGGGTCGTCAACCATGGTCCGATGCCGCGCCTGTTGCGCTCCTGGTCCGTCGACCCCGAACGCATCGTGGTGTTGCCGTCCCAGTACATCGACTTTTCTATCTTTCGCCCCGACGGCGGTCGCCTGGAGGAAACGTACGACCTGATCTTCGTGGGCCGCATGGTGCCGAACAAGGGCATCGATCGACTCTTGGACGCCCTGCGCGTCTGCAAAAGTCATGGTCACTTTTACCGCGCCTTATTCGTCGGCAAGGGGCCCGAACGGGACGCTTGGAAGGCAAAGGCCGAGCGATCGGGGCTCGCCACGCGCTGGATCGAATGGGTCGACTCCCCGGACGATTTGGCGCGCTTGTACCGTTCCAGCCGCGTGGTGGTCTGCGCTTCCACCTGCGAGGGCGGCCCGCGCTTCACGGTCGAGGCCATGGCCTGCGGCGTGCCGTGCGTTTCTACGCCGGTGGGGGTGATGGAGGAGCTCCTAGCCGATGGTGGGGCCGGGCGCTTATGCGGCTTTGATGTGCCGAGTCTCGTCTTGGCCTTGGAGAAGGTCTTGGAAGACGAACCGGCCCGTAAAACCATGGGTCAGGCCGCGCTGGAATCCGTGCAGCCCTTTGCCTACTCTCGCGCGCTCGCGGTGTACGCCAACGGTTTGCGTCGCCTCGCCGGCCAGCCACCGTTGACCCTATGAAGCTCGTTTTTGTCACCCAGGTCTACGACGTCGACGACAACGTCCTCGGGTTCGTTCCGCGCTGGGTGGAAGGCCTAGCCAAAAACGTGGAGCGCCTGCAAGTGCTCGCGCTCGAAGTCGGTCATCGCGGAACGCTGCCCGCCAACGTGGAGATCAAAGAGATTGGGCGCAAGGGGCGGTTGCGCCGGTGGCTGCGCTTTCGCAGTTACCTGCGGCAGGCCTTCGCCGAACAGGGCTTCACCGCGGTGTTAGCCCACATGGTGCCGCGCTACGCCACTTTGGCGGACCCGATCGTGCGCAAGCATGGGGGGCACAACTTTCTGTGGTACACGCACAAAGGGGTCGATGCGCGCTTGGAGCGCGCCGCACGGGTCGTCGATAAGATCTTCACGGCTTCGGATGTTTCGCTGCGGCTGGACACGCCCAAGAAGGTCGTCACGGGACACGGTATCGACCTGGAACACTTTCCCCTGACGACGGCGCGGGAAGCGCAAGGTGGCCCGCGACTTCTCAGCGTCGGGCGTCTGACACCCTCCAAAGATCCCATCACGGCCCTGCAGGCCATGGCCAAGCTGCGCGAACGCGGACTCGACTGCACGCTGCAGTGGATCGGCGATGGTTTGGTCCAAGCCGATCTGAACTACTCGCGCCATGTTTTGCACGAAGCCGAGGTTTTGGGCGTGGCGCTGCAGGTGGACTGGGCGGGCATGGTGCCGTATCGCCAGATCCCCGCGCGTTATGCGCAGGCGGACCTGTTGCTCTCGACGAGCCGCACGGGAAGCGTCGACAAAGTCGTGCTCGAAGCGATGGCTTCCGGCCTGCCGGTGGTCGCTTCGGGCGAGGCCTACCCGCCCCTATGGACGGACTTGGACGCGGAAACCATCCAGGCGATGACCTTTCCCGCCGGTCAAGCGGAGGCCTTGGCGGATCGCATCCAAGCTTTCTGGTCGACCTCTGCGGCGCAACGCCAGGCGCTGGGAGCGTCCTTACGCTCGATCGTCGAAGCCGACCACGAAGTGGAACGTTTGATGGGCCGTCTGGTGCAGGAAATGCGCGGCTGATGGAAAGCGTGGCAGAGCTCGCCGCGGTGGTCCAACGGGTGGCCACGTGGATGAAAGAGCAGCGCACCGCGCAAGGCGTGTTGCTGTGTCCCGAGCACGGCATCGAACACACGGGAAAAAATGCTGGCTTGGTGGTCTTGGCCTGCGAACTCGTACGGCAGGGGCTTGCTCCCGCAGAGGATTGGTTGCCGGTGGCGGAAGAGCAGGCGTTGCGCCTCGCGGGTCGGCTCGAGCGGGAAGGGGACAGCACCTGTTGGACCTTCCGTCCTGGCCGGCACGATCCCTTCAACTGCAGCAACAACGTGATCGACGGCGGCGCCTGTTCGGATGCGTTGGCGGACTTTCTCGAACTTGCGCAAGATCGGCTTGCGCCCGGAGTGCAGAGCCTGCTCACCCGCGCCTGCGTGTTGCACGCGCAAACCTACCTGCGCTACGCGGCGTTCGACAAGCCGATCCCCGCGCAACAAGCCTGGGCCTTGACCGGAGTTGCGCAAGCTTGGCGCCGCAGCGGACACGAAGTGCTGCGCTATGCAACGGTCGAGGGGGTGACCGCGTTGCAGCAGGTCATGCACGCCGACGGCAGTTTTGCCTACCACGGCCATCCGCAGGAGGGCGTGGAAGCGGGTGAGCCCCATCCCGGTGCGACCGATGTTTCGAGCTTCTACCAGTCACGGGTCAGCGCGTTCGCCTTGTTTGCTTTGGAGCGCATCGGCCAGGATCCGGCAGAGACCCGCTGGCGCGAGGGATTCGAAGCCCAGTTGGAGTTCCTAGCGGCGCTGTATGCACCCGACGGGATCAAACTAGCGGCCATCGAGGCCAAACCCTGGTACCACGGTGCGGAGTACGAAGTCGCGAGCCACCCCTTCGACGTGTTCGCGTTGGCCCGCGGTGCGCGCTGCTTCGAACGGCCGGACTGGGGAGCCTTGGCTTGGCGTGCCGCGGAAGCCTGGGCGCGACACGTGACCCCGGCGGGGCAACCCCAGAGCCATGAACCTGGCCAGGGTCGCCAGCGCTCCTACCAATGCCCGACCTTTTGGGCGGGTCACAGCGCATGGATGGCCCGTGCTCTGCCGGACTTGGCTTGGATCGAGCAACAGGGTTGGGCGTCGCAGCCGACGCCGCTTCCAAAGACCGTGGTGCGGTTCTTTCCGCAAGCACAACTCGCGCGGCTCGAAAACGAAGCCGTCATCGCCTGGGTCCGCGCAGCACGGCCGGGCTCCAACGCCTCCCACGGTAGTCCGCGCGGTGCGGGCTTGCTGCAAGCGTTCGACCGCCAAACGGGGGCCCGGCTCGTGTCGTTTCGCGGTGGGGATCCTATGCGCACTTGGGATCGCGCGGGGGATTGGACGGGCCGGGTGGGCGTGCTTCCGCGCTGGCGGGCCGGTTGGAGGCATGCGCGCGGCGAGCTGCGCTTTTCTTGGTGGTTGGCTCGCAATGCCTTCCGGCGTGCTGGCTGGATGGCCGCCGTGGTGCAGCCGTGGCGCGCTCTACGGCGGGGTTGGTGCGCTTCGTCCTCGACCCGCGTGCACTCCGCCTGGAACCTGGCACCCGGTTGGCAGCCGGTCGAGGGAGGTGTTCTGCTGCGCTCTTGTCTCGCCTACCGGGATGGCCGTTGCGCACCCAAGACGGAGTTGGAACGGCGCATCGTGGTGACCGACGAAGGCCTGCACGTGCACGACCGCTTCTTGCACGGACGGGCCAACGATTGGATTTTCGAGAGCAGCGACACGCCCGGCCCTTGGACTTGGACTTCGGAGCCCTAGCTGCGCGGAGTCACAGCCAGAAGGCGCTCGGGCCGATTTCGATCGCGCGTGCCTCCGCGATGCCACGGGCTAGGCCCTCGTCGGGGGCTTGCATGGCTCGCAAACGGGCGAGCACCTTGGGGGCCTGGTCGCGGGTCGTCAGGGCCCACACGCTGCCCCCGAACCCCGCACCGAAGGGCGAAGCCGCCCGGGCCCCCGCCTGCAACCAAGCCGAGGTCAGCCACCGGGTTTGGGGCACTTGGTTGCCCAAGCCCGTGTGCGCAGCGGCCGTGGATTCCGCCGCCGTGCGCGCCCAAGCGGCCCAAGCATCGGGTCCGTTCGGGGCTGGCAGGGAAGGGATCCACACTTCGCTTTCCTGGTGGAATTGCCACAGCCGGCGCGCGCTTTCGAGGGGAGCGCCGTCGGTGGAAGGAGCTAGCTCGGAATCGAGGGCGGCTCGCAGGCGGTCGTATGCGTCAGGGCGGGAGCGCAAAAAAGCCCCCAAGTGTTCCGGCTCCGGTTCCCTGGGTGCCACAAGTTTCCGAGCGCTGCGGAGCAGGTCCGCTGCCACTTGCGCCAGGTGATTGTAGGCGTCCTGAGCCCCCGCCGTCTTCTCAGCCAATACGCCGCTTTGCGCTACCAAAAAGACCCACTCCGGCGGCAAGCACAGGTCCCGCTCAAAACGCAGCGGTCCGAAGGAAACTTGGCGCAGCACGCCGGGCAAGCCGCACAACATGGCGGTGTGATCTTCGCTGCCCCCAAACGTGCCGACGCCTGAGTGCCCTGGGAACGGGCCGAAGGCCTGCCCGTTTTCCACGCAACTCGCCCACAAAGCCCAAGCGGCACGGTCGGGGAGGTGCTGTTGCCATTGGGGATGATCTTGCCATCGATTCGCGCCGACGAACGCGAGCAACGTGGCCGTCAGGAGCGCGCTGGAACTGCTCATTCCGGCGGCGAGTGGCAGATCGCTGGCGCAGGCCAAGTGCGCTCCCCGCCGCGGAGCGGGCACCAGGGATGCGAGCCGCAACAACACCGTGGCGGGGTAGCGGGTCCAACCCGTAGGCAGGCTATGCAGCTCCGACCAGCGCAGGGACCACGCCTTGGGAGCTTGCGCGCTGTGAATGCGCACGAAGTCGTCTTCGCGGGGCACCGCTAGCATGGCGATGCCGAGTTCGGGAGCAGCGATCAAGCTGCGACCGCCCGCGTAATCGGTATGTTTGCCGAACACTTCGAGTCGTCCCGGGCAATAGATCACCTGGGCGCGCGTGGCGGGAGCCTCCCCGTGGGCCAGCAAGGTCGACGCACACCCATGCAGGAGCTTCGCTTTCGCGCGGGCGCCAGCGGGCGTGAAACCCCGCTGACCGAGCCATGCGGTGGCGCGCTCGAGATCGAGCCAGAACCCCAGCGCGGGCCGTGCCTCTTCGCTGCTTGCGGCGGGCAGTTCGAGGCCGGGGACCCTCATAGGTGCAGGTGGACGTCGCGCAACAGGTCGCTGACGGCTTGGATGTCGGCGCGGGAGGAGAGGTCGAGCACGGGGCCCCGGGCGGGGACCACCTGAAACGACTGCCCATGCTGGCGCATGGCAAAGCGCACCGCATCGGGCAGTTCCCACTCTCCGCGCTGGCTCGGTTCGATCGCTTCGCAGGCCCGGAAGATCTCCGGGGTCATGCGCCAACAATTCATGCTGACCCAATCCGGTGGAACCGGGGGCTTTTCGACGATGTCGACCAACTCGCCTTGGGGGTTCTTGTGCACCGCGGCGTAGGCGCACAGGCGCGCATCCGGCTCGTCGGTAGCGCTCGGTTGCAGCAACACGCTCTCGGCTCCAAAGGCGACCAGCCCCATGGAGGGCAATTGGGACAGGCGCTTCAAGGCGCCGATCGGATAGCCGTTGTCGCCGTTGAGGAGCAGGAAGGCCTGTTCCTGGACGGCTTCGCGGGCGGAGAGCAAGGCGTGCGCCGTGCCGCGTGCTTCAGCTTGGATCGCGAATCGCACGTCCATGCGTTGGCGCGTTTGCTGCTCGTAGTAGCGTTGCATCGAGCTTTGCTGAGGAGACCGCACGACGATCGCCCTGTGGATGCCTGCTTCCGCCAAGGCGTGCAGGGTGTAGTCCAGAAAGGGGCGGCCGTGGATCGGCATCATGGCCTTTGCGCCTTCTGCCGCTGCGCGCACCTGTTCGGGCAGCAGGGCCGCGCTGGGGGCTTCGCGCCGCATGCGGGTGCCCGCGCCGGCGGCGAGCACGACCGCGAGGGGAGTGGTCGCAGGACTACTCATCGTCTCGGGAGTTTTCCGCGGCCTCGCGATGTTGACGATCCAAACTTTGCAGCATGGCGCGGATGTCGGCCAGTCCGCCCACCGCCACCCACAGGAAGAGGCCGGTGTACAAGAGCAACGTCGCGGCGAGCACGATGCCCCAGAGAGTGATCCAAGGTTCCATGATGGTTTAGGCGGGTGGCAGCGGGGTGCCCGAGGCTTGTCGACCGCGGGAGGAGAGCAGCGACCCGACGCACAGGCCGAGCAGAGACAAAATGACGGTGGCCAATCCGATGTGGGCGCTACTCCAGCCGTGTTCTTCGATCAGGTCGGCGACGCCGAAAGCGTGCTGCACGGGCTCCAAGCCGAACAGCGCGCATGTTCCGGCGATCAAGGCCAACCAGGCACCTAGGGCGGAGGCCTTGGCCCAGTAAATCCCGCCGGACAGGACGGCGAAGGCTCCGGTGAAGTAAATGGCACCACTGACCGCCATGTAGTCCCACAAGTCCTGCCCTAGCTCGTACCACATGCTCCAACCCAGTAGGAAAGCAGCGATCAGCACCAGGAAGCCGCGCGTCAACCACAACCGTGTCGATTGAGACAAAGGCTTACGGCTGAGGGGGGCGACCACGTCTTCCACCAACACCGAGGCCCAGCACAATAGGTACGTGTCGTGGGTCGACATGAAGGCAGCTAACATGCCCGCGCCGACCAAACCGATGATGCCCACGGGCAAAATCTGACTCAGGAAGACCGGCATGGCTTTCAGGGTTTCGCCCTGCACCAACTCGCCCTCCGAGCCGAAGAACAGGGCGCGTAAGGTGGGGTCCTGGGCGGCGTAGGT
>JAUHXY010000255.1 GCA_030426785.1 bacterium
GTACGCACGAGGGCTTTCCCTGCGTTGTCCGTGCATCGAACGAGTCGATGGTTGCGGAACTCCCGCGGGAAATGGGGCGTCGCAGGTTCCAGAGCATGCACTTCCCCAGCGTCTGGCAAACTCAGGTGCAACACCACTCGATGATCCCCACGTTGAGCAACGATTCCGGCGGGCATCCCCAAGTGGTTTGCGCTAGCTTGCAGCCGAAACGACTGCGCATGGCTGCGAGTCGAGATTTGGAACGCACCGTCACGGTCGGTTGGGTAGGTCCTCGAGGTTTCCTCAGGCAGGGGGACCCAGGTGACGACCGTGGCGCGGGGCAGGTCTTGGTGGACTTGAACGAGCGCCCCTGGGACCGGGCTGCCGTGGTGATCCAGCACCACGCCACTCAAGACGTGTTCTGGTTCACGCTGTGTTTCGCTCGGCACGGACGGGATCGCTCCAGGTGCATGGCCTTGAATCCACTGTACTTGCCGCGTCTCTCCCGCCGTCCATGGCCCAGCCAAGACGGCATGCATGGGGGTGCCGTCCCCGTGGCTCGCATGAAAGAGCAGACTCGAGCCCGTCCGATCCTCACCGCCCGCCGGAATCCACACGGTCCAGTCCGTCCGTTGCTCCAGGGCCGCCCAAGGAAACACGATCCGTTGGGGGCCAAAAGGAGCCAGGCTCGAGGAGATGCGTACCGACCGGTTGTCGCTCCAATCCGCTCCCTGAACGGGCGGGAAGCGCAAAGGGACAGGTATCCATCCATCGGGAAGGAGCGGCTCGACCCGCACCACCTCACCCGTTGTGGTTGGGCCTGCGACCACTTGCTGGGTCCAAAGCACTTGGTCACCGCCGATCGCCGTGATGCGGAGTGATTGATTGCGCTCGGTCAAGACGCGATAGGACCCGCCGTTTGTGGCGTGAAAGGCGTTCGGCTCGGGGTCCGTTGCGAGCTGGACCGCAAACTGCTGACCGCCAGAGAGATCCAAACGGGGGCCCCGCCCGATGGCTTCCAAGATGCCGAGGTCGCGCACATGGCCGACCCAGAAGCCGCGGGATCCTTCTTCGCGGGATAGTTTCCATACCATCGACGGCCCGCCGACGACGGGCACCTGCAGGGTGACTGCGCCCCGTTCCCAGTCCGCTTGGCGCTGCTCAGAACTCTCCCAATAGCCCGCAAAGTGCTCCCAGCGGGCAAAACCCTGCGCATCGGTCACCCGCGATCCGATCCATTTGGAAAGCGAGTTCACGGTACGGCGGTCAGCGAACAGGTGCATGCGAATCCCAACGACCGGGCGACCATCGGCAAACAAGAGTCGAGCTCGCAGGGGAAGGTCCCGTTGCAATCGCAGATGCAGCTCAGGCGCCTGCGGCGTCAAGATCCCCTGCGCGTACAGGTGGCCA
Source organism: bacterium (assembly GCA_030426785.1). Classification (GTDB taxonomy): domain Bacteria; phylum Planctomycetota; class UBA1135; order UBA1135; genus NORP259. The sequence continues at coordinate 1,390 of JAUHXY010000255.1, forward strand.
AGCCGAGCGATGACGTACACCGTCTCGTCTTCCGTTCCGACGACGAGGCCGCGTCCCTGATCGTCGAGGGCCACAGGCCTTCCGCCTTGCTCGGCCGCTTGGAAACCGTTGAAACCCCAGAGCCTCTCCGGGCTGTAGTAACCGCGCCGGAACTCCACGCGGCTGATCTCTCGCACTTGGGCTTGATATGCGGCGGTTTTATGGGGCCCTTGCGTGACCGCAACGCGATAGACCTGTTCCGTCTTTTTGATTTCGAGGGTGGAGGGACCTTGGGGGAGTCCGCTGGATGCGAGTCCAAGGAAGAGAGGCACAAGCCAAAGTCTCATACCGTGGGTAGAAGCGGGCAAAGTCCGGGTCACTGGCCGATGCCAAAAAAAGCGCCGGCACCCCTGTGGGGCCCGGCGCTTGGAGTTGGTCTTGCAGTGGACTTATTGGGCGGATTGTTCCGCCTGTTTCTTGACGAGCTTGGCGGTGAGTTCTTTGGCGATGTCGGTGGCGGCGTAGCCGTCGTGACCGCGGTAGTGGATGCGACCCTCTTCGTCGAGGACCACGATGGTGGGCCAGCCCTGGACGAACCAATCGGCCGAGATGTCAGCGCGACCTTCGCCGGAGTTTTGGAAGCTGCGCCAGTTGAGCTTGTTTTTCTCCACCGCTTTTTTGGCGTCTTCCAGTTCGTCCGAGTTGATCCCGATGAGGGCAAACGGCTTGTCCTTCATTTCGTCAACGAGCGACCGCTCGTGGGCGTACAAGGCCCGGCACGGGCCTCACCAATCGCCCCAGAAGTCGACGAAGACGACCCGGCCGCGGTAGTCGGAGAGTCGGAACTCCACGCCGTCCAGGTCGAGAGCTTGAATGTCCGGCGCGACCATGCCGATGCTGAATTGCTCGCGGATGCCGATGGTGCTCTTGGCCTGGCGCACGAGCCAGTCATCGCCCGAAACGCGTGCTTTGGCGATGACGGCGGCCTTGGCTTGGTCGTAGGCTTCCGAGCCGAGTTCACCCTCTTGCAGGGTCTTTTGGTGCACGGCAAAGGTCGCCCAGCCCTGCACTTTCTTGTCGGGGTTTTCCTTGGCGATGGTTTGGATCGCGGCGAGGGCTTGCGGGGCCTGCTCTCCGGCAATGTGATCGTAGTCCGGGAGCATGCTGGCCATACCCGCAAGGGCGGGGCTCTTCGCGTGCGTCGTGAGCAAGGTCATGAAGCTGTCGGTTCCGGCCGTGCCTTCCATGCGGCCGCCCCATTGCACGATCCAAACCAGGAACGGTACGGCGGCCTCTTGGCCGGCGTACTTAGCCGCTCCCGCTTGAAAGCGCGCCAGGAACGGCGCCATGGGGTCTTGCGCGAAGAGCTCTTCACGCTCCTCTTCGCTGGCTTTGCGAACCGCCATACGCCACTCGCGGTAGGCTTCGTCAGCCTCCTTTTGCAGCGCGTCGAATTCTTGCTGGCCGGGGGATGCCGCAACCTCTTCGGTCGCAGCGTTCTTTTCGATGAGCTCCCCGTCTTGTGCGGGGGCCGGGGCGATCACCAGGCTGCCGAGAGCCAACAGTGTCGCCACATCAGGGATGCATTTCATAGGGAATCAAGCTGCGCGACCACCACGGCCGCTACAGGGTGGAGAGGGCAGGGATCTGCCCGCGACCAGTATAAACGGGCCGTTCCGTTCCGCGAGGAGGGTGTCCTCCTTGCCCTAGGACGCCGCTCCCTAACGCGGCTCTTCGTCCACCGAGGGCGCGATCAAAAGGTCCCCGAGGGCCGCCAAGTCGGGGTAGCCGCGCGTGCGGTACCGGGCGGGGTAGCGCTCCGGATCCTTTTCCAAAAGTTGTCCAAACTGGGCCTGCAGATCTTCCCAGCGCACGCTGCCCATGTACTGCTCGTCTTCTGGCTGCTCGGGATCTACGAACGCGATGTAGTCCGCCTGCGGCAGAAACGTGTCGACCGTGCGAGTCCACACGGCGGTCGAAAGCAGCTCGCCGGTGCCTTCTTCTTCCTGCAGGAAGTAGCCGGCTACGTACAGGTCGAGGCCTTGGCGCAGAAACGCTGCATCGAGTTGTTCCCCTTGTCCGTGGTACTCCCCGGCCAAGTACTCGCGCTCCAGGTTGCCCAGCGCCACGCGGTGGGGGTGGTCCGCGGGAGGTGTCCAAGGGTGCCAAGCCCCTTGGCGATACTCGAGCGGAATCGGGCACAGGGGCCGCTGACCGTTGGCAAATGCTTTCTCGATCTGCTCGACGAACAGCGCCAGCAACTCAGGATCCCCCGGCTCAACGATCAACAACGTCTCGCGGCTTGGCGCGGCGGCGAGGGAACCGTCCGCCAAGGAAAACTTGCGCAGTTGCTCGTAGTCCAATAGGTGCGAGGCCGCGAAGTAGTCATCGCCGAGGATCGAAAACAAGCGTCCCGCGCCGCCCTCGCCTTTCGCGGTGCCCATGGAGCTCCATCCCATACCCAGCTGGGGCACGCGCGCTTCGGCCAACTTGACGAGTTCGGGCAGCTCCTTTTCCCAAGCCAAACGCATGTCCTCGTTGGCGTACTGGATCAAATCGTCCCCGTCGATCGCGAGCGCGCCGATCAAATGTTCTCCGAGGGCCCACCGCGGTGGCAGGAGCGGTTCCTGCCCGCCGGACCCCGGGTCCAACTGGTTTTGCAACCGCATCCATTCGAGCTTGCCCCGCGACCACATTTTGGGCGTCAAGAGGTCCTGCACCTCTTCGAAGGTCGGCAGTTGGATTTCCACGTACCCGAGTTGCTTCGCCACCCGCTCCAACCACGCCTTGCGCTCGCGCAGGGGCACGCCCTCATAATCGCGGTACAAGTTCGTGAGGTGAATGACCAGCGAACTCGTTGGATCGGTGAGCCGCTCCCGATCGGCCTCGTACACCATCTTGCGACCCGGGTAGGCTTTGGCGATTGCGCGGGTCAGCTTGCGCGCGAAGCGGCGCATCTGCGCAGCATCTTGCGCCAACGCGTGCTGCAAAGGGGCCCCGGCTGGCACGGGGGGCTCCACCGCGGGCAACGGGCTCGCACCCAACACCCAACACAAAGTCCAACCGCAGAAAAGCATGGGATTGAGGCCTCCGTCCTACCACAGGTCCACGATCGGCAGGAGCCACAGCGCTCCCCACAAGACTCCGCAGCCGGCCACGATCAGGCCGCCCCAAAAGAGCATGGGGAAACCCCATTGCAAGCCAGCGGCGGCGAGCAACGCGCCCACCAACACCAAGATCAGCGGCGCCAAAGCCCGCACCCACGTTTTGGTTCCTTCGCGTACGTCGCCCATCGATCCAGTGTACTGCAAAGAGGAGGCCCGTCGAGAATCCAGGCATGAAGGCTTCGTGCCTAGCTCAATGCCGCGGATGGGGCGGGATGGCGGCTTGCTGCAACTGCCAGGCGGTGCGGTGGTCGTGCAGCAGCGCGTGGCGTAAGGTCGTCGGCAGGCCTCCGTATTGCGCCGGGTCCTCCGCCGCCAGGTTGCCGAGCGCGAACTTGGAGAAGGACAGCAGCTCGGGGAAGGCGTCCCGGGGAGCGCGCACGTAGTAGCGTTGGGCCATCAGCCAGCGCTCGCTGTCGTTGTAGCCTTCGGGACGGGGCCCCTCGAAGGGTTGTTCGCTCAGGTAGCCGGCTTGGTGGTGCAGCCAGTAGTCGGCGTACAGGTTGGCCTCGCCGACGATGCGCACCAAGTCGTCCCGTGGGATGGCCGCGTTTTGCAGCGCCGCGACCGAACGCTCCAACAGATCTGCGGCGAGGCGGGCTTCCCAGTACTCGGGATCCTGTTGGAAAGCGGCGTGCAAGCGCGCTTGTCGTTCCTTCTGCGCGGCGGAGTCTTGCAGGGTATGGGCCACTTCGGGGGCGAGGCCTTCGCTGCGCAGCCACGCGAGATAGGAGATGTCTCGCCACGGCCGCTCGAAGTCGAGGCCCAGCTCCTGGTCGGTCCAACCGCTGGTTTTTCGCTGCGGTTCCTCCGAGGGAGCGTTCACCTCCAGC
>JAUHXY010000256.1 GCA_030426785.1 bacterium
GATGTGGCAGCGATGCTGCCCTGGTTTCCCCCGCTCGAGCAGTGCATAGGGTTCGACCACCTGCGAAGGCCGCCAGGGAGAGACTTTGGCACGCAAGAGGCCGCCCCCGGCGGGAAAGAAGCCCGGACGCACCAACTCCAAATCAAGATCGAGGCCCATGCGCCGCACTTGCGGGGCGAACGAGTCCTGCAGGAATCCGAACGGCGGAGCCATCGAGTTGTGCGTGCCCCCTTCGATTTCGACCGTCGAAGGACCTTGCGCGCGCCACAGCGCAGGCAAAACGGTCTGCAAGACGAGCGAGGTTGACCCGGCGGAACCGATTGCGAAGCGATACTCCCCACCATGAATCGGTCCAGGTTCGAAGCGCACCTCCTCGCTGCCGAGCTGTGCCCCTTCTACGAACCCCGAGCTCACCTGCGCCGCGGCCCGCACACAGGTCAGATGCTGACGCAACAAGCCCGGCTTTTTACGACGCGCACGAATGTGCCTCAAGTGCAGCGGGCGCCCCAAGAGCATCGCAAGGCTCAACGAAGAGCGCAGGATTTGCCCGCCGCCCTCGCCTTGTCGTCCGTCGATTTCGATCCAATCCGTCATGGTCTCGCCTGTTGGGCGGCGACCGGGATCACCGGTCGCCGCCGTCCTTATCCTTTCACGCACACCACTTGGCGCAGGGTATGCACGATTTCCACCAGATCGCTCTGGGCCGCCATGACGGCGTCGATGTCCTTGTAGGCCATAGGGGTCTCGTCGATCACACCCGCGTCTTTACGGCACTCTACGTGCTTGGTCGCTTCGGCGTGATCGGCGGTCGAGTAGAGCTTCTTGGCCTGCGTGCGCGACAGTACCCGGCCGGCCCCGTGGCTGCAGGATTCGAAAGAATCCGCGTTGCCCTTTCCGCGCACGATGAAGCTTTTGGCCCCCATCGAACCGGGAATGATGCCCATCTCGCCGGCGCCGGCCCGCACGGCCCCCTTGCGGGTCACCCAGCAGTCCGCACCGAAGTGGTGTTCGTAGCTCACGTAGTTGTGGTGGCAGTTGACCGCCATCACGTTGGCCTTGAAGGGCGGGATGCCTTTCATGCGCGTGATGCCATCGATCACGTTTTCCATCATCACCTGGCGGTTGATGCGCGCGAACTCTTGGGCCCACAAGACTCCTTCGACGTAGTCGTCGAAGTGCTGCGTCCCTTCGGTCAAGTACGCGAGATCGCGGTCCGGCAGGCGGCTGATTTGGCTTTCCATGTCCTTCTTGGCCTTCTCGATGAAGATCGTCGCGATGCGGTTGCCCACGCCGCGCGATCCGGAGTGCAACATGAACCAAACCCGGTCGGCCTCGTCGAGACACACCTCCACGAAGTGGTTGCCGGTCCCTAAAGTCCCGAGGTGCACCTTGTTGTTGGTGTTCTTGAGCTTGGGGTACTTCTCGCACAAGAGCTCGAAGCCCGCTTCGAGGTGCTCCTTCCAGAGGTTGCCGACACGCCGCGGAATCTCTTGCCACGATCCTTTGTCCCGCCCGCGGGTGGTGCGACCGTGGGGCACACCCCGCTCGATGACACCGCGCATGGGGCGCAGGTCGTCGGGCAAGTCGTTCGCCGTCAACGTCGTTTGGGTCGCGATCATGCCGCACCCGATGTCCACCCCGACCGCCGCGGGAACGATGGCTCCGAGGGTCGGGATGACCGAGCCGATGGTGGCGCCCAAGCCCCAGTGCACATCGGGCATGACCGCGATGTGGCTGTGCACGATACGCAGGTTCGCGCTCCTGTAGAGCTGCTGCAGGGCGTTGTCCCCGATGGGCACGCCTTTCACCCAGGCGCGAATCGGCACGCGGCCGCCTTCCAAAGTTTCGTAGTTCGACTCGAAGTTCTGCATGGGATGGTTCCTGTGGATCTTTACGAATGAGGGTTCGCGGAAGCGAGCCCGAGCGCCCGTTTGGGTGGGCGATTCCCTGTTCGAGGGGGTGCGGAAAGGCGGGAACCCCGCGGGGCCCGAGCGACCCGGCTCCGCCGGCCGGGTCGCTCAACGCATCGAAGCTTGGGCGCGTAAGGAAGGGACGCCCGGCCTCGAGTGTTCGTGAAAAGAGAGAGCTTGGTTGGGCCGTTCACCGGGCCCGGGGGGGCAACCCGGCTCCAACGGCCGGGTTGCCCATCGTCGCTGTAATTGGACGAGGTAGAAGGGTTTGGAGAGGGTTCAGAGCTTCTCCGGCCCCTTGGGATCCACCCCGAGAACAAGCGTGTTGCCCATCGATTCGGCCGCCTTTTCCGCGACTTGCAAGGTGCGCAAATCGAGCAGCCGTGCGTTGTCTTGCAACATGCGAGCTGCGTTGGCCATGCTGCGCAAGGACGCCGTTTCGGCGCGCGCTTGCTCGAGCTTGGCCTTCCCTTCGGCGCGGGCTTGCGCGACCTGGGCCATGGCACGCTTGAGGTCACCCGCAAGCATCACGTCCATCACCTGGGCCCCTTGCAACTCCACTCCGAGAGCGGCGAAACGCTCGACCAAGGGAGCTTGCACGCGTTCGTTCAGCGCTGCACGTCCGTCCAAGAGCTCGTCGAGTTCGAAGAGGGCGACCGCTTCGCGCAACACGAGCTGCACTTCGGTGTACAAAGCGCCATACCAGTAGTTCGAAGCATCCACCATCAACAGGGCATCCTTGATCTGATAGCGAGCCAGAACCGTGGCTTTGATCCCCACGCGGTCGCGGGTGAGCACTTCTTGTCCCGGCACCTTCAACTCCTGGGTACGGAGATCGAAGCGGAAGACTTCGAGGTTTCCCTTCGCGAGGCGGTGCAAGCCGGTCGTCAGCGGCGCGGAACGCACCCCGTTCTTGACGACAAACACGGTCTCGTTCGCTTCGACGACGACCGCTTCAGTGCACGCGCGCCAAGCGACCCATGCGCTCACGGCGGCGCCAGCCAAGCCGGCGAAGATCATCCAGGGTTCGTACATGAGAGTGTCTCCTACTTCGTGGGAAGACCCTCCTGGAGCGCCCACCCCGAAGGGCGGGCCACCCGTAGCGGCGCTGAGCCCTTCGGCGCTTGCGGCGCTGCAGGAGAGTCGGGTTACCAATTCCAAATTGGGGCTGGATTCGAACCAGCGTCGGAAAGCCCGCCGCTACGTGCGGGACCCAGGGCTCGCGATGCGAGTGGGCCGCTGCAAACGGGCACAGGAAGCCTTAGCGAGCGGTGTGCCAAAGCGCTTGGCCCTGTTGACGGAAACGCCCTAACCAACTACATACAAAAGACTTAGAGAGCCGCATGTGCTACCCAGGCGGATCCAAGACACACTTGGGCGGCGCCGATCCGATAGTATCCTATCGCTCTTCGATACCCTGAGATCATGCGCAAAACCGTCCTCATCAGCCCATTGGGCACCAACCTCGACCGGGCCTTCGGGGAAGACCGTTGGGAGCGCTGGCGCCCCACCGTCAGCCTCTGCCAACAAGAGGATCTCGAGGTGGACCGCCTGGTCCTGCTCGCGGACCCCAAGTTCGGCAAGCTCGCCAAGCAGATCGAGGCCGATGTGCAAACGACCTCCCCCAACACGGAGGTGCAACACGTCGGCACCCCCCTGCGCGACCCTTGGGACTTCGCCGAGGTGTATGCCTCCTTGCTCGACTTCGTCGAAAGCACCGAGTTCGACCCCGACCAAGAGGACTATCTCGTCCACATGACCACGGGCACCCACGTCATGCAGATCTGCCTGTTCCTGCTCGTGGAAACCCGTCGCATCCCCGGCCGTCTGATCCAGAGTTCCCCTCCCCAGCGGCGCCGCCGCGGACACGCCTCGATCGGAACGTTCTCGATCATCGATCTGGATCTGTCGCGCTACGACGGTTTGGCCGCACGCTTCGAAGCGGAACACCAACAAGGGGTGCAGTTCCTGAAGAGCGGCATTTCCACCCGCAACGTGGCCTTCAACGAATTGATGGACCGCATGGAGCAAGTCGCGCAGCGCAGCACCGACCCCATGCTCCTGACCGGCCCCACCGGCGTCGGCAAGACCGCCCTGGCCCAACGCCTGTTCGCTCTCAAGCAGCGCCTTGGACAGGTGCAGGGCGAGTACGTGGAAGTCAACTGCGCCACCTTGCGTGGCGACGGGGCTATGGCGGCGCTCTTCGGGCACACCAAAGGCGCTTTCACGGGCGCGGCCACCGCCCGGGCGGGGTTGTTGCAACGGGCCGATGGTGGGTTGCTGTTTCTCGACGAGATCGGCGAGTTAGGTCTCGACGAACAAGCCATGCTGCTGCGCGCGATCGAGGCCGGCACCTACCTGCCCCTCGGCGCGGACGAGCCCAAGCAGGTGCACTTCCAATTGCTTGCGGGCACCAACCGGGATTTGCCGGCGGCGGTGCGCGCGGGCGCCTTTCGGGAGGACCTACTGGCGCGCATCGACTTGTGGACCTTCGCATTGCCGCCCCTCCGGGAGCGCCTCGAAGACATCGAACCCAACCTAGACTACGAACTCGCACGCATCGGCCGGGAATGGGATCGCACCATCGCCTTCAACAAAGAAGCGCGCGAACGATTCCTACGCTTCGCGACGGGCCCGGAAGCCGAATGGCGCGCCAACTTTCGCGACTTCGGCGGGGCCTTACGGCGCCTCGCGACCCTGGCCTCGGGTGGACGCATTTCGGTCGAGCTGGTCGAAGACGAGATCGCGCGCTTGCTCGCGACCTGGCAACGTTTCGAAGCATCCCCCCCAGCGAGCCACGCCTGGGTCGATCGCATCCTGCCCGGAGAAGCCCTCGATCGTTTCGACCGGGCTCAGCTCGAAGAAGTCCTGCGCGTCGTACGACGTTCGCGCTCTATGGCTGCGGCGGGTCGCGAACTCTTCGCCGTCTCGCGCCTGCAGCGCGCGAGCCACAACGACGGCGACCGCTTGCGCAAGTACCTAGCGCGCTTCGGCCTGGATTGGGAGCGCATCCAGGCGTCCTGAATCCGTCCGAGAAAAAAGCCACCCCAGGTCCAAACCCAGGGTGGCTCTCCATGCGTGTCGCGGACGGAGCCGCGGCAGCTTGCGATTACAGCTTGAGGGCTGCTTTGAGCTTATCCACCGCAGCTTGGTTGACGACCTCCAGCAGGAAGTCCCCTTGCTTTTCGGCCCGGATCTGCGCCTGCAGCAAGCTCTCCCCGTCGAGTACGACGTTCAATTCCGTGCTACGACCTTGGGCCTTCAAAACCCCTTTGTCGGCGGTGTATTCGATCAACTCGGACCCTTTCTCCAGGAAGGCGGGGTTCGTGAACATCATCGAGTACTGCTGAATCATGGGCGTCTTGATCATGATCGAAATCGTCAAGCGCTCGTTGGTCTCAGAGTTTTTGTACTCCACTTCCACG
>JAUHXY010000257.1 GCA_030426785.1 bacterium
CCTCGCCGATCTCGAAGAAGATCTGGTCGACTTCCTGCGCAAAGGCTGATCACCCCACCGAACACTCCATGACGCGGGGCGCTGTACCCGCTGATTGAGGAGCGTCAAGGCCACGCCTGTCGAATGACTGGCGTGGCCTTTTGTTGATGCGTAGCTTTCTGGGCAACGCGCAAACCACGGGTTTAAGATTTCAACCCGAGGCGTTTGGCCAAGTGGTGGAGGTTGCCGGGGTTCATGCCGAGGGTGCGGGCAGCGGCGGCCCAGTTTCCGTCGGAAGCGGCCAGCGCTGCGCGAATGCGGTCCCGTTGGAAGTCTTGGACCGCCTCGCGGAGGGGGCGTTGGGGGGCAGCTGGTTGGGGGGCGGGGCCTGCGTGGGGACCCGGGTTGGGCTCGCGTGCGGGCAACACGCCCAAGTCGCGAGCTTCGACGACCACCGCATCGCCGGACTTCGTGCGCGAAGACGCGTGCAGGATGGCGCGGGTGATGACGTTGCCGAGCTCGCGCACGTTGCCTGGCCAATCTGCGGCCATCAAAGCGTCCTGGGCACCCGCGGCGAACCGCACGGGGCCGCAACCCAGACGGCTGCGCCCTTTCTCGGCAAAGTGCCCCGCCAGGTGGGGAATGTCGGATCGGTGTTCGCTGAGGGGCGGAACCGGGATGCGGCACACGTCGAGCCGATGTAGGAGGTCCGCGCGGAAGCGGCCGGCTTCCACCTCCGCTTGGAGGTTTCGATTGGTGGCCGCAAAAACGCGCACATCGACGTGCAGCACCGCGTCGCTGCCCACCCGTTGGATCTCGCCGTTTTGCAACACCCGCAAGAGCTTGGCCTGCGTGGACAAGGGCAACTCACCGATTTCATCCAGGAACAGGCTGGCGCCGTCAGCGACGCTGAATTTGCCGGGGCGTTCCTTGTCGGCGCCCGTAAAAGCGCCTTTCACGTGGCCAAACAGCTCGCTCTCGGCGATCGACTCGGGCAACGCGGCGCAGTTGACGTACACGAGGGGCTGGTCGGAACGCGGGGATTGAGCGTGCAACATGCGCACCGCGAGCTCTTTGCCCACGCCGGTGGGGCCCGTGACCAACACGGGAAAACCGGAACGAGCGACCAATTCAATCTCCGCCCGCAGCCGTTGCAGCTCAGGGCTGCTCCCGATCAGCACCGACCCGCGATGGTTCATCGCGTCACGAACCAGGTCTTGGGCGATCAAGCCTTGGTGCTCCGCCCGTTGGCTCAGCGCTTCGATCAGGTTGTTGGTGCGCAAGCTCGCGGCGGCAAGCTCCCCCAGAATGCTGAGGAAGTCATCGCCGATGGCATCAAACGCCCCCGCGTGCAGTGCGTCGGCCGTTAAGACCCCGATCAGTTCCCCCTCCACCCGCAGCGGGCACCCCAAACACGAGTGCACGTGGCCGTCCAGGGTGATCGATTCGCCGACCACAAGCCCGTCGTAAGGGTCGGGCAGGGGGCTATCGGCGGCGAACCGCGTGGGCGTTTCGTTCGAGCAAATGATGTCCAAGCGCGGGTGCTCGCGGCGAGGGAAGCGGCGCCCGAATACGTCCTCCGAAAGCCCAAACGCTGCCACCGGGACGAGGGTCTCCCCCTCCAATCGCAGGATCGCGGCCGAGTCGCACGGAACGGCCTGACGCACCACGCTGACGAGGCGATTCAGCCGGTCCTCGGAGGACAACGACGCGGTCATGTCGCGAGCCAGGGGCAGCAACACCTCCGCGTGAGGCGATGTGTTTTTCATAGTCATGCTGTCGTTTCAACAATACTCCAAGAGTGTCCAAATCACAACCCACCCCAAGGAGGGCCTCGAAAAGGCCGCTTTTGGCCCCGGCACAGCATTTGCCTACGCCCAGTTCAACCCCGATCGGATTTTGGCCAGGAGGCCTCCCTATGAAAGTGAACCCCGAATGCAACGTGCAAACCTACCTCTCGGACCTAGCGATCACTCGCGCTGGCGCTTCCCGTGTGTTCCACCGGCATGGACTCGACTTCTGCTGCCACGGACACGTTTCCCTGCAGCAAGCCTGTGAGGCCGCGGGCCTCAACAGCCAAAGCGTGCTGGAGGAGATCGAAGCCGAGGGCCGCGATCAAACCAGCGAGTTTGCCCGCTGGGACCAAGCTCCGATCAGCGACCTGATCGATCACATCCTGGTGCGCTTCCACGAGGACCACCGTCGCGAGTTGCCACGTCTGCTCGCCATGGCCCGCAAGGTGGAGAGCGTGCACGCCGACAAGGCGTCGTGCCCGCACGGGCTGGCGGAGCACCTGGCCTTCATGACCAGCGAAATGGAGCTGCACATGCAGAAGGAAGAGCAAGTTCTCTTCCCCCTCCTGCGCTCCGGAGCCGGCCGCATGGCGGGCGCTCCCATCCAAGCCATGGAAGCCGAGCACGAAGACCACGGAGTCAACCTCGAGCGCTTGCGCCAACTCGCCCACCAGTACGAGCCGCCGGCCGACGCGTGCGCCACTTGGCAAGCGTTGTACCTGGGCTTGTCCGAACTGGAACGCGACCTGATGGAGCACATCTCGCTCGAAAACAACGCCCTCTTCCCGCGCGCCCTGCGCGGGTAGTCCCCGCTCCTCCACCCATCGACTCATCCGATGCTTACCAAATCCCAGGCCAAGGCCTTCTTCCTCGGAGGAACCGCGTTGTGCGGCGTGGCCTTTCTGCTGCTCACCCTCGACACCCTGGCCCAGATGCCGGCTCGATCGAATCAGGACGCTATGTCCGAAGAGGTCGTTCGCGGCCACATGATCTGGAACAAGAACAATTGCATGGGTTGTCACACCATCCTGGGTGAAGGTGCGTACTACGCACCGGAGCTCACCCAAGTGGTCGAACGCCGCGGCAAGGAATGGATCGCGGCGTTCCTAGAGGACCCGGAGAGCTTCTATCCGGGCCGCCGCAAGATGATCAAGTACGACTTCTACGATCCGGCCATCGTCGGTGCAGAAGAAGCGGCGCGCAACAAAGCCGACACGATCGCCTTCTTGGAATGGGTCGGCAACATCGACACCAACGGCTTCCCGGCCGAACCCGATCTCGTCCAAGGCGCGGCCACTCAAGAGATCGACCCGACCAAGTTGGAAGGCGCGCCGGAGATGTTCCGCAACATCTGCTTCGGCTGCCACCAGGTTGGGGGACAGGGCGGCAACGTCGGTCCGGCACTCGACGGCGTTTCCGAACGCTTTGAGGAAGACTACTTGCGCCAGTGGATCGCCGATCCCCAAGCGGTCAAACCCGGCACCACCATGCCGAAGTTCCCCATGGACGAAGCCACCCTCGACGCCATCGTGCAATACCTCCAGACCCTCTAATGCAACCCACCATCCAATACAAAACGCAGAAGATTGCGTACTGGTTTTTTGCCGCGTGCATGCTGCTCTTCGCGCTGCAACTGATCTATGGCTTCATCCTGGGCTTTGCGCGCATGGGGTACGACGGCCTCCACGAATGGATCCCGTTCAACGTCGCCCGCGCAACCCACACCAACCTGCTCGTGGTTTGGCTCCTGACCGGTTTCATGGGAGCGGCCTACTTCATCATCCCCGAGGAATCGGAGCGTGAGCTTTGGATGCCGAAACTGGCCTGGGTGCAGCTCGTTTCTCTGCTGCTCGTCGGCGTCGTCGCGATCGTCGGTTACCACGTGAACTGGTGGGAAGGCCGCAAGTTCCTCGAGATCCCGCGCGAGCTGGACTGGCTCGTGGTCGTGAACGTGCTGACGTTCCTGTTGATCATCTTCATGACGATCTGGAAGGGCAAACGCAAGACCACCACCGCCATGGTGCTGTTCTTTGGTTTGCTGTCGGCCGCTCTGCTGTACCTGCCCGGCATGATCACCTTCGAAAACCTGACCTTCGATTCGTTCTTCCGCTGGTGGGTCGTGCACCTTTGGGTGGAGGGCGTTTGGGAGCTGATCATGGGAGCGATCTTGTCGTTCCTGCTGATCAAACTGACCGGGATCGACCGCGAGGTGATCGAAAAGTGGCTCTACGTCATCGTGGGCTTCACGTTCCTGTCGGGCATCCTCGGCACGGGTCACCACTACTACTTCACGGGAACGCCGCGCTACTGGCTCATGATCGGCGGCATCTTCTCCGCACTCGAACCGCTCGCGTTCCTCGGTATGGCGATCTACGCCCTGGCCATGGCGCGCCGCGGGGGCCGCAAAGCCCCCAACCGCATCGCGTTGATGTGGACGCTGGGCTGTGCGGTCATGAGTTTCGTCGGAGCTGGCTTCCTGGGTTTCGCTCATACCTTGCCCCAGGTGAACATCTGGACCCACGGAACCTTGGTGACGGCCATGCACGGTCACCTGGCCTTCTGGGGTGCCTACGCGATGATCGTGCTCGCGATGATCAGCTATGCCATGCCGGAATTGACCGGTCGGTCTATGTTTAAAGGCTGGAAAGCGGAATGGGCCTTCTGGACCACCAACATCGGAATGCTGGGGATGACCGGTGCATTCGCCGTCATGGGTGTCGCGCAGGTGTACCTAGAACGCAAAGGCGGCATGGACTTCTTGGAAGTCCAAGAAAGCCTCGAAGTGCACGCGTTTGGCCTGGTCTTGGCCGCCGCCTTGCTCACGCTCGGCGTGGTGCTCTTCATCAAGAACTTCCTCGAATACGGCTTGCCGGTGGAAGTGGACTCCTCATCGAACTCTTCCGGCGGTGGTTCCGTCCTCGCGACGCCTCAGCGTCCGCAAGAGGACTGATGCGCCCCACAACCCCAAACCCTGCCCCCCTCTCTACCTACCTACCCCCAAAACTACCATGAAAACCAACCTCCCCAACTCTGCTCGCCTCGCGGGGGCCCTCGGCCTCGCAGGGATCGCCTGCTTCGCGTTGCCCGCGTGCTCCAAAGCTGACGCCAACGGCTCGAAAGCCAACACCTCCTCGGCGTCCAACGGCCCCGTCGACTTCGGCCCCGTCATCGGCGAGGAACAGGCGGTCCTCACCGCACCCCCGCACGTACCTCCGCCGATCACGCGCGACCACGCCACCAAGCTGATCGTCGACTTGGAAGTGCGGGAGTTCGTCGATGAGATCGCCGATGGGGTGGAGTACACCTTCTGGACCTATGGAGGTTCCGTGCCGGGCAGCTTCATCCGCACCCGCGTCGGAGACGTCGTCGAGTTCAACCTCCACAACGCCCCCGACAGCAAAATGCCCCACAACATCGACCTGCACGCGGTCACGGGACCGGGCGGCGGCGCGGCTTCGAGCTTTACGGCTCCGGGTCACACCTCCCAATTCTCGTTCCAAGTGCTGATCACGGGCCTGTACGTGTACCACTGCGCCACGGCGCCGGTCGGC
>JAUHXY010000258.1 GCA_030426785.1 bacterium
GTTGGACGAAAAGGGCGGCTTTCGCTTCGAGGATCTCGAACCGGGCGTTTATTCGGTCTCGGTGGGCCCGGGCATTTTCGCGGTTGCCAAAGACTTGGCCCTGGGGCCGGGTGATGAGCTAGAGGTGCGCTTGGCGACCATCGAAGGTCGCTTTCGCGTGCCCGGGCGCGTGGTCGTAGGTCCGGAAAAGGAAGCGCTGGTCGACGCACACGTAGAGGTACGCTACCACGCACTCGGTGTGCCGGGGGTGCTCGAACGGGATGCCCGCGAGTTCTCGCGTTCGGGTCCGGATGGAAAGATCGAGTTTTGGGCAGCCGAGGGGATGCGCACCCGGCTGCGCATCACCGCACCGTGGGGGGGACTGGTAGAAACGGGTTTCCTGGACCCCAGCGATTGGCGCAGGGGCATCCCCTGGGAATGGCGCATGGAGGCTCCCGCTCGTCTCGCGGGACGGGTCGTCGATGGGAACGACGAGGGGATCGCGGGCGTTCGCGTGCGGCTCGATCGCGGCGGGCACGAGCGCATGAGTCGCAACGTCCCGGTCTTCGAGAGTCATGCCTGGGCGGAGGGGCATGCACGCGAACTGCGCACCGACGCGGAGGGTCGCTTTGACTTCGGCGAGGTGCCCTCGAAACATCGCTTAGTGGTCGTAGCGGAGCCGGTGGGCTTGCCAGAAGCGGAGGGCTCGCGAGACTGGGCGGCGGCACGGGCATTCACGGTGCTGCAACCGGGTGAGGAACAAGACGACCTCGTGTTGCAGCTGGTCGGAGTGGGCGAATTGCGAGGAACGGTGGTCGACGCGGCAGGCGAGCCTTACCCGGGGGTCACCATCACGGTGATGGACGGTTTGCGGTCCGAGATGCTCCAGGCGCGCTCGGGGGCCGATGGGACCTTTTGGCTGGGTGGTTTCCCAGCCCAACCCAAGGGCCGAATCAGCCTAAACTTCGAGGAGGGAGATCGTTGGCTTGGATCGCGCCGGGTGCGTTTCCCCGAGCAAGCCGAAGTGGCGGATGACCCGAATGGGAGCCTTCCCCGCTACGTCATCGAGGAGACCTTCCCCTTCGATCGCACGTTGTTGGCACGCGGTTGGGTGCTCGACGATGAAGGCTATGGGGTTCCGGGTGCCCGCGTCGTCTTCATTCACCTGCAGGACCGTTCTAGGGGTCGCCTCTCCGTACTGTCCGGAGAGCGCGGAGGGTTCGAGCTCTATCGGAATTGGCCCGCCCCCGGGCGCGTAGAGGTGCGCGTTTCGAAGCCCGGATGGACCCTGCAGGGCACCAACAAGCTCGTACTCGATCTGCCCCCGGCCGATCCGTTGTTGCTGCGCATGATCCCAAAGAGCACCGACGCGCCAGCGACGGTGCGTGGGGAGGTGCTCCTGGCGGGCACGCAAGAAACGGTGCCACGCCTGCGAGTGGAGGGGCTGCGGGGTGTGTTCACCACCCAAGGGTCGCGCTTCCAAATCACCGGGATCACCCCCGGGCGCTACCGGCCTCGCATTCGGACCCCCGGCTACGAGTACGTGGACCTGCCGCGCATGGACCTTTCGCCCGGCGCGGTGGTGGACCTGGGGACCGTATCGGTCGGAAGGGGATCCGATCTCACGGTCGTGGTGCAGGGGACGGGTCGTCGCAGCTTGCCGAACGGCTCGCGGCTGCGGCTGGTGTACCTCGGGGGGCCGGTCGAGCGACCGGACCTCGAGGAGCGTCGGATCTCCCTACGCGCCTGGGGCCGGAACGCCAAGGGGCCCCGTTGGAGGGCCCAAGGCGTCGCTCGGGGGCGTTGGAAGTTGGTGGTGACGGTTCCCGGCTACGAGCGCTTTGAGAAGACCGTCCAGCTCAATCGGCGTCGCTTGACCCAGGAGATCACCCTCAAAAGGGTCGCCCAGCCTTCCCAGGGGCGCTGAGGCGGTTCCGGGCGGTGGCGGGTCTCAGCCTGGGAATGGCCGTCCGCGACCCCGAATCCGCTTCCGCAGAACCCCCGATCGGTAGGGTACGATGGAGTGCATGGGTCTCTGCGCTTCCTTGGGCGTCCTGGGGGCTTGGTGGGGGGCTGCGCTCCTCCCGTCCCTGCCTGCCGGCCCAACCTCGCTCGCCAATCCTTCCAATGCGAAGGGGGGAGGGGTTGTGACCGCTGCACCCTCCGGCGTGCGTCGCGCGCCTGCCTTGCCAGCGGGTGCGTCGCAGGGAACGGGTTCCACCGCGCCCAAAGCGTTGCCACGGATTCCTGCCGTGCATCGCAAGAGTCACACCAGTTCGCGCCTACCGTTCCAACCGCGCGTGCAAAGCCCGTTCGGCGGAACCAACGCTTCTTTGACGGTTGTCGTCAACGGCACCCCCTTACCCCCGCGCACCGTCTCGAGTCAGCGCGTGTTGTTGCCGTTCGGCATTTCCAACCTGAAGCTCTTTGTTCCGGAGACGCAAACCAACGAGCTCTTCTTGTTGGGCGTTCCGTCGAATCCGTCCGGGCCGAATGCCCCTCTGCTGGTGGGCTTTCACCAATTCGGGGTGTCGCATGCGGACATGCTTTACAACACCGAGTTTTTTGAAGAGGCGATGGCGCGCGGCTGGTACGTCTGCACACCGCTCTCGGCCAACTCGGTGGTAGACCCCACCCGTTCTTTCGCTTCCCTGGAGGGCCAGGTCAACAGCCGTGCTGCTTTGGAATGGGTGTGCGCCAACTACCCCATCGACATGGATCGCATCTACGGGGTGGGCTTCTCGGCGGGCGGCGGCTTGGCGCTTTCCATGGCTGCGCGCTACCAAGACCCGTCAGAGCTGATGTTCGCGGCGGTCGTGGGCCACACGGGCACCATCGACATGGCGGACTCCTATGCGCGCGCTTCCGCGCCGGACAAGATGTTCTTCGATGCGCTCTACGGGGGCAGTCCGAGCACGCAGGGCTTCGAATACCGGCGTACCTCGACCATCCATCTGGACAACAACCACGTCTGGCTGCCCGGCGGCGACCACATGGCCGTCAATCTCTCCCACCTGAATTGCCTCGTCTGGTACGACACCGCGGATCCGTTGATCTCCTTGGTGCAGCAAAACAGCCAACTGTTCGATTGGTCGAGCGTGGCGGGCATCCCGGGCTTTGCGTTGCAGACGGTCACGATGGGGGGGCACTCTTGGGACACCCTGGACGAAGTGCAAACCTGCGACTGGCTGGCACAGTTCAGTCGTCAAGCACCACTTGCCGGCGAGTTGCTCATGGATCGCGATGCGCGCTTCCAGCATTTCCTGTTGGCGCAGGATTCGCCCGGCGCGTTTTCGCGGGTGACCTTCGACATTCAGGTCGGGACGCAAACGGTGAGTTTGCTCGACAGCCGCAACGTGCAGAGCTTGTCCTGGAGCCCGACCGCCATGGGCTTGAGCCTCGCCCCCGGCCAAATGGTGCAGGTGCTCACCAGCGCTCTAGATGCGCCTGATACCCTCGTGCTCGAGGCCGTGCCGCAGGTGCCCGTCGCGGTGCGTCGCGACGGGGTAGCGACCTCCGCGTGGACCTACTCCGCCAGCACGGATGAGTTGGAGTTGCTCGAGAGCGACCCCGCGCTGCACACCTGGACGATCTCCTTCTAAAGGAACGGCTCCTCGTGCCGGAGCAAGGGCGGGGGTCCC
Source organism: bacterium (assembly GCA_030426785.1). Lineage (GTDB taxonomy): Bacteria > Planctomycetota > UBA1135 > UBA1135 > NORP259. Next base: position 3,621 of record JAUHXY010000258.1, read on the forward strand.
TCGTCTTCCAGGATTTCAGGGTGCAAGGTGCACACCAAAAACAGGAATGCCTCGGTGTGCATCCAAGCCTCCTCCGAAGCCACGGGTAGGCCGATGGACCAAGCGAGCCGGTGCGGGCGCTCGCCGACGATCACGATGTGGTGGCGGGCCTGTTGGGGATCCCAAGTCCCATGGGCGACCGCGGAAACGACGCTCGGATCCAAGGATTCGTGGGTCTCGCCCAACTCACGCTCGATGCAGAATCCTTCGCCCGGGCGTTCGGCCCACTGGGCCACGCCAGCGGTTCCGGTGAGCGCCATGACGGCCTCCAAAACGATGCGCTGGATCTTATCGGGGTCCGCTTCCGCGATCAGCCGATTGAGCCAAGGCTCGTGGTGAGTGAGCGGCATATCCACAATCCACCCTCTATCGGCATTTTGGCCCAAAACCTTGGGTCCGCCCGATGGCCCGGCCCCGCTCCCTGTCCTAGCATGAGCCGATGCGCATTCCTGGCCTGATGCTGAGCGCCCGTGATGAGGGCATCCAGTGGCGACCGACCCGCTCGGAAGGGGTTTCCTGGGTTTTGGTGGCCTCCGAGGCGGAGGCCACCCAGGACGCCCAAACCGCGCCCAAGAGCGCCCTGGGAGCGACGGTTTTGATCCGCATGGAGCCCGGCTGCGGCTACCCGGCCCATCGCCATTTGGACGTCGAGGAAGTGTGGGTTTTGGCGGGCGGCTACCGGGACGAGCAGGGGTCCTATCAACAAGGCGAGTACGTGCGCTACCCGGCTGGTAGCGCGCACACGCCGGTGGCGCTCGGCCAGCGCGGCGAGCCGATCTCCGCAGAAAACCCGGTCTGCCTGCTGCTGGCCACGGCTCGCGGCGGGATCGAAAATCTTGACGACGAGACCGAGCGCGCCTGACCGCGACCAAGCCTCGCGCCTGTAAGCTTGACCCGCTCAGGGGGCACCGGTACATTCCGCCCCCCCAAGGCGAGGTAGCTCAGCCGGTTAGAGCGCAGGCTTCATAAGCCTGAAGTCGCGGGTTCGAGTCCCGCCCTCGCTACCAGTCCAAACGAAAGCCGCCCCCAGGCCGCACGCGCGTGCGATCCTGGGGGCGGCTTTCGTGGTGGGGCCTGGTTCGGCGTGCGACCTAGTGGATGAAGAGCATCTCCCGGTACTTCGGGAGCGGCCACAAGTCGTCGTCCACGCAGGTCTCCAACACGTCGACGCAGTCGCGCAGCCCGTTCATGGCGGGAATCACTTCCCGGCAGAAAGCATCCGCCAATTCGTAGGATTCCAGGTCTCGGCTCGCGACGTTGACCAAGGCGTGGCGCACTTGGCCAATCGCCACGCGGGTTTCGTCGATGCGCTGGCACAAGCTGCGCAGCTCTTCCACTTGGCCGTCGCCGTGGCCTTTGCCCAACACCTCGCGCATCCCGTCGATGGACTCCGCGATGCGGCGCTGGTGCTGGTAGGCGGCCGGCAAGAGCACGGTCTCCGCCAGGTCGACGCTGGCGAGGGCTTCCACCTTGATCTTGTTGGCGTAGGTTTCCTGGGTCACCTCGTGGCGGGAGTGAGCCTCCTCGCGCGTGAAGATGCCGTACTTCTCGTAGAGAGAGCAGTTCTTGTCCGAGGCCCAATCGGCCAGGGCTGCGGGCGAGGTGCGCAGGTTCAGCAAGCCCCGTTTGGCGGCCTCTTCTTGCCACTGCTGCGAGTAG
>JAUHXY010000259.1 GCA_030426785.1 bacterium
CGCCATGCGCCAAGCCCTGCGCGAACGGGACCAAGCACCGCACTTGTTGCCTTGGTCCGAGCCGGGCGATCCGGTGCTCGCGCGCGCGGAGGAACTCGCCAACCAATGGAAGCCTTGGTCCGGGCTTGAACGCCTGTGCTCCGACGCCTTGCAGACCTCGGGTTTGGATCGAGAATGGGACCAGCGTTCGCGCGCGTACACCGTGCGAGCCCGGTCGTTGGCTCGCGATCGCCGCTCGGTTTGGCCGGATAAGCGCGTGCCCGACTACCTGGAGAGCAGCGCCGACGGCGATCCGAAGGTCGAGTTGCACTCCACCTTGGATGCCGAGCTGCAACACCAATTGCACGCAGAGCTATTGGCGGTCATGGAGCGCTTTGACCCCGCCGTGGCCATGGGCATCTGCGTCGAGGTGGACAGTGGCAAAGTGCTCGCGGTCGACGGCATGCAGGCCTACCCCGGTTCGCGCTACCTTCCGACGCAGCACGTCTTCACGCCGGGCTCGACCTTCAAAGCCGTCATCATGGCCGCCGCCCTCGATCGGCAGGTGGTCTGGCCAGGGGAGACCTTCGACACCTTCGCCCCCAAAGGCTACGTGGTGCGGCACAACAAGAGCTGGCGATTGATTCGCGAGGCCGAAGGGGCTCCGCACGGATCGATCACGGCGACCACGGGGTTGGCCCGTTCGGTCAACGCCGTCTTGGTGCAGATCGGCATGCGCTTGGATTCGGCCGACCTGCGCGGGATCCTCAGCGACCTGGGCTACGGGCAACGCCCGGAGATTGGAATCGGCTTGGAGCGTGGCGGGTATCTGCCGGAACTGCGCCAAGGCACCTGGAGCCGCACGCAGACTCACGCCTCGGTCTGCTTCGGTCACGAGATCGGTGTGACCCTTTGGCAGCATGCGCAGGGCCTCGCCACCTTGGCTCGGCGTGGTCACTTCCGACCCCTGCGCCTGCTCGACGCGGTCAGCCAGGGCAGCGACTGGCGCACCTTCCCCGCGGGCGCCGATCGACAGGTCTTGAGCGAAGCCGCTTGCGACAACGTCTTGGCCATGATGGCGGAGGGGGCCTTAACCGGTACCGGTCGACACGTGGCCGGTCCCAAGCAGTGCCCCGAGTTCCACTACATCGGCACGAAAACGGGCACGACGGAAAAGGTGCACTCCGAGGTATGCATCCACATCGAGCTGCAACACGCGCAAATGCACAAAGAGCAGGGTACGACCTGTTCGAAAGCGTGTTACGCCGCTTTGCGCGGCCAACGCGACCACAAGCGCAAGCGGGTCACCTGCTACACCTCCTCCATGTGCGCCGTGGGGCAGTTGGAGCCCGGCGGGCCCATGATCCTCTCGTTGATCGTGGTGGATGATCCGCGCTCCAAGGAGAAGTTCGGCGGGGACGTGGCCGGCGCCAGCGCGATCCGCATGCTGCGCCAAGCCCACGGATTGCCGGCCGAAGTGACCCACGCCGAGCCCGAAGGGTTGCCCGCCATGCCGGCGGCGGCTTTCAACGGGGCGGAGTACCCCTGGCTGCAAGCGGGTGCCGAGGCGGAGCGAGCCTGGGGTCATGAAGCCAGCGCGGACCTCGTTGGTTACGAAGGTTGGGACGCGGATGCGGTGGAGTCCGGCTCCAACCTTGCATGGGACGGGGAGTTTGGGTCCCCTGAGACCCTGGGGGAGGCCACCTTCGCGGGGGAAGCGGAGGATTGGGGAACCCTCGAGCAACCGGAGCATTCCTGGGGGGGCCAGGGTAGGGAATACGATGACGAACATCCATGATCTCGCGCGTTGGTTTCAACGGCGCGGGGCCCGGCCCTTGGGGACGGCGGGAGCGTGGGAAACGAGTGCGCAGGAAGCGCTAGCGCCTGGAATGGGTGGGGCGGACTCTCCAGAACTGACCGCTGTCCACCTCGATTCCCGCCAAGTGGTGCCAGGTTCGGTGTTCGTCGCCCTGCGCGGCACGGCCGGCGACGGTCGACGCTTTGTGTCCTCCGCGGTGCAAGCGGGCGCGGTCGCGGTGCTGGTCGAAGGAAACGGCGAAACCGCTCTCCATGCGCAGGATGCGCTCACCCGTTGCGAAGTGCCCGTTTGGAGCCACCCCGAGGCGCGCCGTTTGTGCGGCGAATTGGCGGCGGAGTTGCTCGGACACCCTTCGCGAGAGCTGGATGTCATCGCGATCACCGGCACGAACGGCAAAACCACGAGCGCTCACCTCTTGGGGGCCTTGTTGAGTTTCCGTGCGGAAACCCCGGCCCTGCTCGGCACCACCGGCTATCGCCTGGCCGACGGCGTGCTGCGCCCCGCCACGCACACCACGCCCGACGCGCCGACCTTGCAAGCGCTGTTCGCCGAGCACCGCCGGCTCGGTGGAGGCACGGTCGTTATGGAGGCCAGTTCGCACGCACTCGAGCAAGAACGCCTGGCCGGCACGGAGGTGGACGTGGCGGTGTTCACCAACTTGTCCCGCGATCACCTGGATTACCACGGGGACATGGAGGCCTACGCCGAGAGCAAGGCGCGCTTGTTCGCCTCCCTCTCGCCGCGCGGCGTCGCCATCCTGAACGCCGACGACCGCGAACACCCGCGCATGGCCCACGCCGCGTTGACCCGCGGGGCACCCGTCTTGACCACCTCGTTGGCGGGTCCCGCGGACCTGTGGGCGAATCACTTGCTGTGCGAGGCGGGTCGCACGCGCATGGATCTGCACGGCATGGGCCTCGACCACGCTGGATTGTGGGTGCCGTTGACCGGCGCGTACAACGTCGCGAACCTGTTGCAGGCACTGGCTTGCGCCCGCTGGTTGGGCGTGGAGGCGGACGCTTTGCTCGCCGCCGCCCAGACCATCGTGGGAGCCCCCGGTCGCATGGAGCGAGTCGATCTTGGACCCGATCGTCCGCAGGTATGGGTGGATTACGCGCACTCCCCCGAAGCGCTCGAGCGGGCCCTGCAAACCCTGCAAGGCGTGCCCGCCCAGGGACGTTTGACCGTGGTGTTCGGTTGTGGCGGAGACCGCGACGTCGGCAAGCGGGCGTGGATGGGCCAGGTGGCCGGGCGCTGGGCGCAGCGCGTGGTGGTGACCTCGGACAACCCGCGCAGCGAAGACCCGCGAAGCATCGCCGACCAGATTTTGGAAGGCGTGCGCGGCGTGACCGGCCCGCATGCGCCGGAGGTATGGGTGGAGTTGGATCGCCGCGAAGCGATCCGCTGGGCCGTCCAAAACGCTTCTGCCGAGGACCGCATCCTGATCGCGGGCAAGGGCCATGAAGCGACGCAAATCTTCGCCGACCGCGAACAGTCCTTTGACGACCGGCTCGTCGCCCAGGAGGTGGCCTCATGAACCCTATGCGGTTCGAGGATGTGCTGCGCGCCACCGGCGCGCGCTACGTGAATGGTGATCGCCGGCGCGTCTTGCCGCGTCTGAACACCGACACGCGTGCATTGCAGGCCGGAGACTTGTTCCTTTCCCTGCGCGGCCCGAACTTCGATGGGGATGCGTTTGCGGCGCAGGCCCTAGCGCGCGGAGCTGGAGCGCTCTTGCTACGCGAGGCCCCCCAAATCCAATGGCCCCAGGATCTGCCCGTGGCGGAGCACCCGCATCCGCGCCGCGCTCTGGGGGATTTGGCGCGCTGGATGCGCGTGCGCTACAGCGGGCAAGTCGTCGGAATCACCGGATCTTGCGGCAAAACCAGCACGAAAGAGATCCTGGTGTCCTTGCTGCAGCGCGTGCAGCGCTCCTACGGAAGCCCCGCTTCCTACAACAACGACGTGGGGGTGCCGCTGACCCTCTTAGGTGCTCCCGCAGGTTGCGATTCGATCGTCGTCGAGATGGGCACCAACGCGCCCGGTGAGATCGCCAACTTGGCTCGCATCGCCCGGCCGGGTGGGGCCATTTTGACGAACATCGGAGAAGCGCATCTGGCCGGCCTCGGCACGGCGCAAGGCGTAGCGCAAGAAAAGGGGGCCTTAGCCGCCGGGCTGCCGCCGGACGGCTTTTGCGTGCTCAACGCGGACAGCCCGTTCACGCCCGAACTGCGCGCGCGTACCCGGGCTCGGGTGTGGACGTTCGCCCTGTCCTCGCCAGCGGACTTCATGGCGAGCGAAGTGCACTTCGAAGCCGGCGCAACGCACTTTTTGCTGCAAGCTCCGGGCCTTTCGGAGCCCACGCGTTTGCGCATGCCGTTGCTCGGCTCGCACATGGTGCAGAACGTGTTGGCCGCCTTGGCGGCGGTGCACGGGATGGGTATTCCGTTGGAACAGGTCCTGCCCGCCGTGGAGGAGCTGCAGCCGGCCGTGCGGCGCATGCAGATCCACCGGCTGGGCGATCAGACCGTGATCGACGACAGCTACAACGCGAACCCCTTGTCGGTGGCCGCGGGGACGCGCCAATTGATGGCCATGCCGGGGACCGGGCGCAAGGTGCTGGTGGTCGGTGACATGCTCGAGTTGGGCGCCAGCGCCGCGTTGCGGCACCGCGAAGTGGGCACTCTGGCGGCCCGCTTGGGGGTGCAACAACTCTTTGCGATCGGCGAGTTTGCCGACGACATCGCGGCGGGAGCGCTCGAGCACGGGATGGCGGCCGCGGCCGTCGTGTGTCTGCCCGACGGGGACGCTGCCTTGCGCTGCGTACCCGGCGCGTTGCTGCCCGGAGACCTCGTGCTGGTCAAAGCGAGCCGCGGGATGGGCCTCGACCGGCTGGTGGAGAGCTTGCGTCGCGTTCCGGAGGCGCTCTAAGGGAATCCCATGCTGCCGTCCCTCCTGCGCGATCTCTTCGACGTCGAACTGTTCGGCTACATCTCGTTCCGAACTACCATGGCGTGCCTGACGGCGTTCGCGCTGGTGTTGGTCTTCGGCGGCCCGACCATCGCTTGGCTGCGCAAGAACCGTTGGCAGGAAGACGTTTCCAAAACCGATTCGCCCGAGTTGGCGGCCAAGAACAAGGAGTCCGGCAAGGAAGGGACCACCACGATGGGTGGCAGCTTTCTGATCGCGGGCTTGTTGGCCGCGGTCTTGCTGTGGTGCCGCTTGGACAACGTCAACGTGGTGCTCGCGGTCATCCTGACCGCCGGACTAGCGGCGGTGGGTTTCGTGGACGACTTCAAGAAGTTGACGATTCCCGGTTCGAAGGGTCTCAGCGCCCGCGCCAAGATGGTGGGGCTCACCGCGGTGACGCTGATCGTGCTGGCCGTGACGCTGGAAACTCCGCTGGACAACCTTGCCCAGGTTGGCCTCGTCGCCTGGGGCGCCATCGCCTGGATGGCCCTGGTCGGGTCGGTTCTGGCCTATATCTTCTGGCAGGTCGGACTG
>JAUHXY010000260.1 GCA_030426785.1 bacterium
ATCAAACGCAGGTCGTCCAACTGCACGTTGAGATTGCCCGCACCGATCGGCGCAGAAAGGCCAGCTCCCAGACCGACGTAGGTACCTTCCTCCTCCACCGGATAGGGCACCACTACCTCGTTCCCGGCTTGAGCAGCCCCGTCCACGCTCGGGTGCACGTAGGTCTTCACGCGCCGCTCCACCGGGGCGGTGAAAGCGCGGTGCACGAGGTTGGTTTGAACGCCGCCACCAGCCTGCAAGCCCGGTTCGAGGAACACCGCATCCTGCGCGCCGGGAAGGTGCCCGTAACCCGATTCGACGCGGAACACGGGCACCACCAAGGTGCCGCCCGGGTGGCTCTGGTTGTTCGTATCCGCTACGCCGCGGAATCGCATGACCTCGGAAACCGCTTGGGTCATCGGCCACGTGGGATTCTCGGGCTCCCCGAGCACCGTGGTCCAGGTGTTCGGACCTCCGCCTTGCACGCTCGCGGTCGGGGCGGGCCGAGCGGAGGTGAACGGCGGCTGTGCTGGACCCGACGGAGGGTCTAGAAGAGCCTGGAATTGTCCGGGGGCTTGGTTTTGCACCTGTGACAGGCGCCCGAGACCAAGGATGGCCGGCACCAGGTTGACCATAGGCTGATCGATGCGCACGAGTTGGCGGTGCGTTCCTTGCACACGGTCGTAGCGCACCCACTCGGTCAGCTCCCCCGAGTCGGTGTGCGTGATCTGCGCGAAGCGCGCCGGACCAGCTTGGGTGGCGGAGCCTCCTCCGGACTGCGGAAAGATCTGGGCGTCCTGCACCGGAATCGAGATCGGGATGCAGAACAAACTGCGCGCGACCTGGTTGTCGACTTCGTTGCCGTCCACGTCCGAAACGCCGTTGTAATCGACGATGAACGCCCGGGGACCATCGAGGAAGTTCACGTTCAATTCCCCGTGGGCCGCGCGCTGCGCGATGGTGAGTTCGTTCCCATTGATGCCGGAGTACCGGATGACCTCCACGCCCCCGATCGGGGTTCCATTGGGAGCCGCCGTCACCAATCCCGATCCGAATTGGGTCCCGCCCCAACCTTGCACCAGCAGGGCGTACCCCCCACCGGCGTGGAAGCCTTTCATCACTTCGGCGCCATCCGGATCGGCTAGAGGGTTGTCGGCCAGGGCTAGCTGGATCGGCCCGAGGTTGTCGCTTTCGAGGCCCAAGAAGCTCAATCCGATGGTGCCTTCGGGCAGGATGGCGTCCGGCTGCACACCGGTGCCCATTTCCATGACGCGCGCCACGCGGAAGGGACCGATGTCACCAAGGGTCTGGCCTTGGCCCGAAGGCACGTCCTCGGCCAAGGGAATGGAGTACCCGTAAATCTCCACCAAGGTCCCGGCGGGGTGGTCGGCGGACACGCCGCCGCTGCCCAAACCGATCGGTACCGCGCTGGGGTCTCCCGCCGTTTGCCGGCGGTGGCGCGTCAAGCGTCCTCCGAACCCGGCCAAGGGTCCGCTCTCTTGGAACTCGCACAGGAGCCCGTCGTTGCCTTGCAAGCGGTACTCCACCAACTCGGAACCCACGCGCGCAACGCCCACTTCGGGGAACCCCTGCGTCGATTCCACCCGGATCAAGCCGTCGGAAACCGTGACCGCCGCCACCGTGCGCGTCATGCCGTGGTATTGCACGCCGAGGCGTTGCCCGTCGATCGCCAAGTCGATCTGGGAGGGGCGGTTGCCGAGCACGGAAAGCGAAACGTGTCCCCAAGTCCCCGGCGCCAAACTCGGGCCGGTCGCGTCGATGGGTACCGTGACCTTGGTGACCTCTTCTTCGAGCGTGGCGGGATGGTCGCCGAACGCATCGAGTACCGAGAGTTCCATCTCGGTCCCCAGCAACCGCAAGGCGATGCGGTTGGTGCGCGGGTCGGCGTGGTTGAGGTCCAGGATGGCGCCGAGCGAGGGCTGCACCATGCGCATCCAAAAGCTCACGGCGATGCCCGGCATCAGCCCGGGCCCGGCCGTCGATCCCCAGCCGACGCGGGGATCCGCGGGATCCAAGGTGAGTGGGCGTTCGACCAGGGAGCGGCCTTCCGGATCGCTCGTCTCGTAGTCGAAGTGCATCATGCGACCGCGGCGCGCGGGCGTGCTGCCCTCGCGCGCGGGCCACAACCCGGCCCAACCGTTCTGCTCGCGGTCGGCGAAGACGTGCTGCACCGGTTCCTCGGCGAGTTCCTCGTCCGTCGGCTGCGTTTGGGTGGTCAAACCCGGCACGAAGACCTCGCCTTCGCGCGTGCCGAGGTGCAAGAAGGCGCGCGAAGGAGGCGTGTTGCCCTGATCGTAGGGGCTCGTCGCTTCGGGACCGGTCATCCAGTAGGGCGCTTCGCGGTCGAGCACCAAGCCGCGCTCGAAGTCCTCTTGACGGTGGAACAGGGCCAAGAGCGGGCGCTGCGGAACGATGCGATCGACTTGCTCGCGACGTTGGAATGCGCGCTCCAAGCCGTTTTCGGTCTGTACCGAGGCGCTCAGGTCCAGGCGGTATACGTCCTGGGACGTAAACGCGAACGGCATGGTCGAAAACTCGAGGCGCGAATCGTTGGCGTTCAAGCCGTTGAGATACAGGGCCAACGCATCCTCGACCGATAGGATCGGCGCCGGCTCCTCGCCCCCTTCGGGCAGCGCGTCCGCATCGGGATCGGCGGCCAGCCCAGCGGCCGGCAAGATCACCCGGCGCAGGAAGTCTTCGCGATGGGCCAAGGGGCGCTTCGCGAGCACCATGGCCGTCAACGCCACCGCTTCCTGCCGCGTGACCCGCTCGCTGCGACCGCGCAGCGAGACGTTCTCGAACAACACCTGCAACACCTTGGGGTCCGCGGTGTTCAGGTTGACCGGCCGGCGTACCAAGGCTTGCACCGTCGCGTTTTCGATCAGATAGTCGTACTCGAACACGCGGTTCACCGCGAAGCGCGAACCGTTGGCCGCCGTGATGGTGCGCACCTCGCTGCGCCCGTCCCCTTGCACGCGCACGGTGGTGCCGGGCGAGTAGTAACGCCCCGCTTCGGGAGTGATCCACAGGGTCTCGCCCGCTTCGATCTCGTTCACGAGGCGCTCGGGGCGTTGCCACTGCGCGCCGGTGCCCTGATCGACGTAGGTGGTGAAGTGTTCGGCGATGGCCTCCATCCACTCGATGCCCTGCATGGGCATGCGCGCGAATTCGGGCACCTCGTGCAGCTCCTCCAGCACGTCGTAGCGGTACAACTCCCCTTGGCGCCCCCGCAGCAAACGGCGATCGAGCAAGGCGTACACGCGCTGATCGATCATGGGGGTGCCAAAGCCGTGGCTGCGCGGCGGCAGAGGTCCATAGGTTTGCCACTCCTTGCCGGCTTTCGTGGCTTCGAGTCCACGGATCAAGCGCAACAAGCGCGTTCCCCCGGCCCGATCGGACAATTGCCCGTATTGGATCCACTCCCCGCCCGTGACCAACACGCCCCCCTCGGGCTGTAGCAGACCGGGCCCGGAGATCTGTGCCTCCTCCGCGTCGCCGGAAAGCACCTCCGCCAAGCGCGTCTGCCATCCGAGCACGTTGGCGAGCACGCCTACCGACGCGCTGTTCAAATCGATGCGACCCGATTCGTCGGAAACGTGCACGCCCCACAACAGAGTGCCGTCGCTGGGCAACTTCCAGTCCTCGACTCGCCCCAACAACTCCTCGTAAGAATCGCCGTCCGGAGTGCGATCCAAGGACGGATGGCTTTCGCCGAGGCGCGCCCGCGCGGCCTGGGCGGCGCTTTGCAAGGTCAGGCGCGCTTGCGCTCCATCGGCCGCCAGGGCCCCTTGCCGCGTCGCATCGCGTGCGTTCGACAGGAACGGAGCGCTGAGCACGAGCAGGGCCAACAGCACGAAGAGCACCGTCAGCAAGATCATGCCGCGCTCGCCATGACGCGGGCTGCGAACCGGCATCATGGGCGCACCCCCTCGAGCACCGTGCCTTGCAAGCCAACCCGCAAGGACTGCAGGGTGCCGTCTTGCAGCGTCCAGCTCACCGTCACGGGCGCACTGTGGCGCAGGGGATCCAAGGAGCCGCCGGGGGCAAATCCGATGGCGGTGGGAACGTCCGCTTGCCACTGCGCTCCGTTGGGCAGCTCTTGCGGCGGCAGCACTTCCATCACCGCGATGACCAGGTTGTCGATGTCGCCGGGGAATGGCAGTTCTTTCGAGGACAGGCGCAAGTACGGCTCCCCCATCCAAACCGGCGCGAGCTCAGGCCGGCGCACCCGTTCGATGCCGTCGACGAACACGCTCAAGGCTTGGCGGTCGTAGATCACCTCGACCTGTACCCATTCGCCGAGGCGCAGCAGCCCGGCGTCGGTTTCCACCCGCACCCGCGAGCCCCGACGCGCTTGGCCCTGATCGCCGGTCACCTGGGCACGGAATTCCGCGCCTAAGGCGCCGCGCGCGGAGGCGGCCACCACCAAACCGTCCCCCAACTGCAACAGGGGAGCCGCGCGCCAGGTGTGCATGCGCACCCCAAAGCGCAGGTGGAATCCCTCGGACCAATCGAAGGCTGGCTCCTCCTCGAGCGCGACCTGAAACTGCCCGGGGGCTCCGCCGCCGGAAAGATCCAGCGCGCTGCCCAACCAACCGGCCGCCACGAGCGGTGGATCGGTCGGCCCCAGCCAAATCCCATCCAAACTCCCGCCACCCGCCAATTGCGGTGATTCGAAGTGCCAAGTGCCCACCGTGCGCACCACCTGCGCCGCGATGGTGTGATTCTGGGGGTCGAGCAGCACTTGTGTGGGCGTGCCGTAGGCCATGGAAGTGCGTTGCGCGAGGCGCAAGGTCTCCTCGACCTGCCCCTGGACCGCGCGATCGCCGGGCTGCAAGCCCATGATCAACCCCATGCCCGTGCCGAGCAGAATGCCGATCAGGGCCATCACGAGCAGCAACTCGATCAGTGAGAACCCGCTGCGCGGACTCGCCCCGGCGCTCCGCCCCAAGCGGCTCATTCCTCCTCCGCCGGCTCTAGGTCGAAGTTCGCGATGTCATCGGCCGTTCCGAAGGCCCCATCCGGGCCCGCCGAGAGCAACTGGAAGCGTTTGCGTTGGTAGTAGTCCCCGGTCTTGGGGCTCTTGCGAGCGGTGACCGAGTTCTCCATACGCTCCCCCGTCTCGGGGTGCACCGTGACGTACACCACCCGCTCTTTGTAGTCGCGCCGATGCAGGTACACGATCGGGTTGCCCCAATCGTCCGCGAATTCGAACACGTTTCCGGAAGCGAAGTTAGAGAGCGGACGCTTGGTTTCGTCCTCGTCGGTGTTGCACAGGCGATCTTCCGGCACATCGT
>JAUHXY010000261.1 GCA_030426785.1 bacterium
ACGATGCCGGCCCGTTGGCCCAGGTCGAGCAACTCGCCCTCACGGCTGATGCCGCGGTTGTAGAGGATGTCAAACTCCACCTTGCGGAAGGGCGGGGCGATCTTGTTCTTGACGACGGTGACCCGCGTGCGGTTGCCGACCACTTGGTCGCCGTCCTTGAGCTGACCGATACGGCGAATGTCCAAGCGGACCGAGGTGTAGAACTTCAGGGCACGTCCGCCGGTCGTGGTCTCGGGGCTGCCGAACATGACCCCGATTTTCTCGCGGATCTGGTTGATGAAAATCACCAAGCAGTTCGAGCGCGAGATGGCCCCAGTCAGCTTGCGCATGCCTTGGCTCATCAAGCGCGCGTGTAGACCGACAAAGCTGTCGCCCATCTCCCCTTCGATCTCTGCGCGCGGCACCAGGGCGGCGACGGAGTCCACCACCACCACGTCCACGGCGTTAGAGCGCACCAGGGTTTCGGTGATCTCGAGGGCTTGTTCCCCCGTGTCGGGCTGGCTGACGAGCAGATCGTCCAAACGCACGCCCAACCGGCGTGCGTAGCTGGGATCCAACGCGTGTTCCGCATCGACGAAGGCGCAAATGCCCCCTTCCTTTTGGGCGGCGGCCGCCACGTGCAAGGCCAAGGTCGTCTTGCCCGAACTCTCCGGGCCATAGATTTCGACGATCCGGCCGCGGGGCAAGCCTTTGCCCCCCAGTCCCAGGTCCAGGCTGATCGAGCCGGTGCTGATCCCGGTGATCTCGCGGATCAGGCCGTTGTCGCCCAACCGCATGATCGAACCTTTGCCGTAGCTCTTCTCGATCTCGCCGAGGGCTGAGAGCAACGCTTTGTCGCGCTGCTCGCCTCGTACGGGTCCGTTCGATTGGGAGGGGTCGTTGTTCGCTTTGCGCGTACTCATAAGTTTAGATTGGGGTGGTTGGCTCCCCACCCCGGGGAGGGGTTGCAGGCCGTGCCTCAACGGCCCGCGGTCGGAGGGTAATCGGTCTTCTCGCGATGTTCTTCCTCGGCGCTTCGACCCGTCCGATCCTGTGGAGGACCCCAACCGAAGCATCGGCTGAAGGATCGCCTCCAGGTCTCAGAACGCGCGGCGCCGCACCCAGGGGGTACGACCGAATCGCCGTGGCATCATGCTAGCCCCCCCCAGAGGGGGTTTCACGCCTAGCCGGCCAATTCCCGGGGGAGGCGCCGGGGAGGGAAATCCGGGCCCCCGGAAGCGCTGACGGCCAACGCGGGGCTTGGTCCCCCTATCACCCCTCCCGGAGCGGGTAGGTTGCGGAACGCGGCGTTTTTTTTCGGCCCACAAGAGGGAACCCCCCCCTGCGGAAGCTCGTCCCAAGGGCACCAGGAAGAGGTGGGCGAGGACGCCTCCGCGTCCCCGCCCGGGCTGATGACTCTCCTGAAATTCAACCCAGGAGTCTTCTATGCGAAGACTCCTGGGTTGTTTACGTCAGAACGCGGCAGTTTGGGGCAAAGATCCGCGAAAATGGTGCCGCGCGGCCAGGCGAGTCGCCTTTTGGCCCTATGCGCAGCCCCCTACAGCGTGCAAATCGACGCCAATTCCTGAAAGCGGGCCTGCAGCTGGTCGCCGGAGCGCGTCACCAAGCTCTCCACCGAGAAACCTTGCACGCAGAAACTCGCGGTGACGGTGCCGAACAGCATGGCGCGACGCAACGCTTCGGGGTGATGGGCGCCGTCCCGCACCAAGGAGCCCATGAAACCACCCGCGAAACAGTCGCCGGCCCCGGTGGGATCGACCACGTCGGTGACCGGGTAAGCGGGTAGGGAGAAGTGCACGTCCTCCCCCATGATGAACGCGCCGTGCTCTCCCTTCTTCAGGATCACGTAGCGCGGCCCCATAGCTAGCACCTGCTGGGCGGCTTGGATGAGGTTGGCCTTGCCGGTCAACATGCGGGCTTCCTCATCGTTGAGAATCAAGCCGTCAATGCGTTGCAGCAGGGTCTTTAGGTCGTCCAGGGCGATCTCGATCCACAGGTTCATGGTGTCGGCCACCACGAAAGGGGAGCCGTTCACCTGCTCGAGAGCCTTGGCCTGGACAGCGGGGTGCGCGTTGGCCAGGAACACATACTCGGAGTCCCGGAAGGCCTCGGGGACCTTGGGGTCGAAATGCTCGAGGACGTTGAGGTCGGTGAAGGTGGTGTGACGCGTGTTCCAATCGGGCTCGTAACGCCCGCCCCACCGGAAGGTCTTGCCTTCCGCCACTTCGACGCCGTCCACGTCGATGCCCGCCTTGCGCATCATCTCCAGATCCTCCTCCCGGAAGTCTTGGCCTACCACCCCCACGAGGCGGGGACCAGGGCTTTCGCGCCGCCGCATCGCGGCCGCCGCTACGGCGCAATACATGGCGGAGCCGCCGAGCAGCCCCTCGCGCTTGTCGTTCGGGGTTTCGACGGCGGCGTAGGCGAGGGTTCCGATGACTAGGAGGGACATGGGCGGGGGTTGAATGGGAAGCGAGGGGAGGCAGGATCCCGGGCTTTTCCCGGGGCGGATTTTCGACCGAGCATTGGAGCCGTCCGGTTGGGCAGGGTCAAACCTTGCCTGGACAAAGCCGGTGGGCGAGAGCCAAAGCGAAGCACCCCTCCCCCGCGCGGTAGGTTCTCAAGCCGCTGGCGTCGGTGGAGGGGCTCCGCCCAATTCCGCCTCGGCTTCGCGCCAATGCTGGCGGATCGCCGCACCGCCGGGCAGCAGCAAAATCAACCCGCCGATCAGGCCCAAAACCACCAAACCGATGCGGTAGGTGATGCTCGCCGCGACCCCCAACGTGTAGGAGCCCCCCGCCACGCGCATCAAGCTGCCCGCGAGCACTTCCCCCACCCCGAGCCCGCCCGGCGAGATCGGAACCGCTGACAAGGTGTTCATCACCGTCGCGATGCAGATGTAGTCGTGGAAACTGTGAGTGTCCCCCAGGGCGTGCCCCAGCACGTACAGCGCGCCCGAAGCTCCTAGGTGGTTGATCATGGACAGCACGATCGCCACGGCCACCACGCCGGGTCGATGCCCATAGTGGCGCAGCGCTCGATCGAGGGAGTGCAGCTTCTCCGAAGCGGGCAAGCGGTCGAGGATTTGGTGCACCGGCAGATGCTGGCGCAACCAAGGGTGCAACAGCACCAAGCCGCCCAAGAACATGGCCCCGGTCACGGCCAAAACGGGCCAGCGCAACGCCGCGAACCGCTCGTCGTTCGTGAAGATCGCGATGGTGGCCAGCAAAGCCATGGCGAACAGCCCCAACAACCGGTCCATGAACACGCTCATCAAGGCGGGAGCGCGTCGCTCGGGATGGCCTTTGACCATCCAATAGGCCCGCGCCAGGTCGCCCCCGGACATGCCCGGCAATACGAGGTTGAAGAACAAACCCACGTAGGTGATGCGAAACACCTGCACCCAGCGGGTCGCGCAGCCGGCGGCGGCCAGCAGCAAAGACCACCGGGTGATGATGGCGAGGCTGGAAGCGAGCAGCAGTGCCAACGCGGGCAACAGCGCCCCCCAGCGCAGCTCCTGGAACACGGTCGGCAAACCCGGCCGCCACTCGATGGAGTGCGCTCCGAGCACTTGGCCCTCCCAACGCAATTCCCGTTCGGTCGCAGCGACGGTCGTGCCCACAGCCAAGTCGGCCAAGGGGGCTTGCTCTTTGGATGGAGGCGCTTGCACGGTGAACTCGACCTCTTCCGCCTTCCAAGTGCCGACCAAGTGGCCTTCCCATTGGGCCACTTCGCCGCCCTTCGTCGCGGTCACCAGCAGGCGATCCTTCCACGGCACGGTTTGGTACACCACCCACAGCAATAGGATGGCGATGCCCAACCCGACCAGGCGGCGACCGGCGCGCAGCGAAGCGGCTTTCACGGAGCGGTCGAGGCCCCCTGTCCCGCATCCATCTCCTGAATGCGCTGGAGGATGGCTTGGGACCATTCGTTCCACCAAGCGACCCAGTCTTCTTCGCGCAAGCTACGCGGGCCGTCGGGCACGAGCTTCTGGAGGGCTTGCATGATCGTCACGCGGGAGTGGGACTCGAAAAAGGCTCCCTCGTTGACGATCACGAGCAAAGCCTTGTGATCTTGGAACTCTTCGAGCAAACCATCCCGAGGGGTGAGCGCCGCCCGTTCGGGCCAGCCGTTCTCGCCTAAGAGCTGCGCTAGCTTGCGGATCACCAAACCTTCCGCCAGTTGGCTTTTGGCTAGGCCGAAACGCTGATCGGGTTCGGGCGGCAATTCCTCGCGCAAGCGCACCAAGGCCTCGGCCAACACCTCGGGACCGAAAGCTTGGTACATGGCCCACAAACTGGCGGCGCGCACACGCGGCGCCGGATCCCGCCCCGTCCCCGCCAAGGCCAACGCGACCGACCGGCGCTGCAACCGTTCGGACAGATCGCGCAGGGGCGCGAACAGTTCACGATCCAAATCGACGCGCGCGGCAAAGGTTTCGAGGGCCTTAAGCATGCGCCACAAACCATCGAGCTCCATGCGCTCGACCTCCACCTGTTGGCAGGCCAAGGCAAAGTCTTCGCACGCGGTTTCGTCCGCTTGGCTACCCTGCCGCACGATCGGTTCGATGGTGTCGATCAGGCCAGCCAGCAAGGTCGAGAGTTCCGCGCCGTTGGCCAAGTCCACTTGTTCGATCGGCTGCGTCAAGACCGAGCTCAGGTCCGTCAATCCCAAGCGTTGCGCGTGGGGCGCCAGCTCCAGCACAGCGCGCTCGCGCACGAGCACCCCGGGACTGCGCACCGCATAGCGGCTGAACTGGCGCACCTGAATGATCTGGCGGTGGGCCGGCTTCGCACCGCGGCCCTTGGCCAAGACCAACAGGTTCCCGAGGGCTGTCGTTGAGGGGTCCGGCACCACGACCTCGCGCCCCTTCCAGTAGCCGGCATCGCGGCCGAACCAGCGGGGATCGATGACGGTCTCGAAGTAGTAGCGCAGGCCCGAGCGCACCGGGGCCACGTGCCGCAGGTGATCGTTCTCGTCCAAGAGCGCATCCAGGTTGCTGGAAGCCACCGACAGGTCTTTGCAGCCGACGGTGCACCAAGGCAAGACGGTCAAGCAAAGCAGGGCTTGCAGCAGAAAGGGGCGTCCGTGAGGGCGCCGGCGGGCCGGAGGTGTCCCGAGAGCTTGGAGGTGCGAAGGCATCGCGGAATTCTAGCCGGGTCCCAGGGGGGAAAGTCGCCTGAGGTGCAGCTTGATATGCCTGGGTTCCAAGGGCGAGAGCCGATGGGGAGATCCAGCGCCCGGGGAATGCTGCTGGGAT
>JAUHXY010000262.1 GCA_030426785.1 bacterium
CCAGAGCTGGAAGTGCCAAGTGGAACCCATCAGGATCGTGGGGCTGCCCACGAAGGGCAACGTGGCCGGGACGTCATAACCCGAACCTTGTTGGGAGGTACCGACCAAGTTCTGCAGCACACCCGCCGCATCGAAGGCACCGATGGACGATAGGGTCGTTCCTCCAACGTTGTAGCGGCCGATCGTGTTGCCTCCACTGGTGGCGAGGCACAAGCGTCCGCGGCTGATGGTGATGCCCGGGTCGGACGACGCGTTGCCGACCAAGAAGTAGCCGAATTGGCTGGGCGGACCTTGCACCGCCTCCAAGTGCAGTCCCACGCAGCAAGCCATACCGTTGCCCGTCAACAGGGTGGGGACGCCGTTGCAGTTGGCATTGGCCGGTTGGCAGAACGCGGTGCCAAGCTCTCCGGTGAACGGTACGGTCACCACGTCATCGTCTTGCCAGGCATCGACGGCCGTGCCCGCAGCCGCCACGATCTCCACGGTGACCGTGTTGCCGGGGCGGAAGGTATAGGTCGGGTTGCCGTTGGGGGTGACGATGATGTCGCATTGGCAACCGATGCCTCCCACAGTGGTCATGTCGATGCACTCGGTCGTGCAGCCGTTGCTCACGCAAGGGGGGCCGCTGCAAGTGCCGCCGCCTCCGCCGATGATGTGGTTTAGGATTTGGACCGTTCCGAGGTACACACCGTCGACCGAAACGTTGAGGTCCATGCTGAGGTCGATGGGCGTCGGCTCGGAATGGATCGTATGCACCTGCACCTGAATCTCATGGTCTCCGCCGGGCAGCGGAACGAACGTGATGTCGGTCGGCCGAATCTCGCGGTTGTAGGTCGTGACGATGGTGGCGAAAGCCACGTCGTCCGTCTGGTAGAGCTCGGCGATGCCAAGACCCGCGGGGTCCACTTGCACCGTGACCACATCGCCGGGGCGAGCAGCGATGTGGATCGGGTTGGTGGGCGATACAACCACCGCGCAGAAACAGCCCACTCCGCCGAACTGGGTGAAGTCCTCGCACGTGGAGTCCGGTCCAAAGACCGCGCAGTTCGGCGTGACGCACGAGCCTCCGCAGGTTTGCCCGCCACCACCGATGATGATGGAAAGGGGCGTGATGTCGATGAGCACACCGTTGAGGAAGAGGCTCGCTTCCAGGCTCATGTCGACTTGGCCCGGGTCTTGCGTAGCGCAAAAGACCTTGTAGCTCACGTCAAACATGCCCGCCGGACGCGGGGTCAGCGTGATGGCATCGGATGCGACCCGGCGGTTGGAAGTGACTTGGGCGTCGAGGGGGGTGGCGGTCAGCGTGAGTCCCAAAGCAACCAGCGTTGCTGTGAGGAGAGTTTTCATAGCTTTTGAGAGAACGCGCCGTCCGGAAGAGGGTGCGGCTGTTACCTCCGACCCATCAGCCTCCCGCGGCGCGACCTACGCTACGCTGCTGCGAATCTGCTTACGGCGCTGGGTGATCCCGACAGGAACACGGAGCCGCACAAAGGGCAGCGAACGGCACGTGGACGAGCAGGGTCGGGGGGCAGATTAGGCGGAGGGAGCACGCGTTGGGCCGCTCCGCGGGAAACCCGGCGCAGGCCATCAAGCTAGCGCTCCTTCGGGATTCTGGATAGCTGGGAAAACCGGGATCCCACACCGGATTTTGGGTGGCTTGTTGTTGTCCGGTCGGGCAATTTGCAGGTTCCCCCGTGGGACCTCCATGAAGACTCCGACCCCTTACGATTCGATCGGCACCGACTACGCACGGGCGCGCCGACCCGATCCAGCTGTTGCGCGGGCGTTGCACTTGGCCTTGGGGGATAGCGATACGGTGCTCAACGTCGGCGCCGGTAGCGGCTCGTACGAACCGACCGACCGAAAGGTCTTCGCCTTAGAACCCTCGCGGACCATGCTCGGGCAGCGTCCGTCTGGCAGCGCCCAGGCCGTGCAAGGGGTAGCGGAGGCGTTGCCTTTCCGCGACGCGAGTCTGGACGCCTGCATGGGGGTTTTGACCATGCATCACTGGGCCGACCCCGAGCGAGGTTTGCGGGAAATGCTGCGGGTCGCTCGCCGGCGGGTCGTGGTGTTGACTTGGCTCCCCGAAACCCCGTTTTTTTGGCTGTACAACTACTTCCCGCAGCTTTGGACGTTGGACCAGGACCTGTTTCCGACCCGGGAGTGGTATCAGGAGCGCTTTCCTGGTGCTCAACTCGTCCCGGTGCCGGTACCGAAGGACTGCCAAGATGGGTTCTTGGGGGCCTATTGGGCCCGGCCGCACGCCTACCTGGACGAGGCGGTGCGCCACTCCATGTCCTCCTTCCACGCCATCGATGCCCAGCGCGGGGTCGAGCGTTTGGCGCGGGACCTTGAGAGTGGGCGCTGGGAAGAGCGCCACGGCGGGTGCCTGCGCTACACCCACTTGGACCTGGGTTACCGTTTGTTGGTCGTGCCCGTGCCCTAATCCCTCGCGGCGTCAGACGCTTTGGCGCGACGAGAGGATCAGTTCGCGGAAGCGGTGGAAGAGGTGTCCAGAGTCGAGCGGGCCCGGGGCTGCTTCGGGGTGGTATTGCACGCCAAAGGCGGGCGCGCTCTTATGGCGCACGCCGGCGACCGTTTGGTCGTTGAGGTTGGTGTGGGTTGCCTCTAATTCGTCCGGTAAAGACGCAGGGTCCACCGCGTAACTGTGGTTTTGGGAAGTGATCTCCACCTTGCCCGTGGTTTCGTCGCGCACCGGGTGATTGGCTCCATGGTGCCCGAAAGGCATCTTGAAAGTCTTCGCTCCCATCGCCAGGGACAGGATTTGGTGGCCCAGACAAATCCCAAAGATCGGGACTTGCCCGACGAGGGCGCGCGTTGCTTCGATCGCTCCCGCGACCGCGGCGGGATCGCCCGGCCCGTTCGAGAGGAACACGCCGTCGGGTCGCATGGCCAACACGTCTTGGGCCGGGGTGTGGGCGGGCACAACCTGCACGTCGAACCCGCAGTGGGTCAAGCTGCGCAGAATGTTGCGCTTGATGCCAAAGTCGTAGGCCACCACCTTGAGGCGCGGCTCGTGACTGGCCGGAATCTCGGCCGGGTACGACGCAGGATAAGATTCGTTCCACGCGTAGGGCGCCTGGCAGGTGACCCGGTTGGCGAGGTCTTGGCCGTCCGTGGAGGCTGCGGCTTTGGCTTTCGCGACCAGAGAGGCTTCGTCCAAGTCCACGGTCGACACGATGCAGCGCAGGGAGCCTTCCTCCCGCGTGACCTTGGTGAGCTTGCGCGTATCGACCCCTTCGATCGCGACCACCCCTTCGCGTCGCAGCCAATCGTCCAAGGACAGGTCCGCGCGGTGGCTCGAGGGGATCGAAGAGAGCTCTTTGATGATGAAGGCTTCGGACCAAGCCCGCTGCGATTCCGCATCCTCTTCCGCGATCCCGTAGTTCCCGATCAGCGGGTACGTCATCAGCACGACCTGTCCGGCGTACGACGGATCGGTGAGGATCTCGTGATAGCCCGCCATGGCGGTGTTGAACACGAGGTCGCCGGTTTTCTCCCCATCGGCCCCGATCGAAAACCCTCGCATCACCAATCCGTTTTCGAGGGCAAGGGCGGCGGGTTTACGGTCGGTCATGGGTCGCGTCTTGGGCTACGGGCCGGGGTGCGGGGCGGCGAGGCGATTGATTTGCGCGGCAGCGTATCCGGCCCCGAATCCGTTGTCGATATTCACCACGGTAACTCCCGAAGCGCAGCTATTGAGCATGCCCAGGAGTGCCGCGAGGCCCCCAAAAGCCGCCCCGTAGCCCACCGAGGTCGGCACGGCGATGACGGGCCGGTCCACGAGGCCGCCGACCACGCTGGGCAGGGCTCCTTCCATGCCCGCCACCACCACGATGGCGTGGGCTTCGCGCAGTTCGGGCAGCTTGCCGAGCACGCGGTGCAAGCCGGCGACGCCCACGTCCGAGATCAACGAGGCCCGCGCGCCCATGGAACGCGCGGTGAGCCACGCTTCTTCGGCGACCGCGAGGTCCGAGGTGCCCGCGCAAACCACCGTGACTTGCCCGAGCCCCTCATCAGGAGCTGCCATTCCCACCGCAACGATTCGAGCTCGCGGGTGCCATTCGCACTGGGGCAGGGCTGCGGTCAAAGCCGCTGCGCCTTCATCGGTCGTGCGCGTGACCAGCAGGCGGCCATGGGCTGCGACCAGAGCGCGTGCGATATCGACCAATTGCTCGGGCGTCTTGCCGGCACCGTAGACCACTTCGGGATGGCCACAGCGCACACTGCGGTGCAGGTCGAGTTGGCTATGACCCAAATCATGGCTGGGCCACGCGGCCAACCGCCGCTCCGCCTCTTGGGGGTCGACTTGCCCCGCTTGCACGGCGTCCAACAAGGCTCGCAATCCATCCCGGTCCATAGGCGCGCAGCATAGCCAAAAACGAAGGCCCCGGGGGCGCTAGGCCATCCCGATTCGAAAGGCCTCGACAGGCCGGGTGTCCGGTTCCTACAGTCTGATTCCCTTACGTTTGCATGCTTCATGCTTTCCTTGGATCCGCCGAGAGATTCCGGGGTCGGCGAGTCGCTGTACCGGCGTCCTTAGGCACCCAAACCATGACGGAACCCATCGACCCTCCCTGCAAGGTTTGCCACGAGGGATGCCTGGAGCTTCAGCAAGAGCCGCGCTTCGGAGGCGAGGTTCGGATTCTCGGGAAGGCGCTGAAAGCGGTGGGCTACTTGGGTCTGTTGGCGTGGCTCGCTACGGCGGGTCTGGTTTGGCATCATCGCGCCAAGCTCGGGGATGAGTTCACGGCCTTACTGTTGATCACGAGCTTTTACTCTGGCCTTGCTGTGGTCTTGGTCTTCACGGCGCTGGGCGCGTTTCTCGCGAGCGCCCAAACCACCACTCTGGCCTGTGACCGTTGCGGCGCGGCGTTGCCCGCTTGGTCGCGGCCTGGGGCACCGGGACGCTTCCCTTAGCCCCGAGGCGTCGCATCCAGCGACAAATCTGCATGTTCGCCGGCGGCCAAAGCGTGCCAACCCAGGCCCGCGATCATGACCGCGTTGTCGGTGCAGTAAGCCATGGCGGGGAAGCGCACTTCGAGCCCAGCCTTCTCGCCCGCTTCGGTGAGTGCCGCGCGCAGCGCCCGCACGGGCCAGCCGAGCTCGTGCCGGAGCTCGCGCAACGCCTCGCTGCGGAGGGTGCAACCGTCGTGGTGGGCGGCACCGGGCGTCCCGAGGGTTTCGACGCCGGGTACCACGTCATCGTCCCGAAC
>JAUHXY010000263.1 GCA_030426785.1 bacterium
AGACGTGCCCGGCTGGCTGTGGCCGTTGATGTTCGTCATGGAGTTCTTCGGACTGATCATCAAGCCCTTCGCCCTCATGATTCGTTTGTTCGCGAACATGACCGGCGGGCACATGGTGGTGCTGTCCTTCATGGCCATGATCTTCTTCGCCGCGGGCATGGACTTCAGCAGCATGAGCTGGGGCGTCTCGGTCCCCGCCGTGGCCTTCGCCGTCTTCATCATGGTGATCGAGGCCTTCGTGTCCCTCTTGCAGGCCTACATCTTCACCCAGCTTTCGGCCCTGTTCGTGGGTGCGAGCCTGCACCCGGATCACTAGAATCCTGGCCCGAAATCGAAACCTGACCACTGGTGCCTTGGGCCTCCCACGGCAGCAGCCATCCAAAACCTGAACCGGATCTTCGCGGCCAGCACGGCTTCGGGGTTCCACTCCAACCTCAACCTCAACCACTGCCCATCCGGGCGCACCAAGTACTCGTCATGCCCCTACAAGAAACCGCTGAAGCCGTCAACCAAGTCATGTCGATCGACAAGATGGGCGCCGCCCTTGGCGCTGGCCTCGCCGCCATCGGTGCCGGTATCGGCATCGGTCAGATCGGTGGTGCGGCCAACGAAGGGATCGCCCGTCAACCGGAAGCTTCCGGCGACATCCGCGGCACCTCGATCATCCTCGCGGCGCTGCTCGAAGGGGTTTGTCTCTTCGCCGTCGTGCTCGCGCTGATCATCGCCATCGCCTAAGCCGGTCGGCTCGGCGTGCCCCGGCCTAGGCCGGGGGCGAAGAGCCCAGGCGCGGCGGAATTCCCCTCGCACTCGCACCCTTCGTTTCCGTTTCCGTATCCACCGTCATGAGTCAATTCGCAGTGATCGCC
The DNA here is from genome assembly GCA_030426785.1 of bacterium. Taxonomy (GTDB): domain Bacteria; phylum Planctomycetota; class UBA1135; order UBA1135; genus NORP259. The sequence goes on from JAUHXY010000263.1 coordinate 867, forward strand.
GCTGGTGGGGGAGGCTTCAACCCCCTCGACATCTCCGCGGGCGGCGCCCTCTTCTGGACGCTGGTGATCTTCCTGCTGGCCCTTCCCTTCATGTGGAAGTTGGTCTTCGGGCCGATCACCCAGGCATTGGCGGAGCGGGACGGTCAGGCCACCGCGGCCATTCGCGCCGCGGAAAAGGCCGGCGAGCAGGCCGAAGAGGCCCGCGCCGCCGTCGAGGTGCAACTGGGTGAGGCGAAAGCCGAAGCGCAGAAGATGTTGGCCTCCGCCAAGGAGCGCGCGGAAGTGCGCGAGCGCGACATCGTGGACAACGCCCGCAAGGAAGCGGACGCCATGATCGCCTCGGCGCGCAGCGCGATCGATTCCGAGCGAGAAAAGGCCCTTTCCTCGATCCGCGAGGAAGTGGTCAATCTCAGCCTTGGAGCCGCTACCAAGGTGCTGGGCCGCAACGTCAGCTCCGAGGACGATCGCCGTATGGCGAGCGAACTCGTGGGCGAAGCCGGTTCGAACTAAACGCAGGATGGCTCCCCGCGCGCCTTGGGGCGCGCGGGTCAACCTGCTCTCTGAACCGACCACAAGCTGGAAGGGCGCTTCGGGCACTCAGCCCTCAAGACCTTCCCTCCCCATTCCCACCCCGACAGCCCCCTCTGGACTGAACCCGTGACTTCCGACATCCAAGTTGCCGACCCCGTCGCCACCCGCTGGGCCCATGCCCTGCATGCGTTGGCGTCGCAAAAGGGAGCCCTGGACGCGGTCCGCAAGGACATGTCGTTGCTCGCCGGAGAGATGCGGCACCCGAAGGTGCGCGAGTTTTTGACGCAGGCCAACCTGCCGAAAGCGGACGTGCTCAAGGTGCTCCAGCCCCTCATGGGGCAGCTCTCCCCGTGGACGCAAAAAACCGTCGAACTCGCTGCGCAGCGGCGCCGAGCCGCCCTGCTCATCGGGTTGCCCGAAGCCTTCCAGCGCAAGGAAGACGAGTTGAGCGGCGTGCTGCAGGGGGTGGTGGAATCGCCCCGGGAACTGGCGAGCACCGAGGTGCAAAACCTCGAGCAAGCCTTGACCTTGCGCTTCCACAAAAAGGTGGTTTTGCGTACTCGGCAAAACCCCGAACTGATCGGCGGCGTTCGCGTGTTCGTCGGCGCTCAGATGATCGATCGCTCGGTGCAAGGTCGTTTGGACGGCCTGGCCCGCAAAATGCGCAACGCTTCTCTCAACTAACCTCCGTCCCGCGACCTCTCTTACGAGAACCCCAACCCCCGAAACAAACCATGGACCTCCGACCCGCAGAAGTCACTTCGATCCTGGCCAAGGAGATCGAGTCCTTTGGTGGTGAAAGCCAAGCGCAGAGCGTGGGCACCGTGCTCACCGTCGGTGACGGCGTCGCGCGCGTTCACGGCCTGGATGACTGCATGATGAACGAGCTCCTGGAATTCCCGGGAGGCGTTCGTGGTGTGGCGCTCAACCTCGAAGAGGACAACGTCGGTTGCGTGCTCCTGGGCGACGCGGCCAAGGTGCGCGAAGGCGACACCGTGCGCGGCACCGGACGGATCATCTCCGTGCCGACCGGGCACCAACTGCTCGGCCGCGTGGTGAACGCCCTCGGTCAGCCGGTGGACGGCAAGGGCCCCCTGGGCACCTCCGAAGCCGACCTGCGCCCGATCGAGCAACCCGCCCCCTCGGTGGTGGAGCGCCAGCCGGTGACCGAGCCGCTGCAGACCGGCATCAAGGCCATCGACGCCATGATCCCGATCGGCCGTGGCCAGCGGGAACTCGTGATCGGCGACCGTCAGACCGGCAAGAGTGCCCTTCTGATCGACACCATCCTGTCGCAAAAGAACACCGGTGGCGGCGACCCGAACCACCCTGAGCAGGTGCTGTGCATTTACGTCGCGGTGGGTCAGAAGCAGTCCACCGTGGTCGACATCGTGCGTCGCCTCGAGGCGGAAGGCGCCATGGCCTACACGACCATCGTCGCCGCCTCGGCCATCGACGAAGCCTCCATGCAGTACCTGTCCTGCTACGCGGGCTGCACCATGGGCGAGCGCTTCCGCGACGAAGGCCGCCACGTCGTCATCTTCTACGATGACTTGTACAAGCAAGCGCTCGCCTACCGTCAGGTGATGTTGCTCCTGCGTCGTCCGCCCGGGCGTGAAGCCTTCCCCGGCGACGTGTTCAACCTGCACTCCCGTCTGCTGGAGCGCGCGGCCAAGCTGGCCGACAACGCGCCGGAGATCAACAACCGCTACGTCAAGGGCGGCGGCTCGCTGACCGCTCTGCCGGTGGTGGAAACCCAAGAAGGCGACGTTTCGGCCTACATCCCGACCAACGTGATCTCGATCACCGACGGGCAGATCTTCCTGGAGTCCAACCTGTTCAACTCGGGTATCCGTCCCGCCGTGAACGCCGGTATCTCGGTGTCGCGCGTGGGTGGGGCCGCCCAAATCCCCGCGATGAAGAAGACCGCCGGTCCGCTTCGTCTGGACCTGGCCCAGTACCGCGAACTGCAGGCCTTCGCCCAGTTCGGTTCGGACCTGGACAAGGCCACCCAAGACAAGCTGACCCGTGGTGAGCGCTTGGTCGAAATCCTCAAGCAGGGCCAATACGTGCCCGCCAAGGTGGCCGACCAGGTCGCGCTGATCTACGCCGGTACTTCGGGTGCCCTGGACGATCTGCCCACCAGCAAGATCGCTGAATTCGAAGTGGCCCTGCGCGAGCACATGAGCACCGCGCCCGAAATCGCCGAGGGCATCACCTCCGCGAAGAAGGACATCCCGGACGAGATCAAGACGGCCCTCAACGACGCCATCAAGGTCATCAAGGCGCAGCTCGCCTAACCCGCACCTCTTTTCCCTAAACACGCACCATGGCAGGCATCAAGGAATTGCGCGGACGGATCACGTCCGTCGGCAACATCCGCCAGATCACGCGGGCGATGGAAATGGTGGCTACCACCAAGCTCCGTCGCTTCCAGGATCGCGCGGTGGCCTCGCGGCCGTACTCGCAGGAGATCACCGGCCTGGTGGCGCGCCTGTGCCGCGTGCTGGGCGAAGGGGCCGCTGAACAGCCCTTGCTGCGCCCGGGCGCCGGTGAGAAGACTTTGGCGCTCGTCGTCACGTCGGACCGCGGTCTGTGCGGAGCGTACAACTCGAACCTGTTGCGCGTGGTGGAGACCTGGCGTCGCCAACACGAGCGCCCGATCGACTACTTCGTCTACGGTCGCAAGGGTTTCGGCTACATGGACCGTCGCGACTTCCAGATCCAGAGCTTCCTCGAGGAGCCGGGCCTGGAAGCCACCGACTACCGCAGCGCGGCCATCACCGCCCGCATGCTGGTGCGCGAGTTCTTGTCGGGGGATTATCGGGACGTGGTCCTGATCTTCACCTCCTTCGAGTCGATGGTGCGCTACACGCCCCAAGTCGTCACCCTGTTGCCGGTTTCGCCCGAAGAGTTGCTCTCCGAAGAGGAATCCAGCAGCCAAGGCGAGACCCTGATGGAGCCCGACGCACGCGCCATCTTCGAATCGCTCATGCCGCGCTACTTAGAGACCCGTGTCTACAACGCGTTGCTCGAATCGCTCACCGCGGAGTACGCCAGCCGGCGCTTCGCTATGACCGCAGCCACCGACGCGGCCACCGACATGCAAAAGCAGTTGCGCGGTCGCTACAACAAGCTGCGTCAAGAAAAGATCACGATGGAATTGCTCGACATCGTGGGAGGTGTGGAAGCCCTCAAGTAGGCCCACGCCCCCGACGATCGCACTCCCCAAACCCCGTATCCCACCCCCTTTCCGGACTACCCCGAACCCCCGCTTCTCATGTCCTCCGTAGGAACCGTCGCCCAGATCTTCGGCCCCGTTGTCGACGTGCGCTTTGACCACGGCCAACTGCCGGCCATCTTCAACGCCGTCACGATTCAGGATCCGTCCCAGGACATCGACGTCGTGCTCGAAGTCGCCCAACACTTGGGCAACGATGTGGTGCGCTGCATCGCCATGGCGTCCACCGACGGTTGCCGTCGCGGCATGAACGCCACCGACACGGGCGCGCCGATTTCGGTGCCCGTCGGGGAAGGCACCAAGGGGCGCATCTTCAACCTGTTGGGCGAGCCGCTCGACAAGGTGGCCCGGGGTGAACTGCCCGCCACCGATCGCTGGCCCATCCACCGCCCGGCGCCCAGCTTCGAGGAGCAGGAAGCCGTTTCCCAGGTGTTCGAAACCGGCATCAAGGTCGTCGACTTGCTGTGCCCGTTCGCTATGGGTGGCAAGATCGGTCTCTTCGGGGGGGCTGGTGTTGGCAAGACCGTGCTGATCCAGGAGCTCATCCGGATCACCGCGGTGGAAAAA
>JAUHXY010000264.1 GCA_030426785.1 bacterium
TTGAGTGAATAGGTTAACCGACGACGGGAACTGGAGCCAGCGAACTGTGCCCCCAGAAGGTTTCAAGTGCCCACACCAGACGGATCCTCAAGGCTTGGATGCATATCAGCCAAGTGGCAGTCCTTTTTACATCTAGCCAGTAGCCCTGGTCTAGGATTGGAGACTCTGCGTGGCAGAAGTCAGGCTGGCACAGGAGTCATGGTGAAGAAAAGCAGACCTAAGCTCACATGAATCGAGCAAGTGATTTCGTAGGGATCAGGCTGAGCGACATGGAAGGCATAGACTTTGCGATCCGGAAAGCACTCACGGAGTTCGTCAATGGCGCCGATTGCTTCTATCACTTGGAGCAACTGCATACCTGGGCGTAGTGGAAGCTTGAGCACCTTGAACACGCCTTCTGCTAAGTTAGATGGAATTATTCTAAGATCCAGTCTTTAGACACCGAGTGAATCGGAGTCATGCTGAGGACGCAACCACTCTATAAACCCGATCGACTCACGAACCCACTTGCGATTCAAGTAATGCCAATTCTCTTCTTGCCGCGCGTTCTGGACAAACTGGCTCAACCTGAGCTTTCAAAAGTCGGGATGTAAGATCCACTGAAGGGTCTAAACCTCAGCAAATTCTTCGGGTCGGTCACGAAACACCCTTTCAAACCGATCGGCGAGGTACTGGTCATTGGGAACCAACTCGTCGTAAGTGCTGTTTGCTATGGGCTCCGTCTCGTCGGTCCACTGAGCCAACTGTGGATGTATGGGAAGCCCAGACAGAAAGCTTGCGACTTCATTTAGGCCAAAATATGCGTAGCCCGCAGCGGATTTTGCCAGCTCGTCCCGACTAAGAACATCGAAAACGCAATGATGAACTCCTCCGTTCATGATTAGACCATGTGCGAGCAGCATGGCTTCCAAGGCACGATCCCCCGGCTTGCGCGGTCCGTCGCTGCGGAATTCACAAGCTCGATTCCAAACGTGATCGGCATCGGAATTTTCCATCGCTTCGAAACGCAATCGTCGAGCTCTCGGTTGTAGTGAACCGCGTCGGCCGAGTCCTTCGGTTGGTCTACCGGGGAAAGGGTATGCAGAAATGCGGCGCTCTATCCTGCTGAGCTACGGGCGCTTGAAGGGGGATCGTAGCCGAGGGCCCGGAGCGCGTCTACTTTGCGCTGCCGGGCCCTAGGGGCGTTGCTTGGGTGCTGTGGAACGGGTGGTTAGGCCATTCCGGCGATCATGCGCGGGCGACCTGCAAGGGAGGTACGCTGGTCTCGACGCACGGCCCAAAGACACGCGCAGCCTAGGACTAACTCGATCCCCGTTGCCGCGAGCAAGCCCGGGCCGGGGAGGCCGTCGACCACCAGGCTGACCAGGCGCGCGAACGCGTACGAGAGGTACACAGCGCTTAGGGTGCGTGCGGCCGGGTGGGCCCAACGGGAGCGAAACGTGGCTGCGAGGCCGAAGACGCCGACCAGGAACAACGCCCCGGCGGGAGCGCGGACTTCGCTCAAGAGGTTGGGGTTGTCATGGAGCTGAGATCCGTTGGAAGCGTGGAAAGCGACCGGGTCGATCAGGAGGGCGGCGCCGATGGTGGCGGCGATCGCGCCGGATAGGAACAAGGTCGCTCGGAGTACTCGGGTGGGTTGCATGGGATGGTCCTCGCTATCAGGGCATCAAACCGTGGTTTGGGACGGGGTCCACGCGCCTTGCTCCGCGATGCGGCGAGCGTATTCGCCGAAGTCGCGGGCGGGGCGGCCTAGGGCTCGCGTGACGCCATCGGTGGTGCGTGCGTTGCGGCCGTCGAAGAGGTTGGTGAAGAGGTAATCCAGCAGCTCGACTTGCTCGGTGGGCAGTTCGGCTTGTTGCAATCCAGCGCGGAAGTCTTCGAGGGTGATAGGCACGAAGTTCAATTCGCGGCCGGTGGCGGAAGCGATTTCGGCCACCGCGTCGGCGAAGGTCATGAGGCGCGGGCCGGTGACCTCGTAGAGCTGGCCGGCGTGGCCCTCTTCGGTGAGCGCCGCGACGACCACGTCAGCGATGTCGTCGGCGTCGATGAAGGGTTCGGGCACTTGGTCGACGGGCAGAGCCACAGTGCCGGACAGGATCAGCTCGTGGAATGCGCCTTCGTCGAAGTTTTGCGCGAACCAACTCGCGCGCACGATGGTCCAGCCGAGGCCGGAGCTTTGCAGGATGGATTCGGCGGCTTGGGCTTCCTCTTCGCCGCGACCGGACAGCAAGACCAGGTGCTCGACGCCGAGTTCGGCGGCGCGTTGGGTGAACGCGCGGATCGCGCCGGGGGCGGAGGGCACGGCGAGGTCGGGGCTGTAGACCACGTAGGCGGCGCGGGCACCTTCGAGGGCGGCGGTCCAGGTGTCCGGCTGGTCCCAATCGAAGCGGGTCGTGCCGGGGGCGCCAGAGCGGGAGCCGCGGCGCACGGTCTGGCCTTGGGCTTCGAGGCGATCGGCGACGCGACGGCCGGTTTTTCCGGTGGAGGCGATGACGAGGATCGGAGAGGTAGTTTGCATGGTGGTTTGGTGGGTTGGGGGTGGTTGTTGGGGAGCGCCTTTCGCTCTTGCGAGAACTATCGGGCCTAAGGCGGGGACGGTCCATGCCCCTGGGTCTCCACGTTTGTGCCCATCGTCCAACCAATCTGGACGCACCGCGCATCCCATGCGAAGATCCTGGCACCGCGTCCCAGGCCTTGCCCCGCTTCCCGGCCCCACCAGACCATGACCCAGACCGCCCCCACCGCCCTGCCCTCCGCCAGCGACCCCCTCGGCGAAGCCCTGCACTTGATGCGCCTGTCCGGCTGCATCTACGCGCGCTCCGAGTTGAGCGCGCCGTGGGGCATCGACTTGCCGCCCCTGGAAGGCCACATGATGTTTCACATCGTTACCGCGGGGTGCCTGTGGCTCGAGGCGGATGGGATGGAGCCGGTGCGGCTCGAGCGCGGAGGCTTGGCACTCATCCCCCACGGTTTTGGGCACCGTTTGGTGGATGAGCGGGGGCGCAAGGCGGAGCCCTTTTTCGACCTCCCTATCGAACAGGTGACCGAGCGCTACGAAAGGCTGACTTGGGGCGGCGGCGGGGAAACCTGCCAGTTGATCTGCGTGGTCGTGCGCCTCGAACACGCCGCGGCCGAGCGCTTGGTCGATGCCTTGCCGCCGGTGTTGCACCTGGACGGTTGGAACGCCGGGGACGATCGTTGGCTGGCGGACACATTGCGCTTCATCGCGCGAGAGGCCGAAACCCTGCGGCCCGGCGGCGAGACGATCATCACGCGCCTCGCCGACATCTTGGTGATCCAGATGGTGCGCCACTGGCTGACCACGCAAGATGAGGTCGACGCCGGCTGGATCGCCGCTTTGCGCGACGAACAGCTTGGCCGAGCCATCGCCGCTATCCATCGCGATCCCGGCCAAGATTGGACCTTAGCCGACTTAGGCCGCGAAGCCGCCATGTCCCGCTCCGCCTTCGCCGCCCGCTTTACACAAGTCGTCGGCGAGCCCGCCATGCGCTACCTAGCTCGCTGGCGCCTTTTGGTCGCCCGCCAAACCCTGCGCGACAGCAACGAACCCATCGGCTGGATCGCCGAACGCGTCGGCTACCGCTCCGAAGCCGCTTTTTGCCGCGCCTTCAAACGCGAGTTCGGCGTCTCCCCCGGCACCGATCGCCGCGCGGGACCGCCGGGGTTGCCTACGGCGGATTGAGGTGGCTCAAGCGCGGCTCACTGGGTCGCCGCCTCTTCCGCCAACTTGCGTTCTTTGAACCCGGCGCCCCAAGACTGCATGAGTTCGAGGATGGGTTCGAGGGAGCGGCCGAATTCGGTCACGTCGTATTCGACGCGCGGGGGAACTTCGGCGTAGACGTGACGGGAGATGACCTCGTCGGCTTCGAGCTCGCGCAGTTGCAAGGTGATCATGCGCTCGGTGGCATTGGGGGTCAGCCGGCGCAGCTCCCCAAAGCGCTTGCGGCCACCCAACAAGTGGCAAACGAGCACCGGTTTCCAACGCCCTCCGATGACGCTCAGGGTGGCCTCGACGTCGCAGCCGGTCTTCCAGTTGTATTTTCTCGCCATGGTGGGACTTTTTGGGGCCGCCTAGGGAGTGCTTGCGGCCAAATCGGTCATCAGGCACCGATACTTACAAAAATGTAGGTACTTGCCGAATTCCATCCTAGGTCCGATTCTCTCGCCGTCAAGAGCGGCTCCTACGGGGCGCAGCCGCCTTGAAGGGCAGGTGCCCTCGCTGTTCAGGCGCCCCCAGAGCCAAGCCCCCTCGCAAGCACCATGAAAGCCATGCTCGTCCAGGAGTACGACCAAGACTCCGCCTTCTCCGCCGCCGACCTCCCCAAGCCCAGCGCCGGCCCCGGCCAGGTGCTCGTGCGCATCGCCGCTTCGAGCGTCAACACGGTCGATACCAAGATCCGCGCTGCGGGCAAGGACCTGCCCCTCTCCCCCGACACGCCCGCCCTGCTGGGGATGGACTTCGCGGGCACGATCGAAGCACTCGGCGACGGCGTACAAGGCTTCGCGGTGGGCGACGAAGTCTACGGCTGCGCTGGCGGTTTGGCCGACCTGCCGGGGACTCTGACCGAATACATCGCGGCCGATCACCGCTTGGTCGCGCTCAAGCCCAAAAACCTCACCATGCGCGAAGCCGCTGCTCTGCCGCTGGTAGGCATCACGGCTTATGAGGGCCTGCAACGGGCGGGAGTCCGCGAGGGCCAAAAAGTGTTGGTGCACGGCGGCTCCGGTGGGGTCGGTCATGTGGCCGTGCAACTCGCACGACATTTCGGGGCCCAGGTGTACTCCACCGGCGGCGGGCAACCGCAGTTGGACTTGATCGCGCGCCTAGGTGCGACACCGATCCACTACAAAAACGAAAAGGTGGCGGACTACGTGGCGCAGCACACCGCTGGCCAAGGCTTCGACGTCGTCTTCGATTCCGTGGGCGGCGAAAACATGTTGGCTTCGTTCGAAGCCGCCGCCCTCAACGGACACGTGGCTTCGACCGTGTCGATGTGCACGATCGACCTGACCACCATGCACGTCAAGGGTCTGTCCTTGCACGTGGTGTTCATGCTGATCCCCATGCTGCACGACCATGGACGCGAAGAGCACGGACGCATCCTGCGGGAACTAGCAAAGCTCGTGGAAGAGGGAGCCCTGCAACCCGTACTCGACGATTCGCAGTTCACGCTGGCGGAAGTC
>JAUHXY010000265.1 GCA_030426785.1 bacterium
TTCGAATAAAACCCGCCGATCATGCCCACCAGGGTCTCGCGCACCTGCGGGTCGGCGTTCGCCCAGTAGCGGCCCGGGTCCCGTTCGTGCGCCTTGAGATCCATCACGAGGATCACCAGGATCGAAGCGTCGGTGAACTGGGCCTGCCCCCAGGCCGCCTTGCGAATCTCCTCGCGCAGTTCCTCGTTGGTGACCACCACGAAGCGCCAGTTTTGGATGTTGAACGAGGTGGGCGACAGCATCGCCGCTTGCAGGAGCTGGTCGATTTCCGCTTCGGTCAAGCGGTGTTCGGGGTCGTAGCGTTTGACGGAGCGGCGTGCTTCGATGGCTTCGAATGTGTCCATGGATTTGGTTTCGTGGGATGGGTTCTAAGTTCGGGATTCAGATTGCACCCATTCCTCCAGCATGACGAGGGCGCTCCAGGAATCGCGGCGTGCCTTGCGCTGCGCGCCGACGTAGCCCGCCTCGACGAGTCGCGCTTCGGCCTCTTTGCTGGTCAGGTGTTCGTCGACGAAGTGTTGCGCTACGTTCGGCAAACGCTCGGCAAGCCGTGCCGCGAATGCACGCACCTTGGCACTCTGACCGCTCTCGCTGCCATCCGCGTTGAGGGGGATCCCGATCAAGAGCCCGGCCAGTTCGCGCTCTGCGGCGAGGTTTGCGATGTGGGTGAGCAGTCCTTCCCCGTCTCCATCGCCGTGGTAGGGCGGTAGGGGCTCGATGGTGAGGCGCAGCGCATCGGTCACGGCGAAGCCGGTGCGCTTTTCACCGTGATCGATCGCGATCACGCTGCCGGAACGGGGAGCGGACATTGGGCTTACAAAAGATCCGGCCGCTCGGTTTTTAAGCGTTCGACCAGGTCGCGCACCTCTTGGGCGCGGTCCTTGGGGCAAATCAGGGTCGCATCGCCCGCTTGCACGACCACCAAACCCTCGACACCGACCAAGGACACCGTATGCCCGTCGGGCGCGTAGACGATGTTGTTGCGGGCGTCTTGAGCGATCAACGTGGCCCCACCGCCCACGCGGTTGTCCTGGGGGTCGGCGGGCAAGACGTCATCCAACGCCGGCCAGGATCCGACGTCGCTCCACAGATAGCCGATGGGCAGCAACACCAGACCCGATGCCTTCTCCATCAGCCCGTGATCCACCGAGATGGATTCGAGGGTGGCATATGCGGCTTGCACCTCGGCCGTGCTGCGGCCGGCGAGCGCTTGCCAAGTGGCGGGCGCATGGGCCTGCAAAGCCGCCACGATGGAGGCCGTGGACCACAAAAACGCGCCGCTGTTCCAATAGAAGTTGCCTTGGCGCAGGAATTCTTGTGCGGTGGCCGCATCGGGCTTCTCGACGAAGCGCGTGACCGGCAGGATTTCTTGACCCAGCGCTTCGCCCAGCGCCCGCCCCGTCTCCACGTAACCGAAGCCCGTGGCGGGATAGGTGGGGCGAATGCCGAGGGTCACAAGGCGCCCAGGCTGTTCGCCCGCGGCCGCTAGGCCTGCGCGCAAAGTGTCGCGAAAGGCTTCGGCGGGTTCGATGACGTGATCGGCGGGCAGCACGATCTGCAAGGAATCCGGCGCACGCCGGGCGATTTCGGCGGCGGCCCACGCGACGCAAGGCAAGGTGTTGCGCCCCTCCGGCTCGGCCAGCAGGTTTTCAGGACGCAAGGCGGGCAACTGCGCTTGCACGTCGGCCGCTTGCTCCATTCCCGTCACCACCAGGATGCGCTCGGGTGCGACCACACCTTCGAGGCGCGCCCAGGTCTCTTGCAGCAGCGAGCGTTCGCCGTGCAGGGTGAGGAGTTGTTTGGGGTGGGAGCGCCGGCTCGCGGGCCACAAGCGCGTTCCCCCCCCGCCGGCCATGATGACCGCAAACGCGGGAGCAGGGGTCATGGGAGGGATTCTAGCGCGCCGGGCGGAGCGGGCCGACCGGCGCGTGGCATTTCCGTGGGGGAGTGGCTCGCGCTGGGGCCCGTTTCACCTTCCGTTCCCGCTAGCGCCCATCGCCGTCCGAGCTAGCGGGCGCTGCGCTCGAGGCGGGCAGCACGGTGAGTTGGTTGGCCCGGTCGGGATTCAGGTATCGACGCGCCAATTCGCTCAACTTGCCCGCGTCGATCTGGTCGTAAAAACCGATCAGGTTGCGAGCTGACTCCATCGTGCGCGGATCCGCTTGGCTGCGGGACAAAGCATCGATCCAATAGGTATTGGTGCGCAGCATGTCGCGCAAGGAGTTCTGAATGGGCTCCGCCAAGCGATCCACTTCCGCTTGGGTGATGCCATCCTCGTAGAGAGCACGGCAGACCTCGCGGCAGGCGGCTTGCAGGGCGTCGACCTTGGCCGGATCTCCGTCCGCTTGGATGAACACACCGCCCAACCGTTGGAATACGCGCGACGACTGGCTTTGCGCCACCGGCGAATACGCGGCGCCCAAGCGTTCGCGCACCTCCAGCCGCATGCGGTCGTTGACGACCTGGCCCAAGAAGAACAGGTAGCGCCGCCGCAGGTCCTCCAGACCATCCGTGGTGGGCAAAACCAGCACCAAAGTCGCCTTGTCGATCTTGGTTTCGATGGTGCGGGTCAAGGACCGGCCGGTTTGCATGCGCAGCCCGGGCACGCCCTGTTCGTGGGCTTCGTGAGTGATGCGCTTGTTGAGTTTGCCCAAGGTTTGTCCGGCCGTGTGCAGCACCTCATCGGGGATCAGGTCTCCGACCAGCGTGACTTCGAGGGCCCCGTTCTCCAGGCGCGACTGCAGCAGCTTGCGCACCGCTTCCATGTCGACCGCCAACAGGTTGGCCAATGGCGCGGGCACGCGCATGCCCATCCAGTCGTACTTGGGAGGACCGTCGATGACCGCGGGCAGGAAATCGAACAGGAGCGGGCCCTGCACGGTGTGTTGCATGCGCTCGTAAAAGCTGGGCAGCTGTTTGCGGACCGCGTAGAGCGAGTCCGGCCGGTACCCGGGATGCTCGAGGTACGCGCACAGGAGTTCGAGGGTCAGCAGCAGATCGTCGGGCGTCGTCACGCCGTTGATCTCGATCGCGTCCTCCTTGACGGCGAAGCTGAGACCGGCTTTGCGCCCAGCCAGCAGCCGGCGCATCTGATCGGCATCGTGGGCTTCCAGTCCACCGCCCAGGAAGACCTCATCGGCGATCTGCGCGACCGCCAATTCCGCTTCGGTCATGTCGAGCCGTCCGTTGCCCAAGCGGGCACGGATCAGGATCTGACGCTCCTTGAACGACGTGGATTTCAAGTTGAGGCGCACCCCGTTGTCGAACTCGATCTGCGAGAAGTCCAGGTCCTTGGTGCGGGTCAGGCGGGCGACGGGCGGGAACTCCTGCGCCTGCGAGGCGTAAGCCCATTCGCCGGTCTCCGCAGCGCTGGGCGCCTCGAGCTCCGTTTCCATGGCGGCATCCACCGCCTGGGTCAGTTCTTCGACGCCGCCCGGCCAAGCGATGGTGCCCATCGCAACGAGGCTGCGGGTGCCGTCCTGCCAGATGGCCTGCAGAGCGCGGTGGCAGTCTTCGGGCGTCATGGCTCGCAAGATTTCCCCGTGCAGCTCCCGCTCGGTGCGCGCATCGGTCACCACGATGGGCTCTTCGGCGGCGCGCACCAGGTTCTCCAGCAGTTCGCGACTGTCCGCGGTGGCGGAACGCTCGACGGCTTCGTCCAGGTCGCGCAGCAGGCTCGCGCGCACTTCTTCGAGTTCGGCCGGTTGGAAGCCGAACTCCAAGGCACCGCGCAGGATGTGCAGGCTTTCGGTCAGTCCAGCGCGCCACGCTTCGGGTTGGGTGACCACGGTCAATTGGCCCCCTTCGAACACGCGCATTTGCCCGTTTTCGGAGGCTTGCGCCTGCAGGAAACTGGCCCCTTCTTCCTTGAGGGCCTCGTTGAAGCGCAGCTCCAGCATCGCGTGGGCCACGTTCAGGGTCAGATTGCGCTGGCGTTCGGCCCGGCTGTCGGCGCGTTCCTCGAACGGCTTGAGGTTGCCGACCACGATCTGGCAGATCGGGATTTCGGCTTCGGGGACCAAGAACGAGGGCGTGGCGAGGCTCGGCGTGCCCAACGCGGGCTCGGGCCACACGGGCGTTCCCGGCGAGGCCATGTCCTCGAAGGCTTCGCGCGCAAGCTGCTCGATGGGCAGGTCCTGCACATCGCCCACGATCACCAAGGTCATCGTCTCCGGGCGGTACCAACGCTCGTAGAAGGCGCGCACGGTCTGCGCGCTGAAAGCGTCGCGCGCTTGCTTGGTGCCGATGGGCAAGCGCTCCGGTAGGAGGGTGCCCGCATATTGATTTTCGAGCAACTGCACAAACGCGCGCATCCCCGGGTTGTCGCGCTCGCGCTCTTCGCCGTCGATGACGCCCTTTTCGTTTTGGACCTCGGTTTCGGCGATGTTCAAGCGCGAAGCGAAGTCGCGCAGCACCGTCAAACCCTCGCGCACCGACCGCTCGCTGTTTTCGGGTAGGTCGAGCTTGTAGACCGTCTCCGAAAACGAGGTGTGCGCGTTGGTATCCGCGCCGAAGCTCATGCCGTGCTCTTGGAACCACGTGATGAGGGTGCCCGCTTCGAAGTTTTCGGAGCCGTTGAACGCCATGTGCTCCAGGAAGTGAGCCATGCCGCGCTCGGCTTCCGTTTCGGCGATCGAACCCACGTCCACGTGCAAGCGCACGTAGACGCGCTCTTTGGGCTCGGGGTTGTGGGCCCAAGCGACGCGCAGACCGTTCTCCAGTTCGAAGAATTGCACGCGCGGGTCGACCGGAAGGTCGGAATGGGCATGGGCCCACGGCGCGGGGCTGTTGGCGGGGCGGGTGCCTTGGGGATCCACCGGGGTGTCTTGGGCCATCGGTTGGGGCTCGTCGGCCGCCGGATCGGCGGGTTGCGGTACCGGTTCGGCAGCCTTTTGGGGAGCCGCTTGGGTGCGGTCGGCGGGCTCGGGTTCGGGCGTCGAAGGGTTCGGCAAGGAGCAGGCGGAAAGGGCCAGAGGAAGGAAGGCGACCAGGGCCAGTCGATGGGCGCTCATGGGTTTCCAGGGAGGCGAAACGCCTCGATTGGGTTGCAGGGGGTGGACAAGAATAGGTTTTCTCCCTTGCCTTGGAAGGGAAGCCCGCGCAAAGGTGACAGAAAGCTAGGAAATCTTTCCGAACCCCACCATGAAAGCCCGCCCCACTCGCATCGCACTGACCTTGGGTGAT
>JAUHXY010000266.1 GCA_030426785.1 bacterium
AACGGGCCGCCGAAGAAGCCCAGCAAAAGGCCGCCGCGCTGGCCGCTGCCGAACTTCGACGCCAGCAAAAGGCTGCGCAACTCGCCGAAACGGCCCGCCTCTTCGAACAACGCAACATCGAGCGGGAACGCATCCGCCGCGAGAATGCCGCGTTACTGTCCGGCAAAAGTTCGAACTGGTATTCCGGCTATTCAGTGAATCGCAACTCGCGTCCTCAACCCTCTGCCTCTTGGGACTCCAAGTACCTTTCCAGCGACGCGCGCATGCGCGACTACCGCCGCAAACTCGACCGCGAGATCTTCGGCACACGCTATTGAGCCCACGCGGTAGGCTCTTCAACGCCTGCCAAGCGGGGCCTGCCTCATTTCGAAAGCCCTCTCTAAACGGCTTGCCAAAGGATCCCCTCCCCTCAGTTTTGAGCGGCAGAACCAGCGGCGCCAGCCGGTGACCCCTTGATCCGAAAAGTCTCCGACAAGAGGAACTAGCCATCCAGGGGACCTCGCACCAACGGCGTCAGCGGATGGGCCAAAAACAATGACAGCCGCCCCCAGGATCGCGTAGCGATGTTTGGGGGGCTCGCGCCATCCGCGTCAGCGGATGGGCCAAAAACAATGACAGCCGCCCCCAGGATCGCTACGCGATCCTGGGGGCGGCTGGTCGGGGCGAGAAGATTTGAACTTCCGACCTCTGCAACCCCATTGCAGCGCGCTACCAGGCTGCGCCACGCCCCGACTTTTGGACGGGGAATGTAGGGCTTCATCCGGGGGGCGTCAATGCCAACCGGGGGTCTTTGTGGAGGGGTGTGGAGGGGCCGGGGTGCTATCCTGCCGACCTATGGTCAAGCCCCTGCGCGCACAGACCCGCTCGCGGGTGTCCTCTCGGAGGCGCCACCGGACGTGGATGCGCTCCATGTCGGCGGCGACGGTCGGCTGGGGGCTGTGGTGGGCGGCGGTCTTCTGGCACCGCGCGTGGCCGAGCAGCCCGCCCCCGTGGACGGCGGTCTACACGATCACCTGCTGCTTGGCGGGCGTCGGCATGTTCTACGCCTTCTTCACCCTACGAGCGCGCAAATCGTGGGTGATGATGGCCACGCTGGCTTGGATGGCGAACCTGGGCTTATTCCTGCTGCCCTGGGTATTGCATCAGGACCTGCTCGTGTTCTTGGACAACGAGTCCTTCTGATCCTGCGGAGGACAGCGCTACGAAGCGATGCGCGGAGCCATCAGGAGCATCAAGGCGCCCGTCACCGTCGCAGCGACGGTGAGGACGACCACCACAGCGGCGAAGCGGCCATGCAAGCGCCGGTGCCGACGGTCGCGCAGGGTCAGCAGCCCGGTCACCAGGGGCAACAAGTAACTCGCTGTCGCCACGCGCGCCATGGTCATGTGGATCGGCGTGATGGCTCCTGCGGCTTCCAAATCGTAGCGCTGGCCTACCTGCAACGCGAAGTAGATCGCCGAAGCCAAACTGCACAACGCGGCCAACACCAACACGAGGTGGGCGCGCAAGCGGCCGCGCTTGCCCGTGATCGCGACGGCGATCAGGAGCGCGACGGTCAACCCCAGAAAACCGAGAAAGGTCGGCTCCGGGTTCATGCGTGGTCCTCACCCCACAACCCGTCCATTTCGCCCGCGGGCTCGCGCGTCATCAAATCCAGTACGGCCCTGCGCGGGTCTTTGTTTTCGAACAACACCGCATGCACCTGCTCGGCGATCGGCATGGAAATGCCATCCAACTCCGACTCTGGTCCGAACAGCGCTTTGGTGGTCCATACACCTTCGGCGACCATGTTCATCTCGCCCAAAATGTGCTCCAGGCTGTGGCCGCGGCCCAAGGCCTCCCCCACCGAACGGTTGCGGGAGTGTTTGGAGAAGCACGTAGTCGCTAGGTCGCCGATGCCGGCCAACCCAAAGAACGTTTCCGGCCGCGCCCCGCGCATCTTGCCGTAGCGAGCCATCTCGACAACGCCGCGGGTCACGAGTGCGCTCTTCGCGTTGTCGCCCAGCTCCAGGCCGTCGCAAATGCCCGCCGCCAAAGCGATCACATTTTTGAGCGCCGCCGCCAGCTCCGCCCCCACCGCATCTTGGTGGGTGTACACGCGGAAGGTCTCCGAGTTGAACGCGTTTTGCACATGGTGGCCGAACTCCAGGTCCTCGCAGCCCGCCACGAGGGTCGCGGGCAAGCCCTTGGCCACCTCTTCCGCGTGGCTCGGACCGGTCAAGACGCACAGTGGGCGCTCGCCGAGCACTTCGGCGAGGATTTCGGTCGGGGAGCGCAAGGTGTCGACCTCGAGCCCCTTGCTGGCCGAAACCATCGGCATGTCCGCGGGAATCGCCTCTTCGAACCGTAGGGCCACATCGCGCAGATACTGGGTCGGGACCACACTCAACACGAAGTCAACGCCCGCCACCGCCTGGAAAGGATCGGCGGTCAATTCCAGCGAGTCCGGAAAAGGGATGCCGGGCAAGTACGTCTCGTTGCTGCGGTCGCGAGCCAAGCGTGCACTCTCTTCCGGAAACGCGCTCCACAGCACCGTTTGGATGCCGTTGCGAGCGAGCACGAGCGCCAGGGTGGTCCCCCAGGACCCATCTCCCAAAACGGCCACACGTTCAGCGGGTTTCATGACAGGCTACTCCGGTTTTTTCGCGCCCATTTTGGGCTCGGTTCCTTGTTGTAGGCGAACGATGTTGGGGCGATGGCGCACCAAGATCAAGGCGGCTAAGGCGATCAAGCCGACCACAAATGGCCAACCACTCGAACCCCACCGCCACTGGGCGGCGACGGGAAACGCGAGGCCCATCGCCATCGAGGAGACGGACACGTAGCGCAAGGTCAGCGCCAGCCCCAGCCACACCGCTCCACCGATCAAGAAGACGATCGGGTCGATCGCAACGATGGCCCCGCAGGCCGTCGCGACGCCCTTGCCTCCCCGAAATTTCAGGTAGACCGGGAAGCAATGCCCCACCACAGCCAACGCGCCGCACAGGACTTGGATCGCGAGGGGATCAGGCTCTCCGGCCCAGCGGCTCACCCAAGCGGCCGCCGCAAAGCCCTTGCCCCAATCTAAAAAGAACGCCACCAAACCCAAGGGCTTGCCCATGGCGCGCATCGCGTTGGTCGCGCCGATGTTGCCACTACCGATGGTTCGGATGTCGACCCCTTTGATGAGCTTGGCCATGACGAGGCCAAAGGGGATCGCACCGAGCAGGTACGCGGCTGCGCAGGCGGCGAATAGGTCGGCGTCTAGCACCAGGGCTAGGACAGCCCTGCAGGGGATCCAGTCGAGGGGAAGCGGCATGGAGGACGGTCCATGATGGCGCGCCTCCCTCCCGATGGCGAACGGAAATGGAGGCTCGTCGGCCAAGATCCGACGTTCCTACGGAAACGACCGCAGGGAAGGCCCGATTCCCGCGTTGGAGGAGCCGCTGCCCGATCCGCGCAGGCTCCCCCATGGACCGGCTGGGGTGGCGGCTATTCCTCGAGCTGCTGCACGCGGCCCGAACCGGATATCCGGCTGGAGATCTTCGGTGTGCCGCGGTAGTCGACGCGACCGGCGCCGGAAACGCTGACATCTAGGGCCTCTTCCACCCAAACCTGGGCCTTGCCCGATCCCGAGCAGCGGAAATCCATGCTGCGCACCCGCACCGAAGGCATGGTCATGCGACCGGACCCGCTGATGCTCGCCGCTACCGTGTCCACTTCGCCTTGCGCCACTTCTAGGCGGCCGGAGCCGCTCACGCGATAGTCGAGTTCGCGCGACTCCAGGTACCCCACGTCGAGCTTGCCGGACCCGCTCGTGCGCAATTCGAGGCGATCGATCGAGAGCAGCGTGAAGTCCACTTTGCTCGAGCCGCTTTGCTCCAAGACCAAGGAGTCGCTCGCGAGCTCCCCGCCGTGCAAACGCACCGATCCGCTCAACGCGATGCGATCCAAGGCTCCGTGACCGATGCGGTACACGGTGGTTTGGCTCGGACTCCACGACCCGCGCTCAAATCTGAGCTTGAGCGTGCCGTCGCGCACCTCGGAGACGATGTGCGGCAGGAGGTTGTCGTCGCATTCGATGACCAGCGAGGGGGTCTCGCTGCTCGTCAAGAACACCTCCGCGGAACCACCGATCTCGATGGCGTGAAACGAGTCTACGGCGCGGGTTTCGGGGATCACGACGCCGGAGCCCTGCACCGTGGCGAGGGCACAGGCGGGCAAGGTGGCGAGCCCGCAGAGGGCGCCGTAGAAAACGAAGTGTTGGAGTGCGGTGTTCATGGCTGGAAGGAAAAAGTCGGCCTCCTCAGCATGCGCCTTGCGCCTCGGTCCATTCGCCGAAATTAGCGAAAGTGTGGTCGCGGGACTCATGGCGGCTAGGGAGAGCGTTCCAGGCCCCCTCCCAGCGTCCCTTTGGCCTAGGTCTCGAACCGCGCAGCTCTTTGCCTCCAGCGCAAAGGAAGAGCACGTCTCCTCGGAGCACAAAAAAAGCCCGCCGCTTGGCGAGCTGTATCCTGGTTTGGACGGGCGCCGGACCGCCGCCGCCCTGATTTGCCAGCCCGATCCTTAGGCCGCCCCCATCTCGGAAGGAATCCAAGGGAAAAAAGTGGAGCGGCTGATGAGATTCGAACTCACGACATCAACCTTGGCAAGGTTGCGCTCTACCACTGAGCTACAGCCGCCCGCTTGGGGTTCGGAAGCATATCCGATGGTGCCGCCTTGGCAAGCCCCCGCCGACCAATTTTCAGCCCTGCGAAACACTGCCCCGCCAGCCGTTCCGGCGGGGCCTAGGGGTGAGCGGCGATCGCCTCGGCCACCCAATCCCCGGCACGGCGCACGGCCTCATCGAGGCTGCGACCCATGCCGAGTTCGGCAGCGAGGCCACTCGCGAAGCGACATCCCGTGCCGCGCATGCTGGCCTGCCCGCTCGCCGTCCGTGCCCGCGGGCGGGAGATCCAAGTCGGTTCGCCCCCCCGCTCCCAAAGCAGGTCTTCGAGACGCTCCCCCCCACCGTGCCCGTCGGTCAGCACGACCGCCCGCAGGCCCCGCTCGAGAAAAGCACCCGCCGCTGCGATCGTTTCCGAAGGCGAGCTCAGCCGCTCCTCATGGACACCCAGCAGGCGAGCCGCCTCCGGGCGGTTCGGGGTCCACACCATGGGTCGCGCGCTCAGGTCGAGCAAC
>JAUHXY010000267.1 GCA_030426785.1 bacterium
ACTGCGTGAGGCCTGAAACGCAAGAGCGCCTGACCAGCGACAGGGAACGAGAGCTGCTAGGGCTCCACCCTGCAGTCTTCTATGACGGCTAAGCGCTGCCGCCTTTTCAACGCACCTTGAGCTCGTCCTTGGTGAGGGGCGGTTTGTCGAGGTTCTCGGGCAAGATACGGGTGAGCTCGAAGCGGCGGCTCAGGATCCACTCGCCCACCGGGGTGGTGGTGTCGCCGGACTCGTACCGCTTGAGGGTGTTGGCGTAGAGCCAGATCTCGTCGCCGTGCTTCTCCGCGGTGGTCACTTGGAACTGATCCCAAGAGTAGGTGTAAAACGACAGGGTGCTGGTGACCGTGCCCGGCTGGAACCAGGCTTCGCGCTTTTCCTTGTGGGTTTTGGGCGTGTTGATCACAAGGCGTTCCCAGCCAGCGATTTCGTACTTCTCTTTTTGCAGGGTTTCCGCGGCGATCTTGAGCAACTCCGCATCGGTGCTAGCAGCTTTGGGCATGCGCACCGCGTGCAGAGCGGACTCGGCGCATTGCTTGAGGTGCGCGATGGCCATTTGGATCTTCGCGGCCTGCGCTTTGCGATCGGGCTGAGGGGGCGGCGGCGCGTTGGGATCCACCATGGCCGGGCCCATCACGCAGGGGCTGCCCATGGCGTCGTCGTAGACACCTGCCATCGCGACCGCGTTTTCGTAGTCCCGTAGCCGCTGCATGTTTTCGTCGAAGCGTCCCTTGCCGAGGATGCGGTTCAAGACGTGGTTGCGGTCCTTTGGGTTGGTTTCCAAGATCCAATCCGCGTTGCGCATGCCCTCTTCGACGCGGCTCGCGATGCGCTCGCGCACCTTCCATTCGATCTCTTGGAGCTGGCGTCCCACGCTGACGGTCAGGTTGGAGAGTTGGCTGCTCACCGCGTTTTGCTTGAGCGCTACGTTGTCGGCCACCCCTTGCAGATACGCGATGTCCTTCGGCAAATCGACCGAACGCATTTGACGCATTTGCTGAGCCCAAGCGCGCACTTGCCCTTCGTGGAAAGGCGCGTCGATGTCGGCCGGGAAGTTGCGCCGGTCGTAGTGTTTGGTGATTTCGGCCATGCGCTTTTCGATGGCGGGCGCAGCCTTGCGGTATTCCTCCAGCTTCGCCAGACCACCGTTCAACAGCGCTTCGAAGTCGTTCAGGTTGGCCGTCACGATCTGAACGTTTTCGTGACCGGCGGGGAACGCTTCGAGCCGCTTGCGGAACCCAGCGATTTCCTTCTTCACCGAGGCCACCCGGCTCGCATCGTTCATCAGGCGCAGCGGCACCATCTTGAGGTTGTTCCAGGCGTTGCCGACCTCCTTGTTGAGCTGGACCACCTTGGCGTGATCGTAGGTGGGTTGCGGTCCCGGCTTAGGTTGAGGCTGAGGCGCCGGTTGGGGGCTTGGCGTCGGTTTGGGACCGGAGCCAGGCTTCGGTGCAGGGTTGGGTCCGGGATTCGGCGTGGGGTTCGGCTTCGGGGCCGGCTTGGGTTGCTTGGCCTTGGCTTCGACCTTCGTCCGCGCGGCCTGCAAGCGTTGTTCGGCCGCTTTCCACTCCGCCGTCCCCTTGTTTTTGCCGACCGCGTTGAGGCGCTTCTCGGCCCAAGCGAGGTCTCCGAGCAACTTCTGGGCGGTTGCTTGGTCTCCCGGCTGGAGCTGGGGCTCGGCCGCTTCCACTTGGGCGATCTTGGCCACCGCTTTGGCGATCAGCGGATCTTGTGCCTGGGCCGGTGCCGCCCAAAACAAGCAAACGAAGAGAAGCGGGAGGAAAGCGCGCATGGCAGGCAAAGGGGTCAAGAGTCCATTCCAGACCGCACCCTACGCACGGCCTTCATCGAGGGGAGCGCAAAGCACCCGCCCCGCGCCTCAAGTTATCGCAAAAAGTGCCCTAGCGCATGCGCGGGCGCAGGTCGTGCCCGTCGAACGGACCTCCCTGAATCCCCAGAACGCCGAGCACCGTGGGCACCAAGTCGTGGCTGCCCGCCGGTCCGAGGTAGGCGCCAGCTGGGAAGCCCTGGCCCCAGAAGTAGAGGGGCACACGCCGATCGTACAGGTAGGGCGAACCGTGGGTCGTGCCCGTGGTCCAAGCCAGGATGTGACCGTGCTGCTGCAAAATCGTCACGTCCGGGGTGTACCGGGCGTCAAAGCTGTTGCGGAAAAACTCGATGAAGTCGTCCGTCGGCACGGAAGAGTCCTGCAACTCATCGAAGGTGTAGGCCGCCTCGACCCAATCCACCTTTTCCCGTAGCGCTTCCGCCACGACCCGGCGCGCTTGCACCACGTCGATCTTACGAGCGGCGAGGTCCTTGCGATCGAAGTACAGGTCTCCACCACTTTGGTGCGTGCGCAAACCGCGGCCTCGGGAGTCGGCTCCAAACGCCTGCTTGAGCGCTTCGGACACGACCGTGTTCATGGACTTGATCTGATCGGCCCCGATGCGCCCCATGCCTTGCACTCCGTGCAGAGCGGAATCGCTTTCGGGCAAGGGCAACACCCCGTGATCGGCGGTCATCGCCAGGATCCACCGGTCTTGGCCCACGTATTGATCTAAGAAGTCGAACAGGGTGCCCAATTGCTCGTCGATGGCGAGGATGCAGTTGGTCACCTCGACGCTGTACGGGCCGAAAGAGTGGCCGACTTTGTCGGGGCCCGACAAACCGATTCCGAGCAGGTCGGGGACATCGTCCAAACCCAATCCTTCGCGCACGACGAGGCGTTGTGCCATTTCCAGGGTGACTTGATCGCCGAATTCGGAGACCTGCAATTGCGAGGACAGCGTTTGGATTTGAGCGGCTGTCGGCTCTGTTTCCCAGGGGCCCTCGAACTCGTGGGGCATGACCCGGTCCCCACCCGGGAAGAAGCTCTCTCCTTCCCGATCGTCCTGCGCGGTTTGCGGAGGGGCTTGGTCCGGCGCGAAGCGCGATTGCCACACGGTTCCTGCCCAGCGCGTCACCCACTCGCGGTTGTACTGCTGCACGTAGTCCGGCAGCTCCTGCGCATAGGCGGTGCTCGTTTGGAAGCCTTCCCCCGCACGATTCCACCACAACGCGAGATCCCCTTGGTGCCCGGCCATGCACACCGCCGAGCGATCCTTGCCGCTGACGGAGAACACCTTGCTGTCCGGGTGAGCCGCTTTCATCCAATCCCCCAAGGTGGGCACGCCGAGGTTACGAGCCGAGACGCTGCCCTTTTCGCCGACCCCCGTGTGGGTCACGTCCCGTGCGCGATCGTCGCCGACGCAGTACAGCCCAACCCCCTCTTCTCGGAGCCGCATCACGTTGCCCACGATCCCGTGGGTGGCGGGCAAGCATCCCGTCGAGAGGGTGGCGTGTCCGGGCCCCGTCTCGGTGGTGAAGTAGGGCAGCGCCGCCTGGTCAAAGCGGGCACCCTGGCTTCGCAGCCGGCCGAGGCCCCCTTGCAGCATGGGCTCCAGCCGCTCCATCTGATCGGGGATGAACTGGTCGATCGAGATCACGACGACGAGGCGCGGGGATTGGGCCTCCGAGGGCGAGGCTTGGGGCTGAGCCACCCCCACCGGTCCTAGGGTCCAAAGCAGGGTAAAAGCGGGAAGCAAAGTCTGGGAGAGCCACATAGACCGGGATCATAGGGCACCAGGGCACCACTCGGTACGCTAATGGGACGGGATTCACGCCGCCTTGACGGGCCGCTCTGTACGCTCAAAGCCATTGTTCGCAAGGCCTTACGTCCGGGGGAAAAGTCTTCCACCCCAAATGCAACCTCCTAAACTGGCCGATCGCTCAGAGCAGGGTATTGTCCCCCTGCTCCAACGATGAACGACAAGGGCAAACCAGCCGCGAGGCTGGGACGCAAAGCCACGGGCCCCCCGCGGGTAGCCGAGCTGCCGAAAACCATCGGACCCACCTGGACGTCTCATCCGAGGAGCGAGACAGAACTCCGGTTCTGCCTCGGACAGAGAGGCGTTTAGGTAGGGGGAATCCTTCCTTACCTGACGATCGGACCCGGCTTCGGCCGGGTCCACCTTCTCCGAGGCCGCACGCCGAAATCGTCTTGGCACCGAATCAAAGGAAGAGATGCACTCCCCCCTCCGCAAGACCCAAACGCGCAAGCACCCCCGGCGACTCGCCGCCGGGAAAAAGCGTCGGGCTTGTCGGAACGGCAAGGATTCCCGTGCGCGGCAAGGCGTGCGGGTCAAATCACGGCACCGGCGGTTGGGGAACCTCGGTCCGTGTGGGTCGTGCGGTGTGCAGGTGGCTTTTGGGGAAAAGCCGCTGCGCGTTGTGCCGCCGACGCCTTTCGCGCTGTCCCGTTGTTGGGGAACGACGGTGAGACGCGCATCCCGGTGCGGTGGGATTCCACCGTTGGTCGCAAGGGGGAGTGTCGCGGCTTCGCAGTCGTACACACGCGACGGGGCTTAGGCTCCAACCGGGATCACCAGGGCCCGCTGATGCGTAAGCGTCAGCGGGTCCTTTTTTTGGTTGGCTAGATCGAGGCGGCGCCGGAAGTCGGCTCTTCTTGATCCGCGAAGCGATCCCGCAAGCGTTGGATCAAGCGCGTATGAATCTTGCACACCCGCGACTCGGAGAGGTGTGTCAGCTCGCCGATCTCGCGCATCGTCAAGTCTTCCCAATACTTGAGGTAGACGATGCGGTACTCCTGGTCGGTCAACTTCTGCGCGACGAGCACCAACAGATCTTCGCGCGTCAAGCGATCGCCGGGGACCTCGCTGTTCGTATCGGCGACCGCTTCCAAAACGGGCACCATCTCTTCCCCGTTGTCCTCCATGGACATGGAGCCGGTCGGGGGCATGGGCACGCCCACTCCGAACAAGCGCTGGAATTCGTCCGGTTCGAGCCCCATCGCTTCCGCGATTTCCCGGTCGTCCGGATCGCGGCCCAACTCGGACCGCAGGGCTTCGGTCGTGCGCTTGCGCAACTCCATGCGCTGGCGCCAAGGCCGCGGCAGCCAGTCCTGGGTGCGCAGCTCGTCGAGCAAGGCCCCTTTGACGCGCAGCTCGCAGTAGGACTCAAAACGCACGCCTCGCGCGGGGTCGTATCCCTCGACCGCTGAGATCAATCCCACGCTGCCGGCCGTTTCCAAATCGCCGCGATCGACCGAGCGGGGCAAGCGCCCGGAAAAGCGGCGCAC
>JAUHXY010000017.1 GCA_030426785.1 bacterium
GGCGTCGGCGCGCTGGCGGGGCTGATCCCGGCCTGGAAGGCTTATTCGACCGACGTTAGTCGGGAACTCTCGCAGAGCGCTGGCTAACCCTCTCATGCGAATTTCTTGGTGGATCGGACTCGGTTTCAGTGCGTGCCTCGCTTGGGGCTGCGCACCGGAAGAGGTGGATTACGGTCCCGAAACGCTGGATTTCGAGGGAGCCGACATCGACGAAGCGCCCACGAAGCCTGCGCCTTCCGACCCCGAAGCGGTGGAAGAACCGCAGTACGACGGGGATTATCGCAAGCTGTCGATCCAAATGCTCTCGCTGGAGGAGCTTGGGGAAGAAGGGCGCGAGGATCTGCTCGACGCGATGCTCTACCCGGACGAGTACACGGAAGAAGAGCGCTCCTTTCCCCCCGAGGTGCAGGCCTTTGACGGTCAAGAAGTCGCCCTGCGCGGCTACATGATCCCCTCTCTGCAGGACAAAGATCGCATCTTGAGCTTCATGATCGTCGGCGATCTGTTGGCTTGCTGCTTCGGCACCGCGCCGCGCAGTGATCAGTGGGTGGACGTGGTCATGGCGGATGGGGGCTCCTGCGAGTACTTCGCGTTCGTGCCGGTGATCGTGAAAGGCACTTTCCGCATCGAAGTGATCGAAGACGAAGCCGGGTATCCGGCCGGGTGTTATCGCATGCGCGCGGTCAGCGTCGAGCGGGAGAAGTGATGGCGCCGGGTTGGTGGCTCACCAACCGAAATCGACCCTTGTAGGTTCCCGTAGGATCACGCCGTGTCCACCGCGCAGCCCCTTTCGATGCACGAACCAGCGCCGGTCGAGTCTTTGGAGCTCAAGCAACAGTTTCTGTTGCGCGTTGGTGAAATCGTCCACGCCTACGGCACGCCTTCGCACCGCATGGAGGCGTTGCTGCGCCGCATGGCGCAAAGCCTCGAGCTCGAAGCGCACTTCCTGGTCACGCCAACCTCGTTGATCGTGTCCTTGGGGCGCGGACGCAACGAACAGACGCGCCTGTTGCGGGCGGAGCCTAGCCAGGTCGATCTGGGACGGCTCGTGGAGATCGATGAGCTGCTGGAGGATGTGGAGGATCGGCACATCGATTTGGCGACGGGGCTGGCCCGGCTCGAAGAGTTAGCGGCTTCGAAACAGCGGCACGGATCGATCCTAACCGGGCTCGCGTTCGGAGTTTCCGGCGCGGGAGCGGCCGTGTTCTTAGGCGGCCAGGTCTGGGAGGTGATCGCCTCCTTCGCCATCGGACTGTTCGTATTCGTCGCCGGTGGCGTGCTCGGGCGTTCTCCGGAGCGGGTGCACTTGACCGACGGATTGATGTCCTTCTTGGCAGCCGGCGCGGCCTTGGCTTGGAACCACTACGTCCGCCCGGTCGATTACACCGTCGTGACCTTGGCAGCGCTGATCATCCTGATCCCCGGTTTGTCGTTCACGGTGGCGATGCTGGAGCTCGCCACCCGGCACCTGTCTTCGGGGGTGGCTCGCTTGGCCGGGGCCGCCGTGACGATGCTATTGATCGTGCTCGGGGTAGCGCTCGCTTGGAAGATTGGGGATGCGCAAGCGCCGCAGATGGGCTCTTGGATGCTGCCCGAAGCTTGGCGTTGGGGCATCATGGCGTTGACGCCGATCGGGTTCGCGGTGCTTTTCCAAGCGCGCGTCCAAGAGTGGTGGGTGATCTATCTGGCCGGTGTGATGGGCTATTTTGGAGCGCGACTTGGTGGCCTTTGGTTGGGGTCGGACCTGGGCCCGTTCTTGGGTGCTCTGGCGGTCGGCCTGGTGGGCAATTCGTACGCGCGCTTGTTCGATCGGCCCTCTTCGGTCGCCCAAATGCCGGGCATTCTGCTCATCGTTCCCGGGACCGTCGGTTACCGCAGTTTGACCGCCTTCCTCAGCGAAGAAACCCTGCAAGGGACCGGCTTAGCGGTGCGCATGGTGATGGTGGGGGTGGCCTTGGTGGGCGGCCTGTTGACCGCAACGGCGATTCTGTCGCCCAAGCGTTCCTTGTAACGCGACGACGCGTTGTGAGGGCACCGTTCGAGCGACTCACTCGAACGCTTGCGCAAGCCAGAGAGTTGCGCCAAGACGAAAGCGACGGCTCGTTTTCTGTTCGTGCGCCTCGCTTAACGGGCGTGCGTAGTCCGCAGCGAACAAAAGTTCGCACTTTCGCCGATCGATTGCCAGGCAAGTTTTAGCTTGAAGGAATAGGCCGCTCTTTGCGGATTTTCCTGCCTTCTCCCCTACTCCCCTCGCAAATCCTGGAGGAAACGATGAATACCTTCCTTGCGACCGGTGTGACGCTCTTGGCCACCGCCTCGCTTTGTTCTGCCCAAACCACTTGGCATGTGGATGCCGCTGGGACCGCACCCGGCACGGGAACGCCCCTCGACCCTTTCACCCGCATCGACTACGCGCTCGCCCAGCCCGGTGTGGTCTCTGGGGATACCGTCTTGGTTCAACCGGGTGACTACCCGGACGAGGTCATCGACTTCTTGGGCAAAGACGTGGTGCTGGAGAGCGCGATGGGGTCCCAAGTGACTCGCATCGTCGGCCCGGGTGGCGTGGGACAGAGCCCGGGACCGTTTTTGACCTTGGAAAACGGAGAAACCTCGAACGCTCACATTCGCGGCTTCTCCTTCGTGGATTTCCGCAACCAGTTTGGGTCGACCGTACCCGCGGTCGTTTTGACCGGCAGTGCACCTCGATGGGAGGACTGCACCTTTCAGGGTGCGATCGTATCCGGCGCCTTGCTTGTCATGGAATCCGGTGCGAATCCAACCTTCCTGGCTTGCGAATGGCGCGACAACACCACGTCTCTAGCGACCTTGGCGTCCGATGCTTCCGACCTGCTGTTTGAGAGTTGTGGTTGGTATGGGAGCGATCGCCCGCTCTTCCAGGAGGGTGGGAATTCTCAGTTCGTCGATTGCCTATTGGTGGGCAACCGTTCGGCATCCGAGCTAACTAGCTACTTCTCTCGCTCGGCCGTGTTGGTGGCCAACGGCACAGCGCACTTGCTGCGCACTACGGTCGTGGGTAGCACGTTGACGCCCTCCATCGCGGATCAACAGTTCGATTTGCGTGCTAGTACCATCACCATGGATCAATGCGTGGTGAGTCGCGGGGAAACGGTCTTCACGGAGGGAGGGGCTCTGTTCGCCGATGGATGTGATCTGCACCTTCAGGACTGCACGTTTTCGGATTGGGAATCCGATCGAGGAGGAGCTTTGGCCGTACAAGCTTCCACCATGCTGATCGAGCGCTGCGCCTTTTTCCAGAACACAGCATTGACTGAGGAGTGGGAGGGGGGAGCCCTGATGGCGCGTACCGGGGGGACGGTCACGATCCGTGATTCTCAGTTCATAGGAAACGGAGCCGGATACGGTGGGGCCCTCGCTTCCAACGACACTCCGTTGGTGATTCAAAACTGCCGCTTCCAGAACAATACGGCTCGGCGCGAAACCTATTTGGACATGGAACGGGCTCGCGGTGGCGCGATTTGGAGCCTTGAAGAGGCGACGATCGAGGATTGCGAATTCACGTCGAATCATGCCAGCGCAAGTTTCGGATTGCCCGCGTTCGACGAGGCGTTTGGGGGTGCTCTTTTCTTGGGGGCAAACAGTGTGGTGCAGCGTTGTGACTTCCGTGGCAACACCGTAGCTGCCGACGAAGTTAGCGAAGGAGGGGCGGTGTACATGAGCTTCCCCGGCGAACTCACCCAGTGCGTCTTCTTCGAAAACGAAGCCAAGTTGGCTTCGGGTGCTCGTGGGGGAGCGCTCGGCGGAACCGGGTTGGCCGATCGCTGTACCTTGGTTTCCAACCGCTCGACCGGCCCTTCCTGGGAAGCTGATGATTGGACCCTCACGCAGTGCCTAGTCGTGCCGCTG
This sequence comes from bacterium, assembly GCA_030426785.1. Lineage (GTDB taxonomy): Bacteria > Planctomycetota > UBA1135 > UBA1135 > NORP259. Next base: position 3,886 of record JAUHXY010000017.1, read on the forward strand.
GGCCCCACTCCTTTCGGAGCGATGGCCCAAGTGCAATACAGCCTCGTGGACGGCGGTTATGCCGGCGTAGGGAACTTCGATGGTGAACCCCGTTTCTGGGGGGCCGAGGACTTTCACCTCATGCCGGGCTCCTTCGCGATCGATGCGAGCCCTCTAGGAGTCGACCCGGACGGTTCTCCCGCCGACGTAGGAGCCTACCCCTATGAGCCCGACTACTGCGGTCCGGATTGCACGACGGATGTTGGCTGGCTGAGCTGTGTGACGACCTTGAACTCCACGGGAGAAATGGCGGAGGCTTTCGTCCTGGGTTCGACAAAGGTGAGCGACAACGACTTGGTGGTGGCTGCACACCAGGTCCCGGTGCAGACCTTTGGGTACTTCTTGATGTCGCCCGAGCCGGACTTCGTGCCCTTCTTCGGCGGTAGTCGCGGGCATCTATGTTTGGGCTTCCCGGTCCTGCGCTGGAACGACCAGATCGAAGTTTCCAACCTCGCCGGTCAAATGGGCCGTCGATTGGACTTGGGCAACCTGCCCCAGGGCTACTCGGTTTTGGCGGGCGACCGCTGGTACTTCCAGCTTTGGTTCCGTGACTTTGTGCAGGGGGCGAGTACGTCCAATACCAGCTCGGCCCTGCGCGTCGACTTCCACTAGTCGGAAGCGAAAGCGACAACCCCCCATCCTGTGCGAGCGTCGGAAACGGCGCTCGCACAGATTTTACAGGAACGAACGAATGACTCGACGGTAGGGCAGTATCCTGCGCCTATGGCTGACCAAGTGGACTATCAGATCCTGGGCGACGATGCCCAGGCCGTCGTGATCACGTTGGACCCCGGCGAGGCGGTGCGCGCCGAGCCCGGGGCGTTCATGTGGATGGAGGACGGCATCGAGATGCAGACCTCGACCGGTGGCGGCTTGATGAAGGGCCTCAAGCGCAAGTTGGCGGGCGAGAGCTTCTTCATGACGACTTTCGAGAACAAGGGGCACGACCTGCGCAAGGTTTCGTTTGCCGGCGACTTCCCCGGCAAAATCATCCCCCTCGATCTGTCCAAGGGCGACATGTTGTGCCAGCGGGACGCCTACCTGTGTTCCGCTGATGGCATCGACGTGACCTTGGCGTTCACCAAGCGCTTTGGCGCTGGGTTCTTGGGCGGCGAAGGGTTCTTTCTGCAGCGCCTGAGCGGTGACGGCCTCGCCTTCGTGCACGCCGGCGGGTACATCGTCGAACAAGAGCTGGGCCGCGGGGAGTCCATTCGCGTGGACACCGGGTGCTTGGTCGCCTTCGAACCGAGCGTCGACTACAACATCAAGATGGTCAAAGGCGTCAAATCCATGATGTTCGGCGGCGAAGGCTTGTTCTACGCTCACATGACCGGCCCGGGCCGCGTTTGGATTCAAACCACGCCGTTCTCGCGCTTTGCCGGCAAGGTGCTCAGCGCCTCCGGCGGCGGCCGGGGCGAAGTTCGTCGCGGCATCGGTGGCATGCTCGGCGATTTGATCGGCGGGGAGTGAGGGGCTACGGCCCCTGCAAGGGGGCGTAGCAGCCCACCGCGCCGACTGCGGTGGCGTTTACACGGGCTTGAACCGCAGGGTTTATCCTGGAGGGATGCGATACGGCGTTTCGTCTTTCCCTTGGGCGGGCTCGAGCCTGCGTGCGGTCTGGTTCTTGTGCGCGGCGATGGTGGGCATCGCGAATGCCCACGCGCAAGCCACCTATCAGTTCATCGGTCCCGACGGGGCGGACATCTGGGCGGCGGCTTACGGGGTCAGCGCGGATGGGACCATCGTGGTGGGCAACACGGGTTTAGAGGCATTCCGTTGGACCCAGGCTGGAGGGTACGAGCGTTTGGGTTGGCTGCCGGACCCGAGCCCCGCATCGAGTGCTCGAGCGATCAGTGCGGATGGCCTGCGCATCGTGGGTTGGTCGAATTCCACGCAACACGTAACGCGCGGCTTCGTTTGGGAGGCGAGTACCGGCATGGTGCCCTTGGAGCCCATCAGCTACTCCTTGCCCGTGGCTTTGTCCGGCGCCTACGCGATCGGTTTCCAGGGGCAGTGGATCGGCGGGTACAGCTACGACGTCAACATCGATCAAGCTACGGTTTGGGATGCGCCCACGAATCCCCTCTCGCTGGACCCGAACGGCCTGCAGAACACAAGCTACGTGAATGCGATCGCTGCCGAAGCGCCGTATGCGGTCGGGACTTACTCGCCGGGCGCGCAAGCCGAAGAGGGCTTCCGCTATCACGCTGCGACCGGATGGATGCCCATCGGATTCCCCGTTGGCGCAACCCGCACGCGGATGCAATGTGTCAGCGCCGATGGCCAGATCTTGTTCGGGACCGCGCTCTTTGGGCAAGGTTGGGCCCCCGTGCGCTGGAGCACCCAACACGGTTTCGAAGTACTCAGCGGAGCTCCGACGAACTCTCCCACCACGCACGTGTGGGCGTGCAACGCAGCTGGCACGGTGGCGGTCGGGGTGGTCGAAGACAACGGGGTGCGCAAGGCTTTCTACTGGTCGGAAGCGACCGGCTTCGCATTCCTCAAAGCCTTCCTAGCAGACCGGGGAGCGACCGGATTGTTTTCTTCGACCCGGCTCGACCCGCGCGCGCTGTCCGCGGACGGCAACGTCATCGTGGGTTCGGTCGGCACCTTGCCCAACGCGGGTTGGTTCCGTGCGCAGCTGTCCCCGACCGATCCCGTGGCGCTCGGTACGAGCTATTGCGGTCCTTCGGTGCCGAACACGTTGGGCGCCTCTCCGGAGCTCTACGCCTTCGGAAGCCCGCGCATCGCGGACAACGATCTCGTCCTTTGGTCGGACCACCTTCCGAGGGATTCCTTCGCCATCCTGCTCGCCAGCCCCACGCAGGGCTTTACTCCCGGCTATCAGGGCAGCCAGGGCAACCTGTGCTTGGGCGGTCCGATCGGGCGTTTCCGCCAGATCGAGCAAATCCGTTTCACCGGCCGGTACCAACGCACAGGGCTGCGCCTCGATCTTGAGGCCATCGCTCAGCCCGCAGGAGCGGTGGCGGTGCAACCTGGCGAGACCTGGAACTTCCAGATGTGGTACCGCGATCATCGCGGAGTGCCGCAGTCCAACCTAACGGCAGGTTGCAGCGTGACCTTCCAATAATCCGCCAACCCGGACTTAGTCGCCGCCGCCGTAACCGATGCCTTTGAGGGTCGAGGCTAGGTCGGTCTGGTCGCCCTGTTTGGACATGGTGATGAGCTTGTCCATGAACTGGGGTAGACGCGGGTTTTCGGGGAAGGTGCGCAGGCCCACATCGATGACGTAGGCGGCTTCCGAAAACGCTTTGACCTGCATGAGCTCGCTGGCCACCGTTTCGATGTCCCGCTCCGACGGCTGAATCGCCTTGGAGTCGATCAGTGCCAGGAACCCTTCCCGGCACTCCTGCGGCGAGGTGTGGGCCAGGGCTTGGAAGCGTCCGACCGCGAACTCGCGGTGTTCCTCGCTGCCGGGCTGTGCGGCTTCCATGGCGGTTGCCAGGTGTTGCGCGGCTTTTTCGTACTGCTGCGCTTGCAGCGCTTGGAAGCCGGCTTCGCCCGGATCCGAGGGTTGACAGGCGCAGAGGCTCCAAGCGAGCACACCCGCGCACCAAAACGTCGTCTGGCGGTGCTTTTTCATGGGATTCTGAGGCTAAGAATATCACGAAATCCAGACGGGAGGGGGCATCCGGCTGAGTACGATTTTGGCCTGCACGAGGGGGTGCGTTTTGGACGCGCGACCGGGGGAATTCGGCGCGCACGGAGGGCTTTCGATCGATCTTCGAGGCGTCCTCCGAACGATCTGGATCCAGAAGGATCGCCAGGCACGGACTCGCTCGTTCACTCCGGCCCCCAGGCTGAATGTTTCCCGTCTGCTAGCGATCCGATGAACACGACGACCACTCCCACGAAAAGCCCGGTGCACGGCGGGCTGGACGTTCCCGTGCAACGCATCGACCTGTCCGCCGCTTCGCAGGTCGGCCTGCCCAGCGTGCGCGTCCGGGCGCGCCAGCGCGCGCTGCTGTACCGCATCGCTGACGGCACGCTCAGCCCTCTGACAGGCCCGATGGGCATCACCGACGTGGAGACCGTGCTCGAGAAGGGCGCGATCGAGCGTGGCGGCGAGTGGTGGGCCTGGACCATTCCCGTGGTCTTGCCGGTCAGCGCGGAAGAGGCCCAGGCATGCCAACCGAGCGCCACGGTGGCCCTGCACGACGAGGAAGGTCAGTGTTTCGGGCAGCTCAAAGTGCATTCTTGCTACGAGTGGGAAAAGGCGCGCATGCTCCAGGGGGTCTACGGCACGCAGCGCGAGGATCATCCCGGCGCGCGGGCGTGGTTGGCCGACGAGCGCACCATGCTGGTGGGCGGCGACATCACGTTGGTGCCCGAAGCGGTGGAAGGGCCGTTCCCGAAGCACTTTTGGACCCCCAAAGCCGCCCGTACCTGGATCGATCAAAAGGGCTGGGAAGCCACCGTGGCCTGGCCCACCGATCGGGCACTGACCCGGGCGCAGGAGTACACCTTGGTGGCCGGCGCGGAGAGCGTGTTGCGCTCGGGTGGTCCGCGTGTGGGGGTCGTGTTGCAACCCAGTTTGCACGGCGCGGGCGAGGATGGTGTGCCGGCCGAGGTGCGCGCGCACACCTACGAAGCGCTCGCGGAAGCCGGCCAATTCGGTCACGGAGACGTGGACGACGCGTTGTGGCAAAATCACGAACAAGTCTTGTCGGCCCAGTGGGTTTGGCAGGGGCTGGACCTGCCGCGCTTTTACGCCGGACCCGCCGAAGCGGTGTTGCAGGCGATCTGTGCGCAAAACATGGGCTTCACCCACATCGTGGTGGCGCGCCAACAGGACCACGCTCGCTTCGACGACGGAGCGGTGCTGTGGGGCGACTTTGATGCCCAGCAGGTCTTCGAAAACCTAGGCGGTCAACTGCGCATCAAGACCGTACCGATCGGGTTTGCGGCCTACTTCGAAGAGATCGAGCGCGTTGGGCTGGTAGCGGAGAACCAAGGCAGCCGCGCCCTGCGCGTTTCCCAGGAGGAGCTGCGCGAGCAGTTGCGCGGGGGACAAACCCCAGATGAGCGCATCTTGCGGCCTACGACCGCCAAGATCCTCATCGAGCACTACACTGCGGACCATCCGCCCGCCTAGTCCCTTCGTCCCGCTCTATGGGTCTCTTCGACCGATTCAAGAAAAAGGCCCCTTCGCGGCCGAATCCCCTGCCTGCCCGGCGACCCCTCGGCCTCGGCCCACGGCCGGAGCCCCAGGGGGATCACCATCTGGTCATCGTCATCTTGGACTCCTTGCGCTGGGACTCCTTCATGGCGGCGGAGCCCAAGATCATCCCCAAGCTGGGCAAGGTCGAGCGCCGCTACACCTACGCATCGTGGACGGCTCCGAGTCACTACAACCTGTTGACGGGGTTGCTACCGCACACCTCCCCACAACACGTGTATGCCTCCGAGTATTACAAGGAGGACTTTTTCCACTACAACGACCGTTTGGGCGCGAAGGGGATCGACTTTGGAGCCATGGTGCCCGGACTGTGGTTCCCCGAGTTCTTGCAAAACAAGTTGGGCTACCAAACCCACGCGCGGGTTTCCCTGCCCGTGCTCAACCCGCGTACGGCGATCAATCGGGGGTTCGATTCCTTCGACTTGATGGAGCGCCACAACGACATGCGCGCGATGCTGCCGACCATGAAGTTCGATAGCGACCGCCCGAGCTTCTACATGCTGAACGTGGGGGAAACCCACTACCCGTATGCCTTGCCCGACGAGGACTCGTCCGAATGGCCGCGCATCAGCGGTGTCAACGGCGTGTTCCGCAAGATGAACGCGCAGTTGGAGGGGAAGGGCGAAGGCGACGATCGATTCAAAGAAGAGTTCCAGTTTTTCGATCAGGATCGCCTCGACCAACTGCGCGAACGGCAGATCCATACCGTGCGCTACCTGGACGGAGTGTTCGAGGAACTCTTCGACCTCGTGCCGCCCAACACGCACATCATCGTGACCGCCGATCACGGCGAACTCTTCGGTGAAAACGGCTACTTCGGGCACGGGCCGATCATGCACGAGAAGTGTTTCGAGGTGCCCTACCTCGAAGGCATGCTGCGTTAGACGAGCCCCGCAGACGCGCGAGGCGCCGCCCCCGGGTCGGGAAGCGGCGCCTCGCTGCGTGGGTGCGCCCGTTGAGGCTTAGCCCTTGATTTGAATGCGCTTGCCTTGGGAGACCTGCCGCTTGGGCAGACGCACCAGGAGCATGCCGTTCCAAATGGTCGCTTCGACCGCGTCGCCGTCGATGTCGAAGGCCATGCGCAGCTTCTGCTCGAAGCGCTCTTCGTGCTCTTCGGTGGCCTCGCCTTCGGGCTTGGCGACCGAGCTCAGTTGCGCGTTGCGGCCGTCGACGAGCAGTTCCAGGTCGTCGGCGCGCACACCGGTGACTTGGGCGACCCAGGTGGCACCGTTTTCATCGTGGTAGAGGTGTCCGCGAGTGGCGTGGCCCTGGGTGCCGGTCTGCAGGGTTTGCAGGACACCGCTACCCAGATCGCGCGTCAGGTCGAGGAAGGGGCTGAACGGGAACAAGAAAGGGTTGGATTGCGAAACCATGCTGATCTCCTTTTCGGTGGCTATTCGGGGCCCCGGGTGGGGCGTTGCTGAAGGGAAGCAAGGGGTGTGCCAATCGCGCCTAGAATGACGTAAGCCGCTCATTAGGAGCGGCTTACGTCGATGGGGTGGGCGGGTTTTCCACCCGGCAGGGGGCGCCTGGGCTGCCAAAATGGCTCCCAGGAGGCCTATTTGGCATGCCCGCGGGGCGGTGCCTCGGAGGGCTCCTCCACGGTTGGTTTCTCGCCGGGCATCAGGGAGGGAGCTGCTTCGAGGGCTGCGAGGCGCTCTTGGTTGCTCTGGGCGGCTTCCTGGGCCCCTTGGGGCCGAATGGCATCGATGGCCTGGTTGAGCAGCTGGCACATCTCCTGGAGCTCGTCGTGCTTGCGGATGCGGCAGGGTCGCGGCACCTCGCCAGACTCTTCGATCTCCTTGAGGTGCATGCGCATGCGGTAGGCGGGGCCGGCGATGCGGTGGGTCACCAGGATGCCCACGAGGGTCATCGCCGGGACGAGCACGCATAGGGTGATCAGGACGCTGCGCACCAACACCGGGGGCGTCTCCTGGAGGAGCAGGTCTCCGTTGGAGGCCATGCTCTCCGACAGCTTGAGCATCGATTGGTTCAGCAACACTACCTGAAAAAGGGTGGCGACGCATCCCACCGCGACGAAGGCACCCACGAGACGAAACTGAAGCGACTTGTCGATCAGTTTGCGCGTGCGCAATTGTTTCTTGCGAGTCATGACGAGTCCTTAGGCGTGCGCCTTTTGGGGGGCCTTGGCTTGCTGATCGGCCTGCAAGCGCTGGAAGGTGCGGTTGATCGAGTCCGCCAGATTTTGCAGCTCATCGTCCTCGCGCACTTTGCAGGGCGCGCTCACCTCGCCGCTCTCCGCGACTTCGCGCAGGTAGCGTTCGATACGGAAAGCCGGTCCGGCGATGCGGTGCGTGACCTGTACGCCCACCAAGAAGATGAACGGTAGCAGGAACAGGGCCGTCCACATGAGATTGGTGGTCAAAATGCCGGGCATGGCATCGTGCACCGTGCGAGCGACGGAAGGGTCTTCGATGCTGACGCTGAGGCCCATCAGAGATTGGGCCAGCAAAAGCGCTTGCCCGAAGGCGGCGAAGCCCGAAATCGCGAGGAAGATGCCGATCATCTTCAGCTGCAGACGGGGCTTGTTGAGTTTCTTTTTGCGTTGCGTTTGAGCCATGACTGGGTGGTTTAGAGCGCTCCGTTACGCAGGTACAGGGTGGTGGCGATCCGTTGCACGTTGGCACGTTGGTTGTGCATGCCAGAGGTGATGAACATTTGGATGCTCAAGCTCCCGCGGAAGGGGTCCCACAGGAAAATCGGGTCCGCAAAGCCGTCGGCATCCAAATCGCCGCCGTAGTTGCAAACCTCTTGCAGCACGATGGGGGGGCACAGGTTGACCTGCGTGGGGTTGCCGCCGTTGTTCGCGGAGTCCCAGCGCATGAGCTCGATCTGGCCGACGTCGAAGGTGTCGTCTTGATCCCCGTCTTGGTTGATGTCCCGGTTGGCTTCGGCCTCGGTCAGTTGACGCCTGGCCACGAAACGCAAGCAAGACCAACCGTTGGCATTCGGGTTGCCGTTGACTTCGGAACCCCAGCGGATGCCGCCCGCGTCGAAGTAATCGTTGCCGCCCGTCGGATCGGTCGGCACGCGGAAGGAGAAGCCGGTTCCGTCGCCGCGGAAGAAGACGGGGCCCGTGGGGCTTGCCGCTTGGCCGTCCCATTGGCTGGCGGCCGGAGCGATTTGGTTTTCGAGGGCCGTCGCGCCGCCCGCCCAGTGCACGCGCACGCCGTTCGCGTGCCCGCTGGGATTGGTGCATTGCACGCCCCGGTCCAGACCGGTGAACGTGTGGGTGCTGCGATCCAAACCGCTGTAGTCGATGCGCTCGACTCCCAACCCGCCGGGGTTGACCAACAGCGTTCCCATAGGCGGAAAACCCAAGCTGTTGTCCACCATGAGGGAACCCGAGCCAGCGGGCGTCGCACCCGAAGTCCACGCATCGGTGTTCGCACCGGCCGCGAACTCCAGTTCCATTTCGATGCGATGCATGACCACCTGCGCCGAGCGTTCGCGGTGCGTATTGGTGACCATGTCGCCCAAGTTTTTGGCCTCCCGCTGCATGCCTACAATCATGGCGGCCATCACGACCGTGATGATGGCGGAGGCGATCATGACTTCCACGATGGTGAAGCCCACGCGGCGAGAGCAACGATAGGGACGCATGGATTACATGTCCGTGAGATAGAACGCAGCGACCGATTCCCGTTGGCCACCGCCGGTGAGCCAACGCGTGCGCACGATGATCGGCAAGAGGGCCGCATCGTTGGTCACGTCGCCGTCGCCCGTGTCCCCGTCGCCATTCAAGTCGCGCGGCATGCCGAGCGTGATGCCCAAGTCTGTGTCCGAGCGACTCTCGTCGGTGATCACTTCGATGGTTCCGACGGTGGGGCTGCCGTTCCAGGGGTCCAAGCCTTGCACAACGAAGGTCGGTCCGATGGCTCCGCCAGCGCGTAAGGCTTGCGCCACCACGGGCGCCCATCCGGCCGGATCGTCGACAGAGCCGGCGGAGAAGGACTTGATGCGCTCCACGGTGTCCTGCATGGCCAACGTGGCCAAGCGACGAGCCTCGTCCGCGCGATCCAAGGAGTGGATCACGACCGAGGTGGAGGACAGGGCCAGCAGGCCGATGGTCAGGACGCTGGAAGCGATCATGACCTCGACGAGGCTGAAGCCGGCGAGCAGGCGCCGCTTAGAGCGGGTCAAAAGGCGACAATTCATGTGCGTGGGAATCGGGGGAATCCGAAGGGTTGTCGGCCAGAACCGATTGGCACTTGGGGGCTTCCCGAGAATCGAGCCCAGAAGAACGGAAACCCTCCCACCCTCCGGATCGGGTTGGGACGGATCCGGAAAGTCCTTCTCGGTTCTGCGGCCCAAGCCGGGACCCGAAGGGCCAAGAACCTCTTAGGAGGTCGCTTTTCCCATTCCAGCTAACCCTTTTCTAGCTGGAAGCCGATGAAGGACGAGTCTGCCGACCTCTCTGTCCAGGCGATCCGCTCGTCCGAGCACCCGGTTATGAAGCTGTCTCACACGTATTCTTCTTTGCGTCGTGCCCGTTGGGGGCGCCCGCCCGCGCATCAGCAGCGCAGCGGTTCCACGATGGTCGTGGTCATTTCGGCGGTGGCCGTCGTCGGCATCATGATGATGACCATGCTGACCGCCACGATTGAGGGTTCGAAGTGGACCGATCAGCAAGTGGCCTCCTTCCAGGTCGAAGCGGCGGCCGAAACTGCCGTAGCGGTGGTCGCCAGCGAACTCTGGAGCGGCTACGAGCGCCAGGTACACATGTATCCTGGATTGCTCGGCTTCCAAAACTACTTGGAGGCCCAGGGCGTCTTGCGCCAAAGCTCCCAGGAGGCCAGGCAGTCGGGAAACGATCATCGCGATCGCCTCAACGCACACCGCAAGAACGATGGAACGCACATCGTGGACGGAGTGGTCATCTCCGACCTGATCGTGCGGCGCGAGGATGACTTCGATACAACGCGCTTATTCATCGAGGTGGAAGCGCGCGACAAGGATGTGGATGAAAACACGCAAGCGGAAGCCTTCCGCGTGCAGCACGTTTACGAGATCGCGGCTGCGGAGTGGGAAGGGACCGAGTTCGCGTTGCTTTCCAACAATGTCAACTGCCTCCTGTGCCACACCAATGTGGACAACGCGGAGCGCTACTACAACGACAACTCGTTGAACTTCGGTACCTACGACCGCGTGCGACTCGGCAGCATCGAGACTTTCCACGTGCGCGAAGACCCCGAGTCTACGATTGCCGGTTCGGTGTACTTGGGCGGAGATGCGGTGCTCGAAGACGGTTCGCCGATTACCGACTGGAATGCGTTGAGCTTGAAGTCGGCGCAATTCGATGCGGATGGCAAGCTGCGGGAGGATGCATGGGGGCAACTCATGCACACCTCGTTGAACCCGGCCAGCGAGATCTCACCGAACAAGGGCGAAAACCTGTACTTGGACTACCTCGCCAACGGCGACGAGGGACAGGTCGATGGCTTGCTGCCTTCTTCGTTCCCGTCGCCTTTCCCTGACAACGGCGGCATCGACATGACCACCGGCCAATCCACGCCGGAGTACGGCGGCAATAGGCAAGTCGATCAAAACGAGTTCTTGGCAGCGACCGCGGGTGCTGACGGCACGATTTCGGGTGGCACCATCTCTACGGTTGGCAAAAAGTGGGCTGACAGAGTTACGAGCGATGCTGTCCTGAACGACATGCTGGCGGGCAACCAAGCGTCCCTTGGCGGCCAAAACGACACCAACGTCTACCTTCACGGTACCGCGGACAACCCCATTCTGCTCAGCGGCGATGTGGCCATCGACGGCGACTTGATCATCAGTGGTTACGTCAAGGGCAGCGGCAGCTTGCGCGTATCCGGCAACGTTTACATGCCTTCCGACGTGCAATACGCCGACGGCCTGAACAGCAAGGGCAATCGCACCTTCGGAGTGGCTGCGGACGGCACCAAGAACACTTTGGCGATCGCTTCGGGCGGCAACGTGGTGATGGGGGACTACTATCGGCCCGCTTGGGGCGACGGCAATGATACCAATGGCTGGGGCAGTGGCAGCTTCAACTTCATCATGGAAGAGATGGCCGCCTTCAACCGCATGGAGTGGATGAAAACTCAAGCCACTCTGCCGGGTGTCGCCGTCAAGGTCCAGGTCGGCGAGAACGTCTGGATCGAGAACAAGCCCATCAAGGTCAAGGAGTACTACTGGGTCGACCAGGACGTCTACGAGTGGGTCAAGACGGGCAACCAAATCCGCAAGACCAAGTACAAGTGGATCACCGTCAACAACGGCCGCCCCGCGCCCTACTACGAAGAGTGGAGCGAAAAGGTTTTCGACTCCTACTACTGGGTCGACGAAAAGATCAAGGTCAAAACGGGCACCAAGTCGGTCAAAAAGAGCCGTTGGGTCGCCACCGGCGAGTACCAACAGATCGAACACCGCGATCCGATCTACGAGTGGCAGGCGCCGCAGTACGACAACCCCTACTACAAGGGGGAGCACTACATGCCGCGCTATTACTCCTTCAAGAAGAACTCCTACATCCCGATCCCCAACAAGAAGGGTTACTTCGATCCGGACACCGAACTCTGGATGGCGGACGAAATCCAGGGAGGATGGAGCAGTTCCAAGATGAACTACGCTCGGGAAAACCAAAGCGAGGACCCCTTCATCTACGAAAACGGAGAGAAGATCGCCGCGGTCTTTAGCGTAACGCCCACCAACGATTGGATCGACCAAGCCCGGATGACCAAGCTGATCCGCGACAAGGTCTCTGCGCGCGACGGCGAAGTGGACGTGCAGGTCGACGCCACGATCTACAGCAACAACAGCATCTTTGGCATCGTGGCCGATGACGAGGACAGCGGCACCAATGGTCGCTTGCTCGTCAATGGTCTGATCGTTGCTGCGGATGTCGGACTCTTGGCGCCGAACGGCACCCAGATCAATTACGACCCGCGCGGTCGTGAAATGATGGACATCCAGTCGGACAACGCACTCACCGTGCGACGACACCTGCGCACCCCCATGCCGACCCAATAAGGACGGAACTTGGGCTGCTTCACCCCGTGGAGCAGCCCAATCGCTACCCCGCTGCCCTTCCCCGCAATGAAACATCTTCCCCAGCACCAAGCGATCCGAGTGGCGCCCTCTCGGCGTGGCATGATCCTTCCGGCCATCGTTTCGATGCTCGCCATCCTCGGCGTGTTGCTTATGTCCCTGCTCGGCGGTTCGGTCGAGCAAAAGCAGTGGTCGGACAACCAAGAGAATGATTCGCGCGTGGAAGCGATTGCCGACACGGCGATCGCTTTGGCGGCGAACCGCATTTGGACCGACTTCGAGGCCTTCGCGGGGCCTAACGGAATGCACCCGTGGAACTTCCGCACCTACTTGGCGGGACTCGGAATCACCGATCAGAGCGGGGTAACCCGTCCGGTGCCCGAGGACTTCCTCGCGTCCACGAGCCTCTCGCAGGATGGGGACGGCAACTACCCCATGAGCGGCGGCTACATTACGCAAATCGGTGTGGTGCGCGTCGACGACCTGGACACGACCCGCATCACGATTTCGGCACGGGCCAGCATGAGCCCGGACAACACGCCGGGCCGCGCGAACAACCAAGCGACGGTCCAGCAGACCTTCGAAATCACCCGCCCCGACTGGCAGGGCATGGACTACGCGCTGTTGGCCAACAACGTGAACTGCATCCTGTGCCACGCCGAAATCGACGACGCGCAGCGTTTCTACAACCAAGATCCTTTGGCCCGCAACACGTTCGATCGCGTACGCGTCGGGTCCCTGGAAAGCATCCACATTCGTTCGAACCCCGATTCGAAGATCGCGGGAACTTTGTATTTGGGCGGCGAGGCCTTGGAAGCCGATGGCGATCCGTTGACCAATTGGGGCAGCCTGAACCTTTTGAGCGCTGGTTTTGGCGCGGATGCGAAGTTGCTCGAAGACGGTTTCGGAAACCTCTCTTGGGGTAGTTTTGATCCGGCGGACGCGGTCGATCCGGAAGCTGGAGAGAACCTGTACCTGGACTACTTGGCCGGCGGGGAAGAGGGCCAAGTCGACGGCGCTTTGCCGGGTTACTTCCCCTCTCCCTTCCCGGACAACGGCGGCTACGACCCGGCGACGGGTATCGCCACCCCGAGCTTGGCCGACAACCGCGTGCTCGATACCAACGAGTTCTTGGCGAGCGCGCAGTCAGCGGTGGGCTCCTTGTCGGGCGGTCGCGCCGCGGTCGTACCGAAAGGTTCGGTGCTCGCCGATTTGAGCGCCCTCGATTCGGCTTTGGACGCCGGGCTACCCGGCATCGGCGGTGTGACGACGGGCAACGTGATTCTACACGGCACGAAAGCAAACCCCATCGTGCTGGATGGGACGGTCGCCATCGATGGCGACCTGATCATCAGCGGCTACGTCAAAGGCCAAGGCTCGTTGATGGCCTCGGGCAATGTTTTTGTCCCTGGCGACCTCATCTACGACGATGGAACGGACGTGAACGGCGACCGTACCTACGGCGTGTCGAGCGATGGGGCTGTGAATTCCCTTGGTTTGACGGCCGGTGGCAACCTCACCATCGGGGATCCGAGCCACGGACCCTATTGGAACCCTGGCAGCATCGACGGGACCCAAGGAACCGGTTTCAACTTCATCATGGATGAGTTGGCCATCTTCAACCGGGGCGAGTGGATCAAGACCCAACCCGAATTGCCCGGCAAAAGGGTGCGGGTATCCACCACCCGAGAGGTCGAAGTGTTGGTCACCCCGACGCGGGAAGAGATCTACTACGAGGACGTCGATCGCTACGAGTGGCAGCCCACCGGCAACATGATCACGCGCGACGTGTACGGCTGGGTCACCACGGGCACCCGGACGGTGGATGAGTACGACACCATCCACCATCCCGCCGATCCGCCGGAACCCTACGGCAGCCCTTGGACGGAACGCATCTGGGTGGGCAGCCACGAAGAGCCAGTGCGTGAATGGCAGGTGGTCGGGACCGAAACCGTCCCCGAAATGGTGTACGCCTACGCCCGTACCGACTCGGTCGAGCGCACCCGACAAGTGCCGGACGGGGATCCCTACCTCGAAACTCGCACGGTCACCGACTCCCGTTGGGTGACCCCGATGCACCCCAACCCCTTGTACGAAGGCCCGAACTACATCGCCCGCTATTACGCGTACGGCGACAACCTTCCGGTTCCGATCTACAACAAGGGCGGCTATTTCGACCCCGCAACGAAGCTGTGGCACAGCCCCGAACGGGCCGAAAACTGGACCAATGGACGTCTCACGGTCGCCGACCCGACCGATGCGAGCGACCCGATGCTGTTCAACTCGAGCGGTCAACCCATCGCGGTGGTCGAAACGGTGTTGCCGAAGGGCGGCTGGGTCAGCAACGACCTCCTAGCCGCTTTGGTGGACCGAGAGCTCGCGGGCCGGGATGAGGACGTGCCGCTCGAAATCGACGCGACCATGTACTCCTCCAACAGCATCTTCGGCATGGTGCCGGGCCGCAACCAACCGGGAGTGGACGGAAAGTTGATCGTCAACGGAGCCTTGGTGGCTGCGGACATCGGTCTGTTGGCGCCGAAAGGGATTCAGGTCAACTACGACAAGCGCAACCGCGACCTGATCAAAGTCCAAGACGACCGCAAGCTGACCATGCGACGCTCCTTGTGGGCGCCTGCGCCTCGGCCGTAGGCTCGAGCGCTCAACGCACCAAGCACGCACCCCGCGGGAATGGCAACCCACGGGGTGCGCTGCTTTCGATGCGACGCGTTCCCCGCCGCGCCCACCGTGCCGCTCGGGAGTTCCCTATCGGGGGGGTGAATTCCCCTCGGCGGGGGGTACATTAAAGCGCAGCGATGTGGGTTCCCTTTGAGACACTTCCGATGACCGGCTTCAGCGCTTGGTTCACCTCGGCCTGGGAAGGCCCCCTCTGGGCCTACATCGGTCCGGGAGCGGGTTTTGCGGCTGCGGGGTCCTTGCTGGTGCTGCTCGGAACCTTCCTGCTAGCGTTCGGCATCATCCTCGTTTGGCCCCTCAAGGCGGTAGCGCGCGTCGTCACCCGCCGCGGCAAGGGACCGGCCAAGGTCAAGCGCCTGGTGGTGCTCGGATTAGACGGCTTTGACCCGGGTTTGGCGCAGCGCTTCGCCGCCGAAGGGCGCATGCCGAACTTCGCCAAACTGGCGCAGCAGGGCTGTTTTCACCCGCTCAACACTTCCTTGCCGTCGATCTCGCCGGTGGCTTGGTCGACGTTTGCCACGGGGGTTGATGCTTCGCGGCACAACATCTACGACTTCCTCACGCGCGACCCTTGCTCGTACATGCCGGTGCTCTCGTCCACCGAGACGCGCCAACACGCTCGGCACCTCAACCTGGGTTTGGCCAAAGTCCCGTTCGGCTCGAAAGCGGTCTACAAGATCCTGCAGAAGAGCCAACCCTTCTGGAAGTTGCTCGGTGCTCAGCGCGTGTGGTCTTCCATCTTGCGCGTGCCGATTACCTATCCGGCGCAAGCTTTCCCGAATGGCACGCTGCTGTCGGGCATGTGTGTGCCCGATATCCAGGGGACGCAGGGTTCCTTTTCGTTCTACACGACCCGAGAACGGCGCGCGGGCACCATCGGAGGGCAGCAGTTCCAGATCAAGGTACGCGCAGGCCGCGTGCAGTCAAACCTCAAGGGCCCCGAGGGCAAAGACGGGCGCGCCATGAATTGTCCGTTCGAAATCGAATTGGACGCACAGGCGCGCCAAGCCACCATCCGCATCGGTCGCGACAGCGTGCGGGTGGGCGTACGCGAGTACACGCCTTGGATGACGGTGCCGTTTGACAACTGCCAAGGCATCGCGCGCCTCTACATCCAAACCTGGGACGAGGAGCACTTCGAGCTCTACGTCACACCGATCAACATCGATCCCGAAAAGCCGGCGTTGCCGATCAGCCATCCGTTCGTCTATTCGATCTACTTGGCCAAGACTCTGGGCAAGTTCGCCACGCTGGGCTTGGCCGAAGACACTTGGGCGTTGAACGAGCGCGTGATCGACGAAGAGGCCTTTTTGAAGCAAGCCTGGCTGATCTTCGAAGAGCGCAAAGCCCAAATGTTCGATGCGCTCGACAAGACCCCGAGCGGCTTTGTGACCTGCGTGTTCGACACGACCGACCGCATCTCGCACATGTTCTACCGGTACCTCGAAGAGGACCACCCGGCCAACCTTGGCAAGGATCGCGAGCGCTACGCGGACGTAATCCCGGACCTGTATGCGAAGATGGACGACTTCCTGGCGGAGGTGCAGGCCAAAATCGGAGACGATCCGGACACCGTCTTCATGGTGATTTCGGATCACGGATTCTGCAGTTTCCGCCGCGGGGTGAACCTGAACGCGTGGTTGCGCGACGAGGGATATCTAGTGCTGCAAGAGGGCGCGGAGACTTCCGGCGATTGGTTCGAAAAGGTCGATTGGTCCCGGACGCGGGCGTTCACCCTCGGACTGACCGGCATCTTCTTGAACCGCCAAGGACGCGAGCGACAGGGCATCGTGGCTCCCGGCGAAGAGGCGCAAGCCTTGGCGCGCGAGATCCAAGGCAAGCTGCAAGCGCTCGTCGACCCCGCCAGCGGCCAAACCATCATGAATTCGGTCATGCTGACCGAAGAGGTGCACAATGGACCCTACGCGGACCTCGCGCCCGAAATTTTGATCGGCTACAAGCGCGGCTACCGCCACTCTTGGGAGTGCGCGACCGGTTCGGTGACGGCCGAGGTCTTTTCGGACAACACGAAGTCCTGGTCGGGAGACCATTGCGTCGATCCCACCCTGGTGCCCGGCGTCTTCTGGTGCAACCGCAAGATCAACACGGACTCTCCCAGCTTGATGGACATTGCCCCTACGGCGTTGGATCTGTTCGGTGTGGAGATCCCGGGCTACATGATGGGGGCGCCGCTGTTCGGAGAGCGTTCGCGCACCACCAAAGGTGCCACGCAAACGGTGCGGGACTACCGGGCTCACAGCCCGTCGGATCCGCCGCCGTCCCGCACGGAGGAGCCGGTTTGAGGCCTACCGCGAGGTTGGTGCGCCATGGGTCCCAAGCGGCCACCGCCTGCGCCCTGGCCCTGCTCGGGTCTTGTGGTGGCGAGGCGCCTGAAGCACCTACGAGCCACCCGCGCATGGTGGTGCTCGGCATCGACGGTCTGGATCCCGACCTGTTGGCGGAAGCGATGCGCCGCTATCCCGGGCGCATGACGAACTTTCGGCGACTCGTCGAACAAGGGCCGGGCATTCAGAACCTAGCCACGACCCACCCGCCCCAAAGCCCGGTGGCTTGGTCGAGTTTCATCACCGGTCGCAATCCCGGCGGACACGGCATTTTCGACTTCATCCATCGCAACCCGGAAGACTACCGCGAAGTGCCCGGAGCGCACCGCGTGGAGGCCGGCTCGCAAATCGGCCTGCCCGGCCCTTGGCAATTCCCGACCGGCGGCGCCAGCGACAGCAACCGCAGCGGAGAAGCCTTTTGGACCGTGCTGGGGGAGCACGGCGTTCCCGCACGCGTGTGGCGCATGCCGATCAACTTCCCGGTTGAGAGCGGCTTGGGCGTGTCGATCCCAGGCATGTTGACCCCGGCGGTGGACTCGGCTTATGGCCAGGCTTCCCTGTTTACGACCCAACCGCCCATCGATCGATTGCACGACGCCAAAGTGCAGCGCATCCAGGTGCGCAACGGTCGCATTCGTGCGCAGTTGCAAGGTCCGAGCAACCCGTTCCGCGACGGGCAGCCCACCAGCGTGGCTGCTTTGGACGGATTCGTGGACGCCGAGGCGGGCGCGCTCGCGTTAGAGCTGCAAGGTCAAAGCCTCGTGCTGCAACCGGGACAATGGAGTCGTTTCCTGCGAGTCGATTTCGATCTGTTGCCCGGCGGATTGCACTCGGTAGGGGGCATCGTGCGCTTTTATCTGCGCAGTTTGGAGCCGGAGGTCGAACTGTATGCCTCCCCGATCAACATCGATCCGGTCGACCCCGTGCAGCCCGTCAGCGAGCCGCCAGACGCGAGCGCCAAGCTCGCCGCCGCCATCGGAACCTACTACACGCAGGGCATGGCCGAGGACGTGAACGGGCTCAAAAAGGGCCTGCTCACCGACGAGGAGTTCATGGCGCAGTCCAAGATCGTGTGGGACGAGCGCAACCGCATGCTCGACTACGCGCTCGATGAGTACCTGGAGCAGGACGGAGGCGGACTTCTGTTCTTCTACTACTCCAGCGTCGACCTTTGCGGTCACATGATGTGGCGCCACGGCGATGCGCAGCATCCTGACTACGACGCCGAGTTCTCGAGCCGCGGGTCGGAGTGGTGGTCGGGCCGGGCGGGCAGCACTTGGCAGGACGTGATCATGGATCTCTACCTGCAAATGGATGGGGTCTTGGGCGAAGTGCGCGCCCGCGTCGGTGAAGACACGTTGCTCGTCATCGTGAGCGATCACGGCTTCGCGCCGTTCCACCGACTCTTCAGTTTGAACCGCTGGTTGTGGGAGGAGGGTTACCTCGTGTTGCGCGAAGGCATGGCCCCCGAGCTGGATCCCAGCTCCCCCGACTTCGCTCCCGTGGTGCTCGCCCAAGCGGTGGATTGGTCGCAGACCAAAGCCTACGGCATGGGCTTCAACGGCTTGTACCTGAACCTCGCCGGCCGGGAAGCCCAGGGCATCGTATCGGCCGAGGAGCGCGAGGCTCTCCTGAGCGAAATCAAGGGCAAGTTGGAGGCCTTGACCGACGACGCGCCGGAACGCCGCGGAACGCGCATCGTTTTGGCCGCCGAGCGCGCTGACGAGGTCTATCGAGGCGAACGCTTGTCGGAAGCGCCCGACCTCTTGATCGGCTACAACGCCGGCTACGGCAATTCGGACGAGTCCTCCTTGGGGCGCATTCCGTACGCGGTCTTGCGCGACAACCTCGGAGGCACCTTTACGGGCAACCACCTGATGCATCCCAGCGTCGTTGCCGGGACACTGCTGACGAATGCCGCCCTCGATCGTACCGATTTACGCCTTGAGGACGTGACGGCGGAAATCTTCCGCCAATATGATGTGGACCCCGAACGAGCGCCCGATGGGCGACCCTTCTTGAAGGCGTCGATCACCCAGGGTGCGAAACACTCCCAAGACTGAAGTCTCGACCCACCAGTACCCATCGCCATGTTTGGCAGCGGAAACAAGATCAAGATCGACAAGGACCTGCTCGAGCGCATCAAGAAGATCGCCGAACTCGCTGGGTACGCGTCTCACGAGGAATTCATCCAGCACGTTCTCGAGCGCGAAGTGGCGCAGTTTGAAGGCGATCAGTCCGACGAGGACATCACGAAGAAGCTCAAGGGACTCGGCTACATCTCGTAACCCAACCCCGCTTCCGCACGTCCCATGGACGCAGTCCACCGGCTCATCACGCGCTTGCTCGACTTGGTCTTCGGTCCGCTCGAGCGGGCCGGCACTGAGTGGGTCATCCTGGTGAGCGGTGCCGTATTCGGCGTGTTGGCGTTGTGGATCTTCAAGTACATTAGCCCCCAGGACGCGATTCGACGCACCAAGGATCGCATCAAGGGCAACCTGATCGAGATCCGTCTGTACCAAGACAACCTGCGTTTGGTGACGGCTGCGATCGGAAAAGTCCTGTGGGCCAACCTGCGTTACTTGGGGCTGAATTTGGGTCCCTTCGTACCGCTGGCGATCCCCTTTGCACTGCTCGCGGGACAGCTCGTGGTGCGCTACGCCTACGACCCGATTCCGATCCAAGCGCAGGAGTCCTCACCGTTGGCGGGAGACGGCGTGACGCTCAAGCTCACGGCCCAACCCGATGCGCCTTGGTCCGCGCCCCTCGAGTTCTCGCCGCCCGGAGAACTGCTCCCGACCTCGCCGCTGCTTCGGATTCCCGAGCAAGGGGTCGCCTACCAAGCCTTTCGACCCACCGGACAGGGACTGCACGAGGTCCAAATTCGCTGGGGCGGTCAAAGCACCCTCAAGCCGATCTGGGCTGGTCCGCCCGAGGTTCTGGGGGTGCCGCGCGTGCCCTTGCAGCCTTTGCGCTTGCGCGGATGGGAGCGGATTTTGTGGCCGGCGGAACCCGGCATGGATCTGGCGGGCGTGGCGCGGATTGAATTCGCGTATCCCGAACGGGATCAGGGTTGGTTGCCTGGCTCAGGCCCGCTCGCCGTGCTCCTGTGGTTCGTGGTGGCCTCGTTCGTGGCGGGCTTCGCTGCCATCAAACCGCTTCGTGTGCAAATCTGAGCCGAACGAGAGCCCTGCGCCGGGTTCGAGCCTCCGTTTCCAACCAAGCCTAGAACCGGAAACGGTCAGGGCTTACTTCCTGGGGTAGGTTCTAGGATCTGAATTCTGTGCACTCCCCCCTGTTTGATCCCGGCATCGAAAAAGCGATCCGCATTTCGATGCAAGCTCACGCGGAGCAGACCCGCAAAGGCACCGACGTGCCCTACGCGAGTCATCCGGTGCACGTGGCGGTGATCTTGTTGCGCCTGGGGTTTTCTTCTCAGGTGGTGCAGGCGGCGCTCTTGCACGACGTGGTCGAAGACTGCGAGGATTGGACCTTGGAGCGCATGGCGCGCAGCTTTCCCCAAACGGTCGTGCGCTGGGTGGGGGAGCTGACCGAAACCAAGGGCCAGCCGTGGGAGATTCGCAAGCAGCAGGCCGTGGACAAAGTCCCCGCCATGTCCTGCGAAGCTGCCACGATCAAGGGAGCCGACAAGCTGCACAACCTGCAAACCCTGGTGCACGCCTTGGAGTCCGCCCAGGATCCGGACGCGGTTTGGAGCCATTTCCATGGCAGTCCAGAGCGCACCCTGGCCCTTTCGGAGGACCTGGTCGCGGCCTTAGCCGACCGCATCCCCGAACCCTTGGTGGCTGCGCTGCGCGCAACGCTCGAACAGCTGCGTCAGTTCTGCCCTACGCGCTAGGCCCTTCTTCGAAGACGCCGCAGCGCTGCAATGCCGTCAGGATGCGCTCGCGCGCGGCGGGCCGACACACCAACAACTCCCCGTTGCGGGGATCGGGTTGGTTGTAGGCCTGCGGCGACCCGTCGAGACGCGAAACGTGCCAACCCATGGCGCGCGCCACACACTCGGGGGCGGCCGTATCCCACTCTTTGAGCCCCACCCGGTGGGCATACAAGTCCGCCTCGCCCGTCACCAGCAAGCCGACCTTGTGACCCACACTGCCCGCAGGCAGCAATTCGGCACCGAGTTCCTCCCCGAGCCGCTCCACCCAAGGCGGGGTATGGCTACGGCTGACCGCCATGCGCAAGGGACGCCCCGCCGGTCTTTCTCGGTCGCCGCGCAGCCAATCCCCGGTGCCTTCCAGCCCGGCCGATTCCATCCCCGGTTGGGTGACGCCCCACAAAAGGCGATCCTGAGCCGGCAGGGCCACCGCCCCCAGCACACAGCGTCCCCCCTCGGTCAATGCCACGTGCACGCCCCAATCTTGGAGGCCGGCGCGAAACTCTTTGGTGCCGTCCAGGGGGTCGACAATCCAGGTACGGTCCTTGCTCAGGCGGCGGGGGGAGTCCTTGGTCTCCTCCGACAAGAGCCCATCCTCGGGGTAGCGCCCGCCGATCAGTCCTTGCAGCAATCCGTCGCAGGCATGATCGACCACGTCACCCAGGGTTTCATCGCTCCAGCGACCGGTCCCGAGCAGGTGCAAGGCGCGCTCACCGGCCGTACGCGCCGCGTGGATCGCGAAGCGTAGGTCTTCGGCGAGGCGGTCGGCGATTTCGGGAGGGTGCATCATGGGCGGTTAGGGGCGTACCAGGGTGCCATCCCAAGCGCTCATGCCGCCCTCCAGGTTGTAGAGCCCGTGGAACCCCCGCGTCCCCAGAAAGTGGCACACGTTGGCCGAGCGCACGCCGCCTGCGCAGTACACGATCAGGGGGCGGTCCTGCGGTAGCTCATCGAGGCGCTCCTCGATCTGATCCATGGGGATCCACTGGGCTCCAGGCACCATGCCGGCCTGCACCTCACCCTCGGTGCGCACGTCCAGCCACTGGGCCTGCTTTTCGCGGGCCACTTCCCGAGCCCGCGGTCCGTCCACGTCGAAGAAAACCCGACCTTCCGCGATCATCTCGGGGGTCGGTGGATGGCCCGCGATGAGCATGGCGATCCAGCGTTCCTGGACGGCGACCCGGTCCGCCAAGCGCTCGTTGTCGGCCGCAAGGGAACGGCGCGCATCGCGACCCGCATCCGAGCTGGGCGCTGCGCCTTGGGAGGAACGGCGCCAAGCGAGCAGGGCCAGGATGAGCGCGGCGATGGAGAGGTACAGGGGCAGCACGGACGGTCCTTTTTGGGGCTGGTGAGCCAGGGGCAAGGGGTATCAGCGGACCCGGGGAGTCTATAAGATGGCGGAGATCCCCACAGCACGGGAAATCCTCGTGATTCCCCCCGAGTCGATCGCTCCTTTGGCCTATGCAAAGGCCCGCAGGTGACCGCCCTCCCGGCGGTTTCTGTCCACGAGGAGCCGACGCTAGGCCAAGCCATGACCCCCAATCAGGACACCACCCAGGAGTTGCCCCTCCAACAGCTCGATCGAGTCGTCATCCGCTTTGCGGGGGACTCGGGCGACGGCATCCAGATCACCGGAAGCCAATTCACCATGACCAGTGCGATGGTGGGCAACGATTTGGCGACGCTGCCGGACTTCCCCGCCGAGATTCGTGCTCCCGCGGGAACGCGCCCGGGGGTGTCCGGTTTCCAGATCCAGTTCAGTTCGAGCGACATCCACACGCCGGGGGATGCTCCCGATGTGCTGGTTGCGATGAACCCGGCCGCGCTGGTCGTGAACTTGAGCTCGCTCAAGACCGGCGGCATCGTGATCGTCAACACGGGCAACTTCCGCGCTCAGGATCTGCGCAAGGCCAAACTCGACAGCAACCCGCTCGAGGACGGTTCGCTGGACGGCTACCGGGTCATCCCGGTGGACATCAACGAGCGTGTCAAAGAGGCCCTCGAAGAATCGCCGCTCAGCTCCAAAGAAAAGGAGCGCTGCAAGAACTTCTACACCTTGGGCTTGATGTACTGGTTGTACAGCCGCCCCTTGGAGCCGACCCTCGACTGGCTCGCGGACAAGTTCAAAAAAAACGCCGACCTGGTGGCCGCCAACCAGATGGCGCTGCGCGCGGGCTACAACGCCGGCGACATCCACGAGCTGTTCCAGACCCACTACGAGGTTCCGAAGACCGAAGAGCTGCCGCCGGGCACCTATCGCAACGTGATGGGCAACCAGGCCACGGCCATGGGCCTCGTCGCCGGTGCGAAGTTGGCGGGCTTGCGGCTCGTGCTCGGGTCGTACCCGATTACCCCTGCTTCCACGGTGCTGGAGACCTTGGCGGGCTACAAGTCCCACGGCGTGATCACCATCCAAGCCGAAGACGAGATCGCCGCGATCTGCGCCGCGATCGGCGCCTCCTACGGCGGTTCGCTCGGCATGACGAGCACTTCCGGTCCGGGCATGGCTCTGAAGGCCGAAGCCATGGGCCTCGCCGTCGCGGTCGAGTTGCCGCTCGTGATCCTCGACGTACAGCGCGCCGGTCCGTCCACGGGTATGCCGACCAAGGTGGAGCAATCCGACCTGTTGCAGGCCATGTTCGGTCGCAACGGCGATACCCCCATGCCGGTGCTGGCCATCTCGCGTCCTTCTGACGCGTTCGAAATGGCGATCGAGGCTTGCCGCATCGCGGTGGAGTACATGACGCCCGTCGTGCTCCTGTCCGACAACTTCATCGCGAACGGCGCGGAGCCGTGGCGCTTACCGGACTTGGATACCCTGCAGCCGTTCCCTGTCCAATTCCACGACGTGCCCGGCACCCGCGATGTGTTTTCGCGGGACGACAAGGGCGCGCGCCCGTGGATCGTGCCCGGCACCCCCGGCATGGAGCACCGCATCGGCGGTCTGGAACGGGACGAGCAAGGCAACGTCTCCTACGACCCCGACAACCACCAGCGCATGACCGATGCGCGCCACGACAAGGTAGCCGGCATCGCCAAGCGCTTGGCGCCGCCGGCCATCCAAGGAGAGGCGAGCGGCGATCTGTTGTTGCTCGGGTGGGGTTCGACCGTGGGTGTGCTGACGCGCGCCTATGAGCAAGCCACCGCGAAGGGTCACAAGGTCAGCCGCATCCACCTGCGCCACCTGTGGCCGCTAGCCCCCGGTGTGTCGGAGATC
Organism: bacterium; assembly: GCA_030426785.1. Lineage (GTDB taxonomy): Bacteria > Planctomycetota > UBA1135 > UBA1135 > NORP259. The sequence continues at coordinate 28,320 of JAUHXY010000017.1, forward strand.
TGCAAAGGCTTCAAGCGCATTCTGGTGCCCGAGTTGAACATGGGCCAGCTCGTGCGCGTGTTGCGTTCCGAGTTCCCCGAGCACGAATTCATCTCGCTACCCAAAGTGACCGGCCAGCCCTTCTTGACCCACGAGATCGTTGCTGAGATCGATCGCCTCCTCGCCTAGGACCCTGATATGACGATCCAAGATTCTCCCAAGCGGACCAAGAAGGACTTCCAGTCGGACCAAGAGGTGCGCTGGTGCCCGGGCTGCGGTGACTACGCCATCCTGGCCACGGTGCAAAAGTACATGGCGGAAGCGGGCGTCGATCCCGCCAAAACCGTCGTGGTCAGCGGCATTGGGTGCTCAAGCCGCTTCCCGTACTACATGAACACCTATGGGTTCCACACGATCCACGGCCGCGCGCCGGCGATCGCTACGGGGCTCAAGGTCGCACGCCCGGACCTGGACGTGTGGTTGATCACCGGCGACGGCGACTCCATGTCGATCGGCGGCAACCACTTGATCCACGTGCTGCGCCGCAACCTGAACATCACCATCCTGATGTTCAACAACGAGATCTATGGCTTGACCAAGGGCCAGTACTCGCCGACCTCGCCGCTGGGTACGGTCAAAAAGAGTACGCCCATGGGTTCGGTCGACCGGCCCTTCAACCCGTTGCAGTTGGTGCTCGGCAGCCAAGCGACCTTCGTGGCGCGCAGCGTCGACATGGATCCGGCGCACTTGAGCAAAACCCTTGCGGCCGCTCACGCGCACCAAGGCACCTCCTTCGTGGAGATCCTGCAGAACTGCGTGATCTTCAATAAAGACTTCTACAAGGACTCGATGGAACGTTCGGTACGGCCCGACCGCACCGTGGATCTGATTCCCGGCGCGCCGGTGGTCTACGGACAAGAGCAGGACAAAGGACTGCGTTTCCACGGCATGGAGATCCAAGGCTGTGCGCCGAACGAGGCCATGGTTTGGGATCCGTCTACCGGCACGTCCGCGCCCGGCTTCTTGATGAGCACCCTGCCCCAAATCGAAGGCATGCCGACCCCGATCGGCATCTTCCGCGACGTGCAAGCGCCGACCTACGACGACGCGGTCAACGCCCAAGTGAACACG
>JAUHXY010000268.1 GCA_030426785.1 bacterium
GTGCAAACGCGCGACCGTCTCATCGAGGTGCTTCGGAAGGGTGTAGACCTTGTTTTCGTAGTGCTCCCCGTTCTGGAACAGCTCGATCTGCGCCATCACCTGGTTGGTGAAGGAGGCGCTCATCACGAAGCTGGGGTGCCCGGTGGCGCAGCCCAAGTTGAGCAAGCGACCTTCGGCCAGGATCAGCACGGAGTGGCCGTCCGGGAACTCGAACAGGTCCACCTGCGGCTTGACGTTGGTACGCTTGACGCCCTTCATCTCGAACAGGCCGGCCATGTCGATCTCGTTGTCGAAGTGGCCGATGTTGCCGACGATGGCGTTGTTCTTCATCTTTTTCATGTGCTCCAAGGTGATGATGTCCTTGTTGCCCGTGGTGGTGATGAAGATGTCCGCGGTCGCGACCACGTCTTCCAGGGTCGTCACTTCGAAACCTTCCATGGCGGCCTGCAGCGCGCAGATCGGGTCGATCTCGGTGATGATGACGCGCGCGCCTTGGCCGCGCAGGGATTGGGCGCTGCCCTTGCCGACGTCACCGTAGCCGCACACGACGGCGACCTTGCCGGAGAGCATCACGTCCGTGGCGCGGCAAATGCCGTCGACCAGCGAGTGGCGGCAACCGTACAGGTTGTCGAACTTGCTCTTGGTGACCGCGTCGTTGACGTTCATGGCGGGGAACATCAGCTCGCCCCGCTCGACCATCTGATACAAGCGGTGCACGCCGGTGGTGGTCTCCTCGGAGACGCCTTTGATCTCAGCGGCAATCTTGGTCCACTTCGTGCTGTCCTTGGCGATGGAAGCGGTGACGGTCTTCAAGAAGACTTTCCACTCATCGGACGCCTTGGGGCCGGGGGCGGGGACCTTACCGGTCTTTTCCCACTCGACGCCCTTGTGGACCAACATGGTGGCGTCGCCACCGTCGTCCAAGATCATGTTGGCGGCGCTGCCGTCCGGCCAAGTGAGCATCTGCTCGGTGCACCACCAGTACTCTTCCAGGGTTTCGCCTTTCCATGCGAAGCACGGGATGCCTTGGGGCGCCTCGGGGGTGCCGTTCGGGCCGACGACGACCGCAGCAGCAGCGTGGTCTTGGGTCGAGAAGATGTTGCAGGACGCCCAGCGCACTTCCGCGCCCAGGTCGACCAGGGTTTCGATCAAGACGGCCGTCTGGATCGTCATGTGCAAGGAGCCCGAAATGCGGGCGCCCTTGAGGGGATGCTTGCCCTTGTACTGCTCGCGCAGCGCCATCAGGCCGGGCATTTCGACTTCGGCCAGCTCGATCTCTTTGCGGCCGAACGCGGCCAGGGAGAGGTCGGCGACCTTGTGGTCTTGAAGAAGGTTCGCGGTAGTGGTCATGGTTGGAGTGGCCGGATGGCCGAGACAGAAAACAGGGAGAGGGTCGTGCGCGGGTTACCGGGGTACCCGACCTCGCACGATGTACAGGGGTAGGCAGGCGGATTGCTCGCCACCCTCTGGGGTGGGGCAGTAGTGGTCGCCTTGCGGCTCGGCGTGCAGGTTTTCGAACCCGGCTCGGGCCATAGCGGCTTGCACCTCTTGCGGGTCCAGGCCCAGGTGACGATCGCCGAGCTCGCGGTGCATCCAAGCTTCTTTGTGGGGAGCCAATTCGAGGATGACCGCCCGGCCGCCAGGCTTGAGCACGCGGAACATCTCGCGCAGAGCCCGATCGGGTCGTTCGAGATGGTGCAGCACCATGCCTGCTACGGCGCCGTCGAGTTCGCCATCCTCGAAGGGCAAGCGGTCGAAGTCCCCTTGGCGGTACTCGACCGTAGTGCCCTCCGGCACGTGGGCCAGCTGCTTGCGCGCCTCCGCCAACATGCCGGGGGAGGGGTCCACGCAGATCAACCGGCCAGCAAAGGGGGCCAGAGCGCGGGCCATGTAGCCCGTACCGCAACCCAGATCCGCCAACACGAGTTCGTCTTCGAGCAGGCTGGCGACGGCCCGCTGCCGCGCTTGCCCGTTTTCAAACAGGGCCCCGCGCTTTTCCCACTCACCGGCGACCGCATCGAAGAATTCGGTGCTCTGCTTGCGCCGGTCGGCCAAAACCTCGGCCAAGCGGGTCAGGTCCGCCTCATGGCCGGGCAAGTGGGCGAGTTGACCGCGCAGCGTGGTCCAAAGGTTCGCCCCCGCGTGGCCGCCGGCGGGCGTGTTGGCACCCACGGCCGCGCGCAGCAGGATCGAAGTGCCCAAGCGGCGCTCGATCAGCCATTGGGACTCGCGCAGCACCCGCAAGTGGTTCGAGACGCGGCTTTGCGCCAGATCCAGGGCCCGGGCCAATTCTCCCACGGAAAGCTCCTCGCGCTCCAAGAGGGCGAGGATGCGCAGGCGCACGGGGTCGGCGAGCACCTTGAGCAGTTGGGGGAGGTCGGGTTGGGCGGTCAGCACGCTCAAACATTACGTCATGATGCGCTGATATACAAGCCTTTCCTATGCCTCATCCCGGGAATGAGTCTTCGGCCTCCGCCCAGGGCCTGCGCTGAGGGGGGGACCCACCGGGCACCGGGCAAAGGGTCCCAGCGCCTGGATGGCCCGTTTCGGCCGGCCTCCAGCAGAAAGCCGGCACCAGGATCGTTTTCGCCGGCGCTCCCCGAGGGCTACTGCTCGGAAAGCGGCTTGCCCGGGTAGAAGTCGAGTTGGTGCAAGGGCTGCACCACCGAACTGACGATGTTGCCCACGTGGCTGGCGACCCGCTTGAAGTGCCGCAGGGTCAAGACCCGGGCCGCTTCGTTGCTGCCTTCCAGACGCAGGCATTGCATCACCTCTTGGTCGCAACTCTTCTGGAACGCGTCGATGTCCTTCAGAAGCGTCCCGCTGTCCGCCTCGTCCTTGCTGGTAAAGCAGCCGTACGCCCGCACCATGAACTTCGAGATTTGATCCTTCTTTTGGACCAAACCGGCCAAGGTGGCCTCGTCGCCCAGCGGAACGCCTGCCTGGGCGATCTCGAAGATGTTCTTCGAGTAATCGCCGATGCGTTCCGCGTCTTTGACGACGCTCATGAGTAGCAGGAGTCCCGGGAAGGTCGCGGCACCGTGTACTGTCCCGTGCACAACCAGTTCCTTGCGAATGGCCATCTCCGTCTCGTTGATGCGCAGGTCCGTTTCGTAGAGGTCCTTCTCGATCACCTTCGTAGCGGTCCCGCCCAAAAGAGCGTTGGCGGCCGCATCAAAGATGTGCCTTCCGTCTTGAAGCATTTCGAGGAACTGCTGTTGGATCTGGCCGAGCCCCTGGGAGGAGCCGCCGATCTTTTGAAGCCAATCAAACATCTCGTTTTAGAAGAGGAGGTAGCCCACGACGGGCAGCAAGACGAATACGCCAAGGACGTATCCTAAGACCCATAAGACCGATTCCTGCGCCTTGCGAGCCAACAGTTCGGCCAAGAAGATCGGCAGGCGGCGGAAGATGGGGATGGGGTAGAAAAGCAGCACCCCGGTAACGTTGAAGAGCACGTGCACGAGTGCAATCGTGAGGCCCGCATTGGTTTCTGCGGCTTGGCTGGCCAAAAGGCCGGTCACCGTCGTGCCGATGTTGGCTCCCAACATGATCGGGAAGGCGTTGTGCAGGGTGAGCACCCCGGCCGCGCACATCGGCACCAAGAGCGAGGTCGTGATGCTGGAAGACTGCACCCCGATCGTCACCAAGGCCCCGATCACGATGCCCGCGATGCCCGAGCGTCCCAGGGTGCGATTCATGGCGCGCTCCAGACTGCCGGAGATCAAAATGCGCATGTTTTTCGTGATGTAGATCAAGCACACGAAGGTCAGCGCGATCCCCAAGGTCAGCAGCAGCACGCTGAGGGGAATGCCGTCCAGGCCCATTCCGTCCTCGAGCCAAGACTGGATGGTCTGCGAAGTTTTTTTGACGGCGGTCTTGATAGGACTTTTGAAGGTATCGCCAGCGTCGCCCGAGACGAACCAATCCGTCATGCGGATCGCGCTCTTCTCCAAAACGCCCGTCGCCAACTCCAGGGGGAGCATGATGAAGACGCACATCAGGTTGAAGAAGTCGTGCACCGTCGCTGCCGCGAACGCGCGGCGGAATTCTGGGCCCTGGCGAATGTGCCCAACGGACACGATCGTGTTGGTGATCGTCGTACCGATATTGGCGCCCATGATCATGGGAACCGCGCTGGTGAGGGGCAGAGCTGCCCCTTTGGCCGCACCGACGAGCCCCACGATACTGGCGGTCGTCGTGCTGGAACTTTGCACCAAGACCGTCGCGAGCACCCCGACCGAAAGGCCGGCGAAGGGGTTGCTGACCCCGTCGAAGAGGCTCTTTGCGGTGTCCTTGCCGAGGGCTTTGATCGACCCACTCATCAACTGAATGGCGACCAGGAACCCGTAGAGCAGGCCTAGGACGAGCAGCCAGCGCCCCAAGGTCATCCAGTGAGAGTTGCGCTGGGGAGCGGGGGCAGGGGGCTGGGGGGCTTGCATTCTTAAGCGATTGTTAAGGCGCTGAGGGGCCAAAGCAAGCATCAAACGGGGTCCGCGCCACCGCTTCGATCGGGTCCCCAACCTCCTAACGAGCGGGGCGGATTCCGAAAGGAATCCGCCCCGCTTGCTACGCCTTGGGAGGCCGCGCCCGAATGGCAGCCCGAGTGGCTCCCACCGCCCTTAGGACGCGACGCCTTCCAGGTCTTGGATGTGGATATCTAGGATCTGCACTTCGAGCCCGCCGCCCGGCAGGACCAGCGTGCAGACATCGCCCTTGTGCTTGCCGAGCATGCCCTGGGCCAGGGGAGCCCGGTAGCTGACCACGGAATGGCCCGCAACGGTTTCCGGATCCCAGGGACCGAGCAGAAGGACGGTGCGATCCTGGCCGCTTTCCAGCTCCTTGTAGCGCACCAAGGTGCCGGGAGCCACGGTGTTCTCGGGGATGGCAGCGTTCTCGATCAAATCGGTGTGGCGCAGCTCATCCTCCATGGCCTTGGCTCGAGAGGTTAGGTTGCGCTGCTCTTCGATAGCGGCTTCCCACTCGGAGTTTTCCGAAAGGTCGCCGTACGAAGCGGCTTTGCCGATCGCATCCTGGTTCTCGGGGATCTTGACGTCCATGAGGTGGGTGAACTCCGCCGTTCGGGACGACAAGCCCGCCTTTGTGGTCCAAA
>JAUHXY010000269.1 GCA_030426785.1 bacterium
TGCCCACATGTTGCGAAGTGTCTTGGGAAACACTCCTTCGCGCTGTTCTTCGATGAAGTTGGCCGAGCTTTCGAATCCACTGATTCCGAGCATCGCCGCGGCGAAGCCATAGAACAGCGCGCGAAGCAGACCGTCTGGGCTGGGTAGGCTCCAGTTCTGGACGAGCAGCGCGGGATGGCGCATCACCGCGGCTCCCGCCGCGACCGCGAGAATGGTGAGCGTGGCCATGTGGGTGAGAAAGATCACCAGAGCCACCGCCGCGGGCTTGCCGCGCCAGCGCACGCGGGTGTTGGTGGCTGGGGCTGGGCTGCGCACTTTGCTCGCGCCCGGAGAAGATCGGGGCCGCTTGGCGCGTCGTCTGGAAAATCTACAACCGAGCGCTACACCCAGTTCCCTTGCGCGTGCGGCGCACCGGGCGGCTCGTAGTCCTCAGAGCCCCGCAGCCAGCGATCAGCACGTGATCGCCATCGGGTCTCCGGACTCTTGGCGCGGCGAGCCTTGGACGGAAACGGAGGGCGTTGTCCTGACGCGGCGCACGATCGAATCCGCTGACGAAGGCGGAAGGCTGGCTCGGTTAGCCGCACTCGGCATCGCGGAAACGGCGCAGGCTTGGGACACGGTGGACGTGCTCGTGCGAGTGCGCGAAACGGGCACGATCGAGACGCCCCTGCGGGTTCGCGTGGGGGAGGAAGATTGGCTGGGCAGCGTCGCGCGCACTTCGGTGAACGGCGAAACGACCTACACCCTGACCGGCGTACCGGCGGACGGCTCCGAACTGGTGGTGCGATTGGGCGATGGGGCGGAACCCGTGGGTCGCTTGCGTTTGCCTTCGCGGCCCACCATCCGCGTATTCGTGGATCCCAGTATCGAGTCGGAGGCCCTTCGTGCCGCGCTCGACGCCGATCCCGCCTTGCAGCAGGTGGAGCAGGTCGCAGCGAGCGATGTGGTGATGGCGGGAAGCTTGGAGGCGCACCCAGATCGCCCGGCCTTGCGCTGGGTCCCGGCCGCCGAGCAACCCTACGCGTTTTTCGTCGTGCACGAACCCGATTGGTCGACCGAAGAGGTGTTCGCGATGGCCCTCGGCGAGTTCGGATTGGACCGCGTGGACGCGAACGAATGGGCCACCCAAGTGGGCCAAGCCATCGAACTGGGCGCCCAAGAAGGGGAAGTTCGGCAATTGCACCTCTGGCAGGAGCTGCTGGACGCGAGCCGCTTCGGCTTCACCGAAAGCCGCGGGTTCCCGATCTTGATCGGCCGGTCCTTGCGCTGGCTGGCGCAGGCGGAAGGTCTGGTGCCCTACCTAGCCGCGGGCTCGCCCGTGCCTCAGGAGTTGTCCCACGCCGGTGAGGCGTTTGCGTCCGCAACGACCGCGATGCCTTTGCAGGCGGGGACTTTGGATACCGGGGGCGTTCTCGCTAGCGCTTCTTGGCTCGATGGCCTGAGCGGTACGGTCGTCCGTGCTTCAGCGGACGGTCAGGCGGCACTGCCGCGCGAAGGCAGCGTGAGCCTCATGACCTGGGTGTTGCTGCTGTTGGCGGCGTTGGTGTTGCTCGAGTGGGGACTGTATTCGCGAGGCCTGATCCCGTAGCCATGTTGTTGCTCGAACCGAACTACTTGTGGCTCAGCCTGACCGTGCTCGTGTTTTGGGTCGGTCCCTGGCGCGCGCGGCGGTGGGGGCATGGCGTCTTGCGTTCGGCTCTGTGGCTGTGCCTCGTGCTCGCTTTGTGCCAGCCGGCCATGCGTTCCGATGAGGTCCCGGCGCACCGAGTGGTTTTGATCGACCGCAGCGCCAGCCAAGGGCAAGATCCCGGCGCCGAGGTGGAAGCCGCGCTGGTGCAAGCGATCGACCCGCGCAGCCAGGACGATTGGGTCGTGATCGAGTGGGGGCGCGACGAAGACGAGAGCCCGATGCGCACGGCGGCGGGCCCGGTTCCGTCGTTGCCGATCGGAAGCGACTTGAACACGGCGCTCGCTTGGGGCGCGGGGGCGCTTTCCGATTCAGTGCGAGCTGGCGTGCTGCTCGTTTCCGATGGGCTGGCGACGGATGGCTTCCCCACGAGAGCGCTGAGCGAGCTGCGCGCGCGCGGGATTCCCGTCACCTGGTGGCGCACCGCTGCGGTTCCGGGCGATGTGCGTCCCGTCGGGCTCGAAGCCTTGGCGGGCCAAAGCCAAGCCATGCGGATCGGTATGCCTTGCACGCTGCTCGCAACCATCGAGGGGCAAGGCCAAACCGTGTCTTGCCTGTTGATGGAGGTCGGCACCGCGGAGGGCGCCGAATCCCAGGAACTCGCGCGGGTGGACGATGTGTTGCTCACGGGGAGCGTGCAGGTTCCTCTCTCGTTCGAGCCCTCGCGTGCGGGCTTTCTCCAAGTGCAGTTGCAGGTCGAAGTGCAGGACGGAGTGGACCCGCGCCCTGGCAACGAGACCCTGGAGCGGACTTTCGCCGTGCAAGATCCCTTGCGCGTGGCGTACTTCGGAGGCCGCATGCAGGAGGGGGCCGAACGGCTTTCGGAACTCGTCGGGCCCGGCTTCGATCTGCGTTCCGCGGACGCGACGACTCCGTTGAGCGCGATGGACTTGGTCGTGCTCGACGACCGTCCCGCCGCGGCGATGCCGCAGGGCTTGCAGGAGGAGTTGGTCGAGCGGGTCGCCCAGGGGGGCTTGGGTTTGCTCGCCGCAGGCGGCGAGGCCGCTTTCGGCCCCGGCGGCTACCACAACCAACCGATCGAAACCTTGCTGCCCGTGGAGATGGTGCAGAAGGAGGAGAAACGGGATCCGTCCACTTCGTTGGTGTTGATCATCGATACCTCCGGCTCCATGGGCGGCAACCGCGTGCAGCTCGCGAAACAGGTCTCACGTTTGGCGATCCGGCGGCTCTTGCCGCATGACAAAGTCGGCATCGTGGAGTTCTACGGGGCCAAGCGTTGGGCGGTGCCCTTGCAACCCGCCTCGAACTCGATCGAGATCGAGCGCGCCTTGAACCGCTTGGATGCGGGCGGCGGCACGGTCATCCTGCCGGCCATCGAAGAGGCCTACTACGGACTCAAGAACGTGCGCACGCGCTACAAGCACGTGCTGATCCTGACCGACGGCGGCGTGGAGACCGGCGCCTTCGAACCGCTTCTGCGGCGCATGTCCGACGACGGCATCAACGTGTCGACCGTGTTGGTGGGGCCGGACGCGCACTCCGAGTTTCTGGTCAATCTCGCGAACTGGGGCCAGGGACGTTTCTACTCGGTACCCAACCGCTTCAATCTGCCCGAAATCCTGCTCAAACAACCGGCCAGCGCCAAGCTGCCCGCGTATCGCCCCGGCTTGGCTGCGGTGTCCGTGCACGGCGGCCGCGGATGGTGGGGCGAGGTCGATCCGACGGATATCCCGGGGGTCTCGGGTTACGTGGAGACGCGTTTGCGGCCCGGCGCGGAGCGTTTGGTGGAGACGCAAGGCGAACGGCACCCGGTGCTCGCGTCGTGGCGCTACGGGTTGGGCCGCGTGAGCGCTTTGACCACCGAGCCGACGGGACCCGGAACGGAAAGCTGGCGTGCGTGGTCCGACTACGGTGCGTTGCTCGCGCGCGTGCTGCTGCGTACCGCCGACGACGGCGGACGACCGTTTGCGTTTGCTCTGCATCGCGAAGGCCGGGAGGTGCGGATCGTCGCCGAGCGCCGGGGCGCGACGGAGGCTTGGCCGCACGCCGTGCTGGTGGACGCTCCCGACCAGCCCTTGTCCTTCCAGGCCCTTTCTCCGCAGCGCTGGGAAGCGCAGCTCTACGTCGATCCCGAGCAAGAGGTGCGTCTGCTGGCCGGAGCCCGCGATGCCGAGCGCGCTCCCTTGCGACTCGTGCTGGAGGCGCAAAACCCTGAGCGCGACGAGAAGCTCGTGCCCACGCGGGTGGCCGATGAACTCGCGGCAGCGCTGGAAGATCAAGGCGGCTCCGTGGTGAACGCTTGGCCCCAAGTCGAGGACCTTGCGCTTTCGACGGTGAAGACTCCGTTGGGCAATCGACCTCTGGCGCCCTGGCTCGCGCTATTGGCCATGTTCCTGTACCTCCTCGATCTGCTCCTGCGGCGTTGGCCGCGCCAATCCTCATGAAGCACTTACGATGGTGGCTGTCTCTGGCCGGGGTTTGGATCTGCTGCGCGACGGCGCCGGCCTACGTCGTGCAAGACGAACCTGCCCAGGAGGTCGCTGAGGAGCGCGAGCCGGCGTTCGAAGCGCCCTTGCAAGCCCTTTTGGCCGAAGTCGAAGGTGCCACCTGCACGCCCGAACAGGCCTTGCCCTTGTTCCAAGCGTGCATGCGGCAGTACGGCCGCTTGGATCCCTTGGAGGAGCGTTTGCAAGCACTGCTTGCCGACTTGGAGGAAACACAGTCGCCGCGCTGGAAAGCGGTGCAACACGTGCGCGGGCAGTTGCACTGGCGCAACGGCACGATCCAGGTCGCCCGGCAGGCTTTCGCCGCCCTGGCAGAAGATCGTTCGGACATCGCGGCGCGTTTGCAGCTCGCCAAGCTGTGGGACGCCGAGGGCAAACTGGCCGAGGCGAGCGAGGCCTACCGCGAGCTGCTGCCGGAAGTGGACGCGGCCACGGCGGAGCGTCTGCAGATTCGGTTGGCGTTGATGGAGTTAGCCAAGGCGGGCTCCGCGCAAAACGATTCAGGGGACTCCCCGAACCCGCTGGCGGAGTTTGCGGCCGGTGAAGAGCGCAGCGCAGGTTTGCGCAACCGTGCCGCCATCGTGTTGGCCCTGCTGGGGCAGCCGGGGGAAGCCATCGATCTCTACCGGGCCGAGGGGGAGCCGAAGGCTCGCTTTGTCGGCGAACTGCGACTGGCGGAGTGGGGCATGGCCGCTGAGCGCTTCGACGTGGCGCAAGAAGCCGCATGGCGCGCTGTCGAGCTGGCACCCATCGCGCGGGAGCGACGCTACGCCTTGACGTTGCTGGCGGAGTCCCATCGCCGGGGCCAAGCCGTGCCCGCGTTGCTCGAGCGCTTCGAGACCCACGCGGCCGACCTGTCTGGCGAGGCGCGCAGCTTGTGGATCGAACTGCTGCGCGAGACAGAACAATTCGATCGCGCCATCGC
>JAUHXY010000018.1 GCA_030426785.1 bacterium
ACATGGGCCACGTGACCGGTTGGTGCCATACGACCAGCATGAGTGAGCCTGCGGGTTATACCGACACTGCCCGCAACGCGGTCATGAACGCGCAGGCTGCGCGATAAGAACTGGGTTGGGTTGCGTCCGATCGGCTTGCGTTGTCGAGCCGGGCATCGGGAACCGATTCGTCATGGAAGGAGAGGTCCTGGCGGGGAGTTCTTTTGGCTTGGAAGCAGTGGGAGAGTAGCCTTCTGCTTGAGCTGCTATGACCGCCACTTCTCCCGCCCAGTCCAAGTTCCTCGCCCGGCTCGCCGTGATCGGACCTGGGCTCTTGATCGCGGCGACCGGTGTGGGGGCCGGCGACTTGGCTACCGCCGCCATCAGCGGCAGCCGCATTGGACTCGCGGTGTTGTGGGCGGCGTTGATGGGCTCGGCGTTCAAGTTCGTGTTGAACGAGGGGCTCGCGCGCTATCAGCTCGCAAGCGGCGAGACGATCCTGCAAGGGGCGATCACGCGGTTGGGTTTTGCGGCCAAACTGATCTTCGGGACCTACCTGTTGTTGTGGTCCTTTTTCGTCGCGAATTCGCTGATGAGCGCTTGCGGCATCGCGTTGCAGGCGATGTGGCCCCTATTCGACGATCCGGGCCGTGGCCAAATCGTGTTTGGCATCGCGCACAGCCTGCTGGGCGTCGCTTTGGTCCGGATCGGCGGCTTCCAGCTGTTCGAAAAGGTCATGACGGTGTGCATCGGCGTGATGTTTGTCGTCGTGATGGCCACCGCCGTGTTGTTGCAGCCCGATTGGGGCGCGGTGGTCAAGGGCTTGTTGACGCCCCGCCTCGCCGATGACTCCGCGGCCACGCTGCAGTGGACGATCGCGCTCATGGGCGGCATCGGCGGCACCTTGACCGTGATTTGTTACGGCTATTGGATCCGCGAAAAGAACCGTCACGGAGCCGGCGAACTCACCAACTGCCGCATCGATTTGGCGGCGGGCTATACCATGACGGCTCTGTTCGGGATCGCCATGGTCATCATCGGCTCGGAGATCCAAGTCGAGGGCAAGGGCGCCACCCTGATCGTGGACCTAGCCGATCGCCTCGAAGAGCCCTTAGGTCCCCTGGGTCGCTGGGCTTTCCTGGTTGGGGCGTGGGGCGCCATCTTCAGCAGCCTGCTCGGCGTTTGGCAGGCCGTGCCCTACGTCTTCACGGACTACCTCGGCCTCCTGCGCACCCCGAAAGGCGCGAAGCCTCCTGAAGTTCACACCGCATGCCGCGCCTATCGTGGGTACCTATGGGCCTTGGCGGTGGTCCCGATGGCCGGCCTGCACTTGCCCTTCAAGGAGATCCAAAAGGTCTACGCCATCTTCGGCGCCGCTTTCATGCCCCTGTTGGCGTTGACCTTGCTGCTGCTCAACGGCCGCCGCTTGCAGGACGCCAACCTGCGCAACCGACCCCTTACGAACGTCGTCCTCGTCGGCATCTTGGCCTTCTTCGCCTACGCGGGCTACCTCAGCGTGACGAAGTAAAGGCCATGATCACGGGGGTGAGAGTTCTCAGTCTCCGAGGCGTCGAAGGGTTCGAACCCGAACATGGCGCCACGCCACTTCCAGAAGATCGGTGCGCTCGCCGACGCCGTGGACCTGGAAGCCGAGGTGGCCGGTGGTGCGTTCGGCGTCGTAGACGTCGGCGACGGGGATGCCGTTGAGCCAGGTGCGGATGCGGGGGCCTTCCGCGAGGACGCGGAATTGGTTCCACTGGCTGGGGCGGAAGGCTTCGCGGGCGTAGGGTTGGGTGTTGAGCGGGTGCAGCCACCCGCGACCGCGTTCTTCGTAGAGGCCGGCGGTCCAAGCTCGGGGGGAAGGGTCGATCTCGACTTGGTAGCCGCGCAAGGGAGCACTGCGCTCGCCGGGATCGCCGACCAGCTCGCTGCGGATTTGCACGCCGCTGTTTAGTTCGGGGTGCACGCGGGCTTCAAAGAGCAGTTCAAAATCGTCGTACTCCTGGCGACTCGTGAAGAAGGTGTTGGGCGTGTTGGGGCGCGTGGTGCCGCGCAGAACACCATCCTTGAGTTCGAAGTGCGCCTTGCCGCCGCGCACCATCCAATTCGAGGGATCCTCGAAGGGCGTTTGCCATTCGCCGGGTTGCCACTTGGGCGCCTTCCAGTCGCGAATCCAAACGTTGCGGAAGCGCACCGGACCTTCGGCGCCGCCGCGGTAGTCTTGCAGCAAGAGCGGGCCGGTGGGGGCCTCCTCGCCCTGGGCGCCACCGGTGGGGCTCGATACGACCGCTTCCCCATGCACGCGCACGCCGTTCCAAAACATGCTGATGCGGGCGTCGCGGGTCTTCTCGCCATCCTCGAAACGTGGAGCGCTGAAGAAGATGTCGTAAGCCTGCCAAGTGCCCGGACCGGTGGACATGTTGCGGCTCGGTGCGTGCTGGCCGTAAATCGCACCCGCGCCTCCCGCGCGCGGCTCAGCGTCGGCGGGCGTACCGAACACCTGCACCTCGTAGCGGCCGTGCAGATAAACTCCGCTGTTCGAGCGCGTATCTCCCTCGCCCCCGGGCGGGCAGTACCACTCCACGTGCACGTGCGCATCCCCGTGGGTGGTGCGCGAGACGAGGTTGCCGCTGCCGTGCCCGACCTCGAGGTAGCCGGGGCCGTTCACGAAATCTTCTTGTTCGTAGACGGGCAAGTCGCCTTCTCTGCCCTGATAGTCCATCAGGGTCGAAGCGGAAGTCCCGATCAGGGGCGTCGCATCGGCCGGAGGCAATGCGCCTAGGCCAATGTTGGGGAGGTCCACGGCGCTCGGGATGCGGTTGACGGTGTACCACGCTTCACCGGACCAGAGGGTGTCGCTCCACGGCGACTTGGCATCGCATTGGATGTGGTACACCCGGCCGGGTTCGAAGTCTTCCAGTTGAATCTTCAGCGTTTCAGCTGAGGCACCGAACAGAATGCTCGCTGCGGTCAGGGAATGTTCGCGGGCCTCTTGTTTCTCACCAGCCGTCGAATAGATCCAGGATTGGACGCGAACTCCGGTTGGATCTTCTAGCCAAGCCGGATCCAGGGACTTGGTGAACTCAACGTTGAAGCCATGGGAAGTCACTTTGACGGATTGGATCTCGAAGGGTCGGTAGCCCTGGCCATCTACTTTTAGGGTGTGCAGCCGGGAAACGTCGATCCGTCGATCAATTGATTCCAGTGTCGTCAGAATGATGGAGCCATTCGGGGCCATTGCCATTGCTTGGGAGTCCACTGGCAGTCCGTGGCTGTGACGGAATAGGGCTCCTTGCAGAGCTCCGCCAATCTGCTCCAGTTCTATGCGGTGGATGGAGCCTTCCGTGACGTCACCAATCAACACGTCTGAATGCTGCATTGAGCTCTCGGACCACAAAACAAACTGTGGTTGCGATCCTAGTTCCCCAGGAAAATAGAGGGCGGGAGCCTGCCTAGCCCGGTCGCCGTAGATGGTCGGGTGGAAAACCAGGTTGCTTTGGTCCTTACCGCCGTTGTCCTTGCACTCACTGAGTGGAAACCCAGCAAACCGGCCTGGTTGAAATTCGTAGAGTGCGCTTGTTCCCGACTCGCTACCTAAGCGGTCGATGACCACGAATCGGTCCCTTTGGACTGGCCCGCATCCGACTGGGTAGTGAAAACCAGCCATTTCGACGCCTCCCAGTCCGTTCGTTGGGTCAATCCTCATGACCGAGTTCATGAGTTCATGCCCGTTGAAGTGCCATGAACTGCCTCCCTCCGCCGCTTTGGGGTCAGAAAACAGAGTGACTAGGCACCCGCCAAAAGAGTGCAGTTCGCGAAACAAGGGCACGCCGCTTCCATCCAACCAGTCATGAGCAAACCTCGTTCGGTGTGCCCATGGCGTAGCTCGATCGGTGTTGCTCCATTGATCCAAGAAGTTGTCCCCGAGCATCCAAACCGATTCCTCCACAGTGCATATGCCATTGGGTGCACTCGAATGGAGGTTCAAATCCTGGAGGTCACCCGATTCCAAATCCCATTGGTAGAGCTTTGGATCCCAAGCTTCCGTTTCGACATCAAGGTCGGCGGCTGAGAACAGGATTCTTCCATCCTTCAATCCAGCGAATCCCAGGATCCTCAGGTTCTTGGCACCTAATTCGATCGACTCCAAGCGCCACTGCGGGTGCAAGCCTGTGACGGGTTGACCTAGCCCGGGGCGCTCGGTCTGCGGGGGCGAAATGAGCTGGGTTGCGGCGTCGGGAGTTTGTTGCGGCGAAAGCGCGAGGCAGGCCAGGGCGAGGAGCATGCCCTAGTCTACGAGGCGGCGCTGCAAGTGCACGATCACGTCGCTGGCGAAGAGATCTCGGCCCTGAAAGGGAGTAGTCCGAAAACGGGTACGCTCGTCCGCGGACAGGGTCAGAGTGGCCAAGGGGCCTTGCAGGACTTGCGCCTGCCCCGGGTTTCGGCTCAGGGCGATCAGCGCGTGCAAGATGGCATCCTCCTCCCACGGGTCGGAGGCGGCGGTGACGGCGGGGCTTGGCTGCGAGGCATCCACGACGCGGCGATCGGAACGCGGCGTCGCTTGTTGCGTCGCCCATTCCCAAACATCGCCGTGGCCCAAAAGGTGCAAGCGCGCGCGCCACGGACCGCCATTCGGTGCGGGATCGACGAGCACTTGGGCTTGCAGGATACACACCGAGTGCAATCCGACCCCTTCCACCTTGGGCGTGTTGCCTAAGGTCACGACGGCGGCGCCGTTTTCATCGATGCCGAATCCCAACTCCGCTTCGGCATCCTGCATGGCGACCAACAGGCGTCCCAGCCGGCCCCGTGCCAAAAAGTGTTGGTCGACTAAGCCGAAAGGCAAAAAACCCAGCCCGTCGGTGAGCAACACGCCTTCGTCACCCACGCCAAAGCGCGCGGCTTGTCCCGACCGCCCACCCCCGATCATGCGGTGGGACATGATCGCTGCGCCCGCCGAAGTGCCGCCGATGACCGCGCCCTTCGCGAGCGCTTCCCGTACGGCCGTCAACGCCGCGGCTTCGCTGCCGTCTGCGCCGAGCAAGAGTTGCGTGATGCGGGATTGATTCCCGCCGGTAAACCACACCCCTTGGGCGGCAGCGAGGCGTTGCGCGATGGCTGGGTCCTGCGCACTGCCTGCTGCGCTTTCGTGGACGCGCTCCACCGAGGGCTGCCAGGTCGGGCTCAAAGCCGCCATGGCTCCGGGATAGAAGGTCTGCGCGTAGTCTGGATCTTTGGACGCGGTCGGCAGCACCACGACGCGCGACTCCGGTCGGCCTTGGCGCTGGCGTGCGGCCTCGACCTCTTGGGCGAAGCGGGGCCACACCGGACCGTCCATCGACGAGGCGCCACCCGCGATGACCAAAATCCCTGTCGGGGCGGGCGCGGAAACGGGCCGGTACGAAGCGCAGCCCGCCAGCCAAGCGAAGCCAGCCGCCGCCAAAACGAGTTTCCAAACGCTCATTCGCCAAACTCCTCCCAGATGCCCACGCCGAAGAAGCCCGTGGAATCGGCCGCGCCGCGGAACATGCCTTCGGTGTTGAAGATGAGCGCGATGGACCCATCAGAGCCCACCACGATCACGCCTCCGTCGTCGGGTTGCAGAACTTCATGGATCACTTGCTGCGCCGCCGTTTGCGCGTCGAATCCCAAGTACCGCATGCGGTCCGAGATGTCGCGCGCCACGCTGTGGCGAATGTATTCTTCCCCGGTGCCGGTGGAGGAAACCGCGCAGGTGCGGTCGTCGGCAAAGGTGCCCGCCCCGATGATGGGGGAGTCTCCCACGCGCCCAAAGCGCTTGCCCGTCATGCCGCCGGTGGAGGTGCCCGCCGCTAGGTGCCCGTACTGATCGAGCACGACGCAGCCGACGGTCGACTTCCATTCGTTTTCCACTTCGATGTCGGAAGCACTCGCTTGACGCTGCTTCCAGCGCTCCAAGGATTCGCGCCGCTCCTCCGTGGAGAAGTAATCCGGTGCCACGCGCACGATGTCGGCTTGGGTGTCGGCAAAGGCCTCGGCACCGTCCCCGGCGAGCAGCACGTGGCGGGTGCCTTCCATCACGCGGCGGGCCAAGCGGATCGGATTTTTGACCGTGCGCACGCCCGCAACCGCGCCGCACGCCAAGTTCGAACCGTCCATGATCGACGCGTCCAGTTCATGGCGTCCGTCGGCGGTGAACACCGCACCGCGCCCGGCGTTGAAGCGGGGATGGTCTTCGAGCACCTGAATGACGGCTTCCACGGTATCGAGACCGGTGCTGCCCTGCTCGAGCATGCCGCTGCCGAGCCGCACCGCGCGCCGCAGGGCTTCCCGTGCCGCTTCGATCGCTTCCGGCGACGAGTCGCGGTCCATCGCACCCGCACCGGCGTGGATCGCGATCGCCCAACTCGGTGCTTCCACGGGTTGCGATTCGGTGGGCTGCGTGTTTTGGCAGCTCCACAAACCGTTCAGCAAGAAAACGCACAGGATCGTAAGGAGGAGTGGATGGCGCATTCCGGAAGCCTACGAACCCTGCCGGGAAAAGTCAGGCGGGAGCGCGCAAGCTGGCTGAAAAAATGCCGGCCCGGGTCTTGGCTCGCGCTGGGACCGAGGCGGAGCGAGCACCAAAGACCGCGTCGCGGTTCTCGAACGCACGGAACCGCACCAACGAGCGGCCCTCTCGAAAACTACTGAATGACGGATTCGGGTTTTGGGATAGGTCCTAGAATCGAGCCATGGAACTTCTTGGTTCGCTCCTTCTCGCCGCCTTTCCACTCGCTTTGCAAACCCCGTCCAATGAATCGCAGCCGGCGCCATGGCTCGTCATCCCGCAGCCGAAGTCCCTCGCCTATATGGACGGGGAATTTTGCCCGCAGGAAGGCCTAGCGGTGCGTTTTGACGCGCGCGTGCAGTGGGAAGCCGAGTTCTTGGCGGAACGCTTGCGCGAGTTCACGGGTTTTCCCGTGCCGACCGTGCGCGAAGAGTTGCGCATTCTCTACCCGCAGGAAATCCACCTGGAGGTACTGGATAGCGAATCGAACCCCACGCAGTACCAGCTTTTGGCGCACCCCGAGCGCATACATGTGGCCGCGCCGGGTACCGCAGGGGTTTGGTCCGGCATCCAGACCTTGTTGCAAGTTTGGCCGACCGAGCCGCAAGCGTGCCTGAGGGCCTGTTTGGTGACCGATGAACCGCGCTTCGCTTGGCGCGGCTTGCACCTCGATGTGGGCCGGCATTGGTTCGCAAAGGATGACATTCTCAGCCTGCTCGATTGGATGGCGGTGCACAAACTCAACGTGTTCCATTGGCACTTGACCGAGGACCAAGGCTGGCGGCTCGAGATCAAGAAGTACCCGAAACTGACCAGCGTCGGGGCCTATCGCGCCTCGACACCCCCGTACGGCGATCGACGCGGCTCCGATGGGGAGCGCTACGGCGGCTTCTACACCCAAGCAGAGGTGCGCGAGATCGTGCGTTACGCGGCGCAACGACACATCACGGTCGTGCCCGAGATCGACATGCCGGGGCACATGGCGGCGGCCATCGCGGCGTATCCCGAGCTCGGCAACGACGATATCCCCGATTACGACCCCCAGGTGCAGACTCATTGGGGCGTCAAGCCTTACACGCTGTCGCCCAAGGAAGAGACCTTTGCTTGGATCGATGATGTCTTCGAAGAGGTGTGCGACCTGTTTCCGTCCACGTACGTGCACGTGGGCGGGGACGAAGCGCCCAAAGGGCAATGGAAGCAGTCCGCGTTTGCGCAAAGCGTCATGCAGCGCGAGCACCTGCACAACGAGGATGAATTGCAAGCGTACTTCCTGGGCCGCGTTTCCAAGCTGCTGGAGAAACGTGGGCGCAAGATGCTCGGGTGGGATGAAATCCGCGAAGGCGGCTTAGCTCCCGGGGCTACGGTGATGGTCTGGCGCGGCTGGAACCATGCGGTCGCCGCAGCGCAAGCGGGCCACGACGTGATCATGGCGCCTACTTCGCACACCTACTTCGACTACTACCAAGCGGATCCCAAAACGGAGTTGACGCGGGGTGACGAATACGAATGCATTGGTGGATTCCTTCCGTTGGAGAAGGTCTACGCGTTCGAACCGATCCCCAAAGAACTGCTCGGCAGTGAGGCAGCGCAACGCATCTTGGGCTGCCAAGGACAACTCTGGACTGAATACGTCAAGACCTGGGACAAGCTCGAATACCTCGCTTGGCCGCGCGTTTGCGCCCTAGCAGAAGTCGCCTGGACCCAACCCACCAAGCGGGATTGGAACAGCTTCCAGCAGCGTTTGCGCCCAATGCTCGCACGCTTGCAAGCCGCGGGCGTGCGGACCTTCGATCCGTTCGCCGAACCGGAGCCTGCCGTTCCTGCGGGTCAGGATTGAGCGCGCGAGGGGCGGTCCTTCGAAAACCACTCGGCCAGAGGCAGCGCTAACGCTGCCCAAGCAGGCCAGCCACCTACGCCGTATTCCGGGTAACCACCGACCGCGTGAAACAGCGGCGTGGAGATGCCCACCATGCCCAAGCCGATCCAAACCTTGGGCGCGAGGCCAGGAATCGCCTTCCAAGCCACGCACAGGGCCCACGGCATCCAAACGAAGTAGTGGATCCACGATGGGCTGACCCATAGCGGCATCGCGCTGGCGAACAAAATCAGGGCTCGCGCCCATTGCCGCGTGCGCAAGCGCCGATAGGCCGTGAGCAGCACAGCGGCTAGCAGACTGAGCGGGACAACCCAAGCGAACACCAACCACGCTCCTTGCGCACCACCCCAAGTGCGCGAGAGCACGGCGGGCAGGAATTGCGTCATGCGCGGTCCCCAAAACTCGCCCGAGAAGTAGCGCTTTGGGCCCCGTGCGCCCAGTTCCTGCCACCACTCGGCGTAGAACTGCAGCGTGCTTTCGAATCCCAGCGCGATCGCCGGCAGGCCCAGCAACCAGAGCGTGGATAGGCCGAGGACCCACAGGACTCCCTTGCGGTCACCGGCGAGTCCAAGCGCTAGCAAAAACCAAAGGGGAAAGATCTTGATCGCAATGGCGAGCGAAAGCCCGACGCGCGCAAGCGCATGCCGCTGCTGCACCCAAGCGAGCAGGCTGCCGAGGGTGATCGCCCACACCAGGGTGCTCACCTGACCCCAGTGCATATCGTGCAACCAGGGAAAGCTCAGCCCGCACAGCAACGTGTAGGCGAACGCCGACCCCGGGCTACGCGGTCGCAGCCAACCCCAGCCGACTCGCCACAAACCGATGGTGGCAAGCGCTAGAACCATCACCCAAACCCAAGAAATCCACAAGGGACTCAAACCCAGCAAGGGCTGCAAAGCCAGCGCGAGAGTCGGCGGATACAGGTAGCCTGGCTGCCAGCCTTCGCCCCGCTCGAAGGCCGCCGCTTGCGACAGGTAAGGACCCGTCAGATCCTGGAAGAACTCCTGATTGTGATCGATCCCGGTTCGCAGGCCACTCCACGATTCAAACGCCCACGCGTGATAGAGCACCGCGATGATCACGGCGGCGAGCACCGCAGCCACGAGGTGCCGTCGGGGGTCTGAGTCTGGAGGAGGCACAGTCGCCATCGTGGATCGCGGGGTGTTGGCCCGATTGCGGAGCCTTTGCGTGCGGGTTACGGCTAGCACACAGAGTAAGGGTTCTACGCAAGTCGTCCGGCGATTGCCAGCCCAGGGCATACTGCCCCCTATGCGACTCCTCAGCAAAACTTGGTGGGCCGGTGCTGCGCTTTGCCTCGCTGCGCCCGCGACGGCGGATACCCTCATCGTTTCCAACCGTGGCGACGAAACCGTGCAGTTCTTCGACACGCAGAGCGGCCAGACCCTCGCGACGTTGCCCGCGGCCGTGGGCGCCCACGAGTTCGCCGTTTCCCCGGACGGGAAAACCGTGGTGGGGTCCTGCTACGGATCCGGACCGCGCCACCAAACGCCGGATCAGCGCTTGCTCGTGTTTTCCGTCGAAGGGAAATGGGAGCCGCGCATGATCGACTTGGGCGAGCATGTGCGCCCCAACGACTTGCGCTTCGTCGAATCGCAACGGGTTTGGGTGACCTCCGAGGTGAAGCAGTGCGTTTTGGAAGTGGACCCCACGAAGGGCGAAATCCTGCGTGCGCTGCCCTTTGCTCGGCCGGGCGGTCACATGTTGGCCTGGTCTTCACAGCGTGAAGAAGCCTATGTTCCCTGCGTTCCTTCCGGCGAAGTGGTGGTGGTGGATACGCGCGCCCCCAAAGCAAACTCGAAAGAAGGCCAGGAAAGCGCAACGAACGAGGCGGTCGACCCCGTGCTGGCGACGGTCAAAGTAGGGCGCGGCGCGGAAGGCGTGGACCTTTCCCCCGATGGCCGTTGGCTGTGGGTGGCGAGCCACGCGAGCCAGACGATTTCAGTGATCGATGTCGAGAAGCGCACAGTGGTCGAGACCTTGCCCACCGATGGCCATCCTTTCCGCGTGCGCTTCACGCCGGACGGCCAAACGGTCGTCGTCGCGCACCCCGGAGCGCACCAGGTGCGTTGGTACGACGCGAACACTCGCAAGGAGTCAGGCCGCGTGGAGTTGCCCCAAGGCCTGCCGACCTGTTTGGCGATCGGTTCCAAGGGCCGCATGGCTTATGCGGTGTGCGGCCCCCTGAAAGAGATCGCGCAGATCGACCTGGTCGAAGGCCAGGTGGTCGCCCGCTTTGCGACCGGCCCCGAACCGGACGCGGTGGCGATCAGTGCTCACGTAGGAGCGCCGCAGACGAACGCAGAACTCGAAGGCTCGACGGAGCCCGGAAGTGACGAACGCTGATCAGGACCCCGCATCCCGTGACCCTTGTCGGTCGAGCCAGTCGAGGCGTCGAACGCCTCCTTCGGCCATACGGAAGAAGAGGAACAACCCGAACAGGAAGACCGCTGCTGAATAGGCTAGCAGCGGTAGGGTTTGGTCGATGATGATCAGGCCGGCCAGGAACTGGACGCCGATCGAAACGTACAAAATGGTGGCGACAAACAGGCGGGACTTGTTGCGAATGTAGCGCGCCCCTAGCGGTGCGCCGACCACGACGATCGGCACGCACACCCACCAATAGTTCCAAGCTTCGGTGGCGAGATTTCCCATCACTCCGCCCTTCCAGGCGAATCCCACGCAGGCATTGACGCCCATCAAAACCACCGAGGTGGGCGTGGCGATGCTCTCGCTGATGCGAAAGCGCAGGACGAGCAAGGAGAACGTCAAAATGTCGAGCCCGCTGCCCGTGATGGCCGAAATCGTGCCGCCGAGAGCGCCGGTGGCAAAGAGGAGCCCGGCGTGGCGCGCGTCGAAGTGCTCGATGTGCGTGCGTACTTCTCGGTCGTGGTGACGATTGATCCAGTACAGAGCGAAAGCAAAAGCGAGCCAAACACTCAAGAAGGTCATCTTCGAGAACTTTGGCGGCAAATGCGGCGCAAGAAACTCGAGACCGAACAGGATGCCGGTCGCCCCACCCAGGCTGCCCCAAACGAGCGCTCGGCGTTCGACAGGAATGCGGGTGGCGAAGATCGCGATCGCCGCGGCGCTCATGCCCACGGATTGGATCATGAGCGAAAAGTCCCGAGCTACCGACGGCGCGATGTCAAAAAATAGGGTCATGACTGGGAAGGCCACAGCGCCGCCGCCTTCGCTCGTTGCGCCGGCGATGAAAGAGCCCACCGCCATGGTGATGGACATGAACCAGCCGGATTCGAACAGGGGCCAGCGATCTCCGCCGGCCATCCCTACTAGCCAGAACAACCAAACGACGAGGGCCACGGAAACCGTGACCCATCGTGCCTTGCGCTCATCAGGGGCTGACTTCACCTCGTTCCTAGCGCCTGGTTTCGCCACCCTACAAGGGTCGCTCACCTGTCCCGCACGCAACCATCCCTGCCGTCACTGTTTGCTTCATGCGGTGGGAATCTTTCAGCCTACAATCCCAACATGCCTTTCTTGAGGGCTTCGGTGGGAGGCTTGTTGCCCAGGTAGAGCTGGATGAAGAGCCGGCCGAATTCGGGGGACTCGATGCGACCCATGGGTTGGCCGTTGAGGAAACCCACCAAGTGCTGTTGCTCGTCGACCACGAAAGCCATCGCGTCTCCCTTGCGCACCTCGACCATCCAGTCGAGTAGCGTCTGCAATTGGGGTTCGAGTTCGCTGTTATCGCCGATCTGATAGCGAACCGAGGCGCGGAAAGCGTCTTGCAACTGCGAGGCGCTGAGTTTGCGCACGAAGTGCTGGTAGATCAGCATGGTTTGATCCACCGCGAGCAGCGTTTCCGCGTCCGTGCTCGGCCTTTCGACGTACAGGCCTGCCCGATAGAGGTTGAAACCGAGCAAACCCCACTCGCAGAGGCCGGCTCCGTTGAGTTTCAGCGTTTTGCCCGCGTAGCTCGTTTCCTTGGGGAAGTCCGCGTAGTCCGATTCCAAGGTCACGATGGGAGCGGAGGTTTGCACGGAAGCGGCCATGGCCTCGACCGAATCGCCGCCCAGCAAGCGTTCGATGGCTTGCGTGATCGGAGCGTCGGTGGGGGACACGCGAGTACCGAAGAACTGATCCACCTGCCCGTTGCGATCGACGAGGTACTTGCCAAAGTTCCAACTCGGAAGGGTGCCGGTGGCTTGGCCCAGCAGGCGGTAGAGCTCGCTTTGGCCTTCGCCCTCTTTGACCTGGACCTTCTCGAACATGGGGAAGGTCACCCCAAACTCCTGGGTACAGAAGGTGCGGATCTCGGCGGCCGTGCCGGGCTCTTGGCCCATGAAATCGTTGCACGGGAAGCCGAGAACGACGAACCCGCGGTCGCCGTAAGTCTCAAACAGGGTCTGCAAGCCTTCGTATTGGGGCGTGAAGCCACACTCACTGGCCGTGTTGACGATCAGGGCCACCTTCCCGCGGTAGGTCTCCAAGGAAACCGGCTCACCTTCCAGGCTCTTGACCTGTTGGGTGTAGATGTCGTTGCCCGCCTGCTGGGGCACTTCCACCCCACTGCCAAAGCTGCAAGCGCCGAGGAGCCAGGGGATCAGGGGAAGGGTCGGGATCCAGTTAGGAGTCATCTTCATGCGATGGGGTTCGATTCGCGGTGGGGATCGGATGCGACAAGGTTCGGAAAACGGGTGGGGGGCTTCCGACTGTCGAGTGGGGCTGGATGGGGCCTTGGGAGGCCGCTTTGGAGTCCTGCGGGATAGGCCTTACCCGTTTCTTCCGGTGCCGGGCGGTTTCCACCGCTGTGGCGATCGCTGTCCACGCCGCGTCAGCATACCCGCTGGCCTCACCCAGTCTGGGCCTTCAGGGTACAGCGTACGATCGGCGCGGTTCCATCGATAACCCTTGGGTGAAGCGAGGCCTGGATGTCCTCAGGGCATCGAAGCGATCAGCTGACAGCCACGCGCATGGTCTTGCAATCGCGGCGACCGGTAGCAGGGCCAGGGAACATGGGGTATGGCTTCGGATTTCCTTCGCGCCCGAGATGGGAACTGTGATCCGCGCGGTCGATCTGCTGACGAAGCTTGAAGGACTTGGATTTCGAAGTGGCCCCAATATTCCGAGCGCGGGAGCTTGTTGCTGGATGGCCATCCCAAGAACTCACCGCCCAGGTGTCGAACGCCGCTGGGGTTTGCGGTGGAGTGAACCTCGTGTTCGTCGAACACGAACCCGCGTCCATCCTTGAAGCCGTGATGCGGCGGTGCTCCTCCCGACATCGAAGCGCCTAACGCGCTGCGTGGCAACCCGCAGCATTGCGTATCTCCCAAAAGTTGTATCATACAGCCCCATGTCCGCACCCAAGCTCGACACGCCAAGGAAACGCATCTCCATCGGCTTGGTCCTGATCTCGCTGGCGGTGGGGATCTTTGGCGGGGTCGGTATCTTCACGTTCGGATACGGAGAAGGGTCTTCTTACCTGCGCGACAGCCCCACCAGCTGCGTCAACTGTCACGTCATGCAAGACTCCTACGACAGTTGGCAACACTCCAGCCACCACGCGATCGCGACGTGCAATGACTGCCACTTGAGTCACCATCCCATCGGTAAGTGGATCACGAAAGCCGACAATGGATTCTTTCACTCCTTGGCATTCACGACGGATCACTTTGCGGAGCCTATTCAGATCAAACCCCGCAATCGCCGCGTAACGCAAGCCGCTTGCATTCACTGCCACGGCGATTTTCTGCACCAAAGTTCGGTCGTAGACGCTTCCGTCGCATGCGTTCATTGCCACCAGTCCGTCGGTCACGCACATCGGTAGTCTCCCCAGCCCCCCCATGATCCATCCTGATTCGAGGTACGCATCCATGACAAAACGAAACGCTACAGCTCGCGGAAGTGCGCGGCTCTACGCGCTGCTGGGAGTTTGCGCCTTGGCCGCCACCCTTTTGGTTACCTCCGTTCTGGTGAAGATTTTCGAGAGGAAGCAAGAAGCGCGCGAGCCGTTCCAGCGGGTTGTGGAAGTGACCGAAATCTCTACCGATCCACAGCCCTGGGGAGTCAACTGGCCCCATCAGTACAACGGGTACAAAAACACGGCGGGCCCGAAGTTTCGCGGCGGCAGCAGCGCGATGCCGGCCAGCAAACTCGACCATGATCCTTGGCTGAAGCGCCTGTTCGCGGGGTATGCCTTTTCGATCGACTATCGCGAGGCGCGCGGCCACGCTTACATGCTCTACGACCAAGGGGTCACCGAGCGGGTTACCAAGAAGCCCCAAGCCGGTGCTTGTTTGCACTGCCACGCCTCCAACACGGTGGCCTATCGCCGAGAAGGGCTGAAGGCCATGGGCTTGCCGTACGACGACGAGGCCTTGGCCCAGGAGTTCCACATGGAAGCCGTGATTCGCGGTTTCCAAGAGGTGAGCCGCAAGCCCTACCAAGAAGTGCTCGCCTTGGTGCAAAGCGCTCCGGACGGGACTCCCGAAGATTCCAAGGGTTCGGTTCCGGTAGCGCCGGAAGGTGGTTTCAGCGGTGAGTTCGCCGGGAAGCCCTTGCCGGAAGATCACGTGGCCCTCGGCGAAGCCCACCCGGTCAGTTGCATCGATTGCCACGATCCAAAAACGATGTCTTTGCGCGTGACGCGCCCAGGATTCATGTTGGGCATCGCTGCTTTAGCCAAGAGCGAGTCGGAACAACCGCACCTACCCAGCATCCAAAAGTGGCGCGATGGCGACCGAGCCCGGGACTACGACCCAAACTTAGACGCGTCTCGGCAGGAAATGCGGACCTTCACCTGCGCGCAATGTCACGTGGAGTACTACTGCGCGAACAAAGCCGTCCTGGAGTTCCCTTGGTCTACGGGTCTGACCATGGACGCCGAAGAAGAGCATTGGGAGCAGATGAAGTTTGAGGACGGAACCAGCTTCTACGACTTCCAACACGGCGAAACAGGGGCCAAGGTCTTCAAGGTGCAGCATCCGGAGTTCGAACTCTGGAGCCAGGGGATTCACGCCCGGAGTGGGGTGAGCTGCGCGGATTGCCACATGCCCTACCAGCGTGTGGGTGCCAAGAAGGTCAGCAGCCACGACATCCGCAGCCCCCTGGAGACCATCAACAACTCTTGTCAGGTCTGCCACCACGTCCCGGAACAGGAGCTCGCCGCCCGCGTGCGCAAGATCCAGGGCCGCACGGTGCAACTCATGGATGTCGCAGCGGGCGCGATGGAAGACATGCTCGACGCCATCCTGGAAGCGAAGGCCAGCGGGGTGACCGAAGAAGAGCTACAAGCCATCTTCCAACTGCAGCGCAAGGCCATGTGGCGTTTGGATTACGTAGCGAGCGAGAACTCCCAAGGCTTCCACGCCGACCAGGAGGCCGCGCGCATCCTCGGGGAGTCCATCGATTTCAGCCGCCAAGCCCAGGCCGCCGCCATCCGCTTGCGCACGAAGGGCGCCCCCGACACCAGCGACCTGCCGAAGGTCCCCATCATTGGCGTGAGCGAGCCGCAAAACGAGTGACCTCTACACTTCGCTCACGCCTTGGGTGTCGGGACTTCGCTCGGACCTTAGGGGGCTAAGAAACCCCGGCTTTGACTCGCTTTGGTAGGGGCGGAGCTGTTCCTGCGCCCGCCAAGCCGTCGCAACCTTTCGGATTGGTCGAAGCCTCAACCGACGCAAATGGGATATCAGCGACTCGCGGGGTCCCAAGTTGGCTACCCGCTGATGCCCAACAGGTGGTCATGACCCACTGACCATGACAGAAAAAAAGTACCCCAGCCGGTGAATCACCGGATGGGGTGCGGTTGGAATCGAGGAGCTTGCGGGGCTAGACCTGCAACCCCGCCAAGCGCGTGCTGCGCTCGGAAGCGAAGCGGCGGATGCCGGTTTCGAGGGAAGCGGGGTCGAGTTTGGCGTCGATCTTGACCTCGGGGATGGAGCCGCCGAGGCGCCAGCGGTTGTCGGAGTCGGCGGTCATGGCGTAGTCCTCGGCGATCTTGGAGGCGATCCAAGGGTGCATGCCGATCTTGCAACCGTTGGAGATGACGGTGCTGTCGAGCCACTCGGACTTGTGCAGAACCGCGTCCTTGTACTCCTTGGACTGCAGCTGGAAGAGCTCGTAGGAGACCGCGCAAACGATTTTGACGTTGGGCATGGTCTTGTCGCTTTGGAACTTGGGCAAGAGCTCCATGATGGACTCCATGGTGGAGGTGCCTTCGACGATCAAGGTGCCTTCGCGCGGGCGATCTTCGGCGTAGGGCCGCACGACGTAGGCGCCTTTGGAGGCGTCCATGTGCGAAGCCATGCCGAGGGCTTTGCGGTCAGGCACCACCACGCCGGGGCGCGTCAGGTGCAGCGCGACGATGTGCGCGTCGGTTTGCAGCGCGGCGGCGAGGGCCGGGGCGACCTCGTTCGGCTCCCAGGGGTGCAGGTTGATGATTTGCCCTTGCGGGAAGAGCTGCGTCACCACCGGCGAGAAGATGCCAAAGTGCGTGCGGCTGTCCTCCGCGGTTTCGGGTCCGGAGTGGCCTACGACCCAAATGACCTTGCCGTTCTTCAGCTCACAGTCTTGGGTGAGTTGGCTGAAGAGGCGCATCAGCCCGTACTTGAGGTACGAAAAGCTGCCGTACGTCGACGTCGCGCCCCAGTAGCCGACGAATTCCTCTTCGGGCTTGGGGGACAGGTTCACGGTCGCCGCGCCGCACACCAGGCCCGAGTTGGTGAACTCGGTGATCTGCTGGGGCAACAAGGAGCCGGAGGTGTTGGACTTGCGCTCGTACCAACCGAAACCTTTGGAGTCGCCGAAGTCGTGCGCGAAGCCGCTGATGGCCGTGGAGTCGGCTAGGTCGGCCGAGCACGCCAGCACCAACGGCCGGCCCGTTTTTTGGCGCGCTACGCTGTTCATCCAAGCCCCGAAAGTCTTGAAGCCGTCCTTGTTGGCGGCTTTGGCACCGGGCTGCAAGAACAGGTCGCTGGGCAGCTTATCCACATCGAGCCACGAGCGGTCTTCCGCCAAGTTCTTAGTGACGTCGAACTTCTTCGGGTCGAGGCCGGCGGGGATGGACTCGGCGATCTCGAGCAGGCGGTCGGCCACGTACTCGGCCAAGCCTTCTTCGCGCTCGAGCACGCTCATGACGGTTTTGAACCAGGACTTCGATTGCTCTCGGCAGCCATCTTCGCCGGGGTCGTTGGTGTCGCCGTGGCCCTCGAAGTGCACGCCGTACTTGTCGGTGAACTCCTGGCGGCACTTCCAGAACATGTCGGAGTTGCGGCCGTGGGCTTTGCCGTGAGAAGCGGCGTCGTACACGCCATAGCCGCGCCCTTTGCGGGTCTTGAACCACACGCAGCCGGGGCGGCCTTCCGTGTTTTCGGCGTGCACGATCTCGATGAGGGCCTTGGTCAGGGACTCGTAGTCGTGGCCGTCCTCCGCACCGGCCACGCGCCAGCCGTAGGATTCAAACCACTCCTTGGGGCTGCCGAACGCCACTTCGCTGTTGGCGAAGGTGTCGATGCCGTGGTCGTTCCAATCCAGCAGGTACACCAGGTTGTCGAGGCCCAGGCCGTAAGCCGAGTTTTTGACCTCGTGGTGCGCGCCCGCGGTATGGCCGCCTTCGCCTTCCAGGGCGAATACCTTGGTGTCCGATCCGGAGTGCTTGAGGGCCATCGCAGCGCCCAGCGCGGCCGGGGCACCGTGCCCGGAAGGCCCGGTGTTGAACTTGAAGAAGAGGGTTTTGCCCTCCATTTCCGCGTGCCCTTGCAGTTGCTTGTGGTGCCGCAACCAAAGCAGGTCTTCCCAGGTCAGTTGACGCTCGGCCGCTTTGGGGACCAAGTAGCGCTGATCGCCCGTGCGGGTGTGGGCGATGCGCAAAGCCTCGTTGTAGACCGCCAACATGGCGTAGACCGCCGGGTTGCAGTGCCCGGCCACCAAGATGTGCCGGTCGCCGAGGGGGTTTTCGGGGTGGCGGATGTCCCAACGCATGCCTGCGCCCAGGGTCGAGGCCACCAGCATGGGGACTTTCGAACGGGAGCCTCCGGGGTGCCCGCTTTGCCGCAGGTTGAGCATCAGGTCGATGCATTGGTCGATCAGGTCTCCCACGATCTCCCAGCGCTGGAAGTGGGGCTGGAGGGAGGCGAGGGTCGGCTTCGAAACGGGAGCTTGGGTGGTCATAGCAGGGGAGCGCGATCGGGTCGGCCCGCAGGGGCGGGCCTCTCAGCATAGGGAGGTGGCGAGCATTTTAGGGGCTGGGGCGGGGGCTCGCCATCGGGGATGCGAGGCTTTCGGACGCACCGGCACGGAGGCCGCGGAGCGCGGCGTTTCACCCCATAAACGCAGGAGGCCAGCCGCTTGGCTGGCCTCCTGATCCGGGCCTCGAAGGCCCATCCTTGTGCGGGATTACTCCGCGGTGAAGGAGTACGAAACCGTGGTGGTGGCCTCGACTTCCGCCGCGCCGCTCATGCCTTGGGCCGAGCCGCTGGCGTCGATCAGGGTTTGCAGGTCCATATCGAGCTTGTAGCTGCGGAAGTGACCGGCCTCGGCGTCCCACAGGAGCTCGCCGGATCCTTCACCCTCCAGAATCAGTTCCACGCTCAGGTCGAATTCCTGCGCACCGCCGGAGGCCTCATCGATGATCTCGGTCAGGACGTCGGTCAGGTCGATGGTCTTTTCGATCATCGGCTTGAGGGCGATGACCTGCAGGACGCGGCCGTTGACCTCTTTGGTGCCTTGGTAGGTGCACTCGATCTCTCCGAGCTCTTCCATGAAGTTCAGGAAGTCGGAGGGGGTGAAGGGCACGTCGCCTTCCTTGGCGGCTTCTTCGTCAGCGCGGGCCATGGCCTTGTCGATGTTCACGCCGGGGACGAAGACGCCGAGCAGGTCCTTGCCCTTCACGGACCAGGAATCACCCTCTTCGACTTCGCTCTTGGGCAGGAAGATGCGCAGATCGGCATCTTCGGCCATCATTTGCATGTCCTCGTCGACCTCTTCGCCGTCTTCGTCGGTTAGGTCGTACTGGCCCTTCTCTTCGTTCCACTTGAAGACGATGACTTGGCCTTCCAGCTCGTCCATGGACTCGTTGCCGGACTCGCCGTCGCCCGCTTCGTACTCCGCGGTGCCGCTTTCGAAGGTGCGCTTGAGTTCGGTGGTCTTGTTCCCGCTCATGCCGACGTAAACGTCGTTGAAGTTCACGGTCATCGAGACCTGAGCTTGGGCTTTGTCGAGGTCGAGGCCCATCATGGCGGGGTCCATCTCCTCGCCGTTCATGGAGACGATCAGGTCATCCAGGGCGAAATCGAGGTTGATGGTGAATTCCTTGCTGAGCTTGGTGGCTTCGGCAGGTTTGAAGGCGAGCTCCGTTCCAGCGGAGATGGCGGCGATGCCCGCCAGGCCGGCGATTCCGGCGCAAAGGGTAGTCAGTTTCATGGCTAGAGAACCTTGGATGGGGGACGCAGGGTCTTGGGGGGGTCCAGGGGGTGGCCAGCACCTTGGCCAGGCACGAGAACCCGGGTTTACGTTGCGAGACCCCCTATCTTTGCCGCAAAAACGGGGAAGTTCTTCCTTTCCCCCCCGGAAATTGCCAGGAGGCGGGTTGCCGATCGGCTTATGGGGGGATC
Organism: bacterium; assembly: GCA_030426785.1. GTDB lineage: Bacteria > Planctomycetota > UBA1135 > UBA1135 > NORP259. The sequence goes on from JAUHXY010000018.1 coordinate 19,979, forward strand.
CACTGAATTTTGTGGCTTCCCGCGAGCGACCCCTGGGCTACCCTACGCCGCTCCCAGGGGCCTCAAGGCCACTAGGACCGATCCCTTCCCCCCTGACTTGGGGACCCTTTCAGAGACCCAAGACCCGCTTTCGACATGGCCAGCTTCACCGCGGAATTGGACCGTCAGAACAACATCGTCATCGTGGTGGTGACTGAAGACGACGGTTCGGACCACGACTACCAGTTCGATTTCGACCCGCGCTCCGGGCGCTGGGAGTTCTCCGAGCGCGACCTCCTGGAGCGGGATTTCGGTGAGGATTGGGTGGAAGAGCTCGAAGAAGAGGTCGAGAGCCTCATCCAGGAGGCCTTGGACATCGGAGACGACGAATAAGCATGGGCAAGATCGTCGGATTGGGCGGGATCTTCTTCCGCAGCCAGGACCCCGACGCCCTCCGGGCTTGGTACGAAAAGCACCTGGGCGTGCCGAACCAGCCCTACGGGACGAGCTTTCTGCCCGAAAACCTGCCTCGCGGGGGCTACCACCTGTGGTCGCCGTTTCCTCAGGACACCGACTACTTTGGGTCTTCGGAGCAATCCTTCATGATCAACCTCATGGTGGATGATTTGGATGCCTGTTTGGAGCAGGTGAAAGCGGGCGGCGCCACGGGCGTGCGCGGCCCCGAAGACAGCGATTACGGTCGTTTCGGATGGTTCCTGGATCCCGAAGGCCGGCAAGTGGAGTTGTGGCAGCCCGCCGCCACGCCGCCCGCGGACGTACAGTGAAGCGTCGGGTTTTTGTTCTCGTGCTCGATTCCCTAGGGGTCGGAGCCCTGCCCGATGCCGATCGATTCGGCGAACAAGACTGCCATACCCTCAACCACCTCGCGGAAGCGGCCGGGGGGCTGGATGTGCCTCGGCTCCAGGCCTGGGGGCTCGGAAACATCGAAACGGTCACCGCAGTGCCCGCCGCCGATGCGCCGATCGCCGCGTACGGCCGCATGGCCGAGCTCTCGCCGGGCAAGGACACGCCTACCGGCCACTGGGAGATGATGGGGTGTCCCTTGGACTTCGCCTTCCCCGTTTACAAGGAGGGTTTCCCTGACGAGATCATGGAAGCCTTCGTCGAGCGGACCGGCGTTCCCGGCTACTTGTGCAATCGCGCGTATTCGGGCACGCAGGTGATCGAAGACTTCGGCGAACAGCACCGCACCAGCGGCAAGCCCATCGTCTACACCAGCGCCGACAGCGTCTTCCAGATCGCTGCCCACGAGGAGCACTTCGGCCTTGAGCGCCTGTATCGGATCTGCGAGATCGCGCGCGAGCTACTCAACGAATACAACGTGGGCCGGGTCATCGCGCGCCCGTTTGTGGGCGAGCCAGGGTCCTATACCCGCACCTACCACCGGCACGACTACGGGATCGAGCCGCCTTCGGAGACCACGCTCGATCGCCTCATGGCCGCCGGAATCCCCACCATCGGAGTGGGCAAGATCCACGATCTGTTTTGCGGCCGGGGCGTGTCTGAGTCGATTCTGTCGGAGGGGAACGATGACGGCATGGCGCAGACGATGCGCCTGGCGAAGGAGCGGGATCATGGGTTGGTGTTCGTGAACTTGGTGGACTTCGATTCGCTCTATGGACACCGTCGCAACGCTCCGGGTTACCGCCAAGCGCTCGAAAAGTTTGATTCTCAGCTCGCGGAGCTCGAGACCTTGCTGCGGGCGGAGGACGTCGTCTTTTTGACGGCGGATCACGGCAACGATCCGACGTTCACGCAGACCACCGATCACACGCGCGAACACGTGCCGGTGATCGCCGGCGGTCCGGGCGTTCCGGCCCCGGTGGCTTTGGGCACACGCCAAACTTTTGCGGATTTGGGTGCTACCGTCGAAGCGCTCTTCGGTCTGACTCCTGCCGGACCGGGCACTCCGCTCTGGTAGAGCGCAACCCCGATCGTTGGGGTGTTCTCTCTCGGTCAGGCTTTCGTAGGAATGGAGTACGAGCCCTAGGCTCGACCCGGATTGCGCAGGAGGGGCGCTACGATGGTTTTCCTCCCGCCAATGCGGTCCGGAACCCGGAGAAAGGTTGCGGCTCGCCTACGACATCCGTGAAGGCTCACTCCCCCATCGACGCATGTTCACTTTTCTTCTGCCATGGCTCTTTGCCGTCAGCTTGCAAGTCCGCGAACCGGAGCGACAGTTCGACTTTTGGATCGGCGAATGGGATGTATTGAATCGCCAGCTGCAAGCGGATGGCCAATGGAAAGATACGGACCGAACCCGCGCCCGCATCACGCCGGTGTGCGGTGGCGCGGGCCTGTTCGAGGAGTGGGCGGGCCCGTTTCAAGGCGGCTTCATGAACGGCATGAGCCTGCGCAGCTACGATCCCGAAACCGAGCTGTGGACCATCCTGCTGTTTTGGACGATGGACGGAAACGGCGCCTTCGGGCGCATGCACGGCGCTTTTCGCCATGGTCGTGGGGAGTTCTTTAGCACCACACAAGGCGAGCAGCGCACGCGCTACACCTTCAGCGATGCCCTACCCAACACCGTCCGCTGGGATCGCGCGCAAACCACGGATGGGGGTCGCAGTTGGTCCACGAATTGGATCATGGAATTCGAACGCACGCGCGCAGCGGACGAGGTGCATCCGAACCGTTTCTTTCGCAAGCCTTGGACGGAAGGTCGTTTGTCCCCACACGCCGAAGCGCGCTACTTAGACTGGACCTTGGGCACTTGGCGCGGATTCGTGACCGATACCTTGGGTCACGAACGAGAGGCCCGTTGGCGTTCGAAACTCGTCAGCCAAGACTGCTTGGTGGCGGATTGCTTCGAATCCCGAGCGGCGGAGGGGTCTCCCTGGCACAGTGAATGGGCGGTACGTGGCTGGGAAGCACGTCCCGAGCGCTGGGCGGCCTGGCAATTATCCAGCGACGATCCGCGTCTGCGCGGCTCCACGGTCGATGCATTGCCTGTGCAGGAAGAAGGAGCGAGGCCGGACTCCCTCCGCTTCGTGCGCCTCGCTCCGGACGGGGAATGGATCCAAACCCTGAGCCGCCAAGGGTCGGACCGCGCGCTGATCACTTGGTCCTGGCGCGGTGTTGACGAGTCCGCTGCGCAGGTCTTGCGTACGGCGCGTTTGCAGCGTGAGGACACCTAGCGCGGAGGTTGGAGCGACGCCCCAACCTGTTCGGGCCGTCGAGTGACGCTTGCTCCGTCAGCAAGGCCCTTCATTCCGAGCCGTAGGCCCCTTGACTCCCCCTTCGGAACGGGGTTTGCTGGCCCCATGGACCCGAGGGATGTGATTCGAACAAAGCGTGATGGGGACAGGCTTTCCAAGGATCAAATCCAGGCCTTCCTGCGGGCCTACGTCGCCGGAGAAGCAGAGGACTACCACGCCGCCGCTCTCCTGGCGGGCATTTTCATTCGAGGTTTGGATCCTGCAGAGCTGCTCGATTGGACCCAAGGCATGGTCGAATCGGGGTCCCAGCTCCGCTGGGAGAAGGGCTCGCGCCCGGTGCTGGACAAACACTCCACCGGCGGGGTCGGCGACAAGGCCTCCCTGGTTTTGGCACCCGCGCTGATCGCCTTGGGGGCCCGGGTGCCCATGATCTCGGGCCGCGGGTTGGGCCACACGGGCGGCACCCTCGACAAGCTGGAGGCCATCCCCGGCTTGCACACGGAACTGCCCCTCGAGCAAATCCGGGCTCAAGTGGAAGAGGTTGGAGGAGTCATCGCCGCGCAAACCCCTGAGCTCGTGCCTGCCGATCGCAAGCTGTACGCCCTGCGCGACGCCGCTGGGTTGGTCGAATCGGTGCCTTTGATCGCGAGTTCGATCCTTTCGAAGAAGTTGGCGGAGGGCCTGGATGCCCTCGTCCTCGACCTGAAGTATGGCGCGGGTTCTTTTTTGCCGACGCGCGAACAGGGGGCGCAACTCACGCAAGCCATGGGAGCGATTGCGGAGGGCTGGGGTTTGTCCATGACGGTGGTGGAGTCCTCGATGGAGCAGCCGCTCGGACGAATGGTGGGGCATGCCCACGAAATCAACGAGTCGCTCGATGCGCTGGGTGGTGCCGGTCCGCCGGACTTGATCGAACTGACGCTGCACCTCGGCGCGGAACTGTTGGTGTCCAGCGGGATGGCGGCCGACCACGCCGAGGCGCGCTTGGATCTCGCCAAGGTGTTGAAGAACGGCCAAGCGCTCGAGGCCTTCCACGCGTTGATCCGCGCACAAGGCGGGGTGCTCAGGGAGGGCGATCGGTTGGAGTTCGCCCAGCAGCAACACACCGTGCGCGCGCCGCGGTCGGGCACTTTCCGCACCCTCGATTGCCGCGCAATCGGGTTGGCTTTGATGGCGCTCGGTGGCGCCCGACGGCAGATCGGGGGACGCCTCGATCACCAGGTCGGCATCCGTTGCGAACGGCGCCAAGGGGATGTCCTTCAGGAAGGGGATGCCCTGTTTACGATCTGGCACCGCGATGGAACGGGCCTGGCGGAGGCGGAAGCGCATTTAGAACGCTCCTACGGGATCCAAGAGGCCCCTTGTGACCCTGTGCAGCCTCCGAAAACTCTCGCAATCTTCGGGGGATGAGGCCGATTTCAGCCGATCTTCCCCCCGCGGCACCAAGCCATTGACCGCGTCACCCCATGGCGGCCCAACCTCACTATTTGCACGTCTTTTCGACCTTCGCGCCGGCCGGCCAAGAGCTGCGCTCGGCCGCGTTGATGATGGCGATGGACCCGAACATTCGGCACTCCGTCATCTCGTGTAGCGGCAACGTGGAGACCGCCGACATCATCGGGGATCAAGCGGATTTGACGTTGCTCCCCTTCGCCAACGATCCGGGACCCTTAGGTGGCATGCGGGCTATGCGGCGCATTTTGCGGGAGCAAGATCCGGATCTCTTGTTGACCTACAACTGGGGGGCGATGGACGCAACGTTTGCGGCTCGGGCGTTGCGTTATCCCCATCACGTCCACCACGAGGACGGCTTCAACGCCGACGAAGCGCAGCGCCTCAAGGCCCGCCGCAATTGGGCGCGGCGCCTCACCCTCCAGACTGCGGAGTTGATCGTGCCGAGCCGGCGGCTCGAAACCATCGCGCGCGAAGTGTGGAAGCTGCGCAAGGTGAATTTGATTTCCAACGGCGTGCGCTTCGACCGCTTTGCGCGCGATGCTGCGAAGCGTGCAGCCTTCCGCAAAACACACGGCATCCCCGCCGACGCATTTGTGGTCGGGACCGTGGCGCACTTTCGGCCGGTCAAGGCTTTGCATCGCATGATCGATGCGGTGGCGCAGGTTGCGCTCGAAGACGAGCGACCGATCGTGCTCGTTTTGGTTGGTGATGGAGAACAAATGGGGGCGTTGCGAGAGCGAGCCGCCACACGCTGCCCCCGCCCGGGAACGGTGATCTTTGCGGGCTTGTTGTCCGATCCCAGCGAAGCCTATTGCGGCTTCGATGTGCTCGGTTTGTCGAGCGAATCCGAACAACAACCCGTTTCGATCCTTGAGGCGATGGCTTCCAGTTTGCCCATCGTGGCCACCGCCGTTGGGGACGTCGAACACATCGTGCCCCCCGAAGGGCGCTCCTATTTGGTCGATCCGCAGTTACCCGAAGAGGGCATCGTGCAAGGTTTGGCCCGGTCCTTGCAGACCCTCGGAAACGCCCGGGGCGAGGCGCAGGCCCTCGGAGAGGCCTGTTATGCCTGGGCGAAGGAGCGATTCTCGTTCAAAGCCATGCTCCAGGCGTACGAATCTATTTTTGCACGCACAAGACGAAACTCCGCATAGAATGGGGGTTGCCAAAACCTGCCACAAACAACCAATTGAGTTATGGCTAGACCCCGAGCCTTTGACCTCGACGAAGCACTCGACCAAGCCCAGCGAGTGTTTTGGGAGCGAGGGTATGACGCTACGACCACTGCCGAACTAGCGGCCGCGATGGGCATCCAAAAGGGAAGCCTGTTTCACGCTTTCGGAGACAAGCGCAGCTTGTTTGTAGAAACATTGCGGCGCTACATGGAAAAGCGCAAAGCCGACATGATCGAGCGTGTGAGTGGAAGCCGCGATCCCCTCGGGGCTCTGCAAGACTGGGTGGAGCATTCAGTCGACGTGCTGGCTTCGGAAGAGGGGCGGGTTGGATGTTTTGGCGTCAACTCCTCCGTGGGATTGGCCGCTCGCGATCCGGAGTTGGCCGACCTGATGGCCGATTACTGGAACCAATTCATCGATTACTTCACCCGCACGATTGCGCGAGCACAGCAGCTCGGCCACGTGCGCCACGACTTGGATCCGAAAGTGCTGGCGCACTTGGTGTTGGTCAATCTGGCGGGCATGAACGTCATCGCGCGCCAGGGGTTGGCGGATGATCGCATGCGCGATTCCGTCTCCGAGCTCTTCGATAGCTTCCGACCGGCGTTCGAATACATTCGGCCCGCAGCGCAATCCGAGCCGAAACAAGAGGATTCGCAAGAGTTCTCCTCGTAGGGGGCCAATTCCTCCGTCCGGCCCATCCCGGGCGCCGACCGGAAGCCCGATCGGCCCCCGCAAGGCGGTTTTCGCCCGCGAAACGAAGCCCTTCCCCCTTCCCCGTTCTGGATGCGGGCCGGGTAAACGCTATGCTCAGCCGCGATGGATATCGCACGCGGAATGCTGGGGTTGGCCTTTTTCTGTTTCGTGGCCTGGTTGCTTTCGAGCCATAAAAAGAAGTTTCCCTGGCGCATCGTCCTGACGGGCCTCGGTTTGCAGGTCGTGCTCGGTTGGCTCTTGCTCAAGACCACCAGCGGCGCTGCGTTTTTTGACGGCATCGCTCAATTCGTCCAAGGCATGATCTCGCGTGCGAGTGCCGGGGCGGGCATGGTGTTCGGGCCGTTGGCGGGCCTTAACCCCACAGAAGACGGCATCGGCTACGTGTTCGCCTTTGCGGGCAGCGGTTTGACCCTGATCGTCGTGTTCAGCGCCTTGATGAGCGTGCTGTACCACGTTGGCATCGTGCAGGCTTTGATCTACGTCCTGGCGCGCTTCATGAGTTTCACGATGGGCGTCAGCGGAGCCGAGTCCATGGCCATGGCCGCCAACGTGTTCGTCGGGCAAACCGAAGCCCCGCTCGTGGTCAAACCGTTTGTGCCGGGCATGACGCGCTCGGAGCTCAACGCCTTGATGACCGGGGGATTCGCGACCATCGCAGGTTCGGTGTTGGCGGTTTACATGAGCATCCTTGGCGCCGAGTATGCGCCGCACCTGTTGGCGGCTTCGGTGATGAGCGCTCCCGCAGCGTTTCTGATCGCCAAGGTCATGCAGCCGGAGACGCAAGAGTCCGAAACGGGCGCGAAGATCGAATTCAAAGTCGAGCGCCAGGCGAACAATCTGATCGAGGCGGCCGCCATCGGCACCTCGGACGGACTGAAGCTTTGGCTGAACGTCGTCGCGATGTTGTTGGCTTTTGTGGCGTTGGTGGCGTTGGTCGACTGGCCTTTGGAGGCGATGGGCTCGGCGATGAGCATCGAAGGTGGCTTGAGCCTCAACCGCATCTTCGGTTGGCTCTTTGCACCGATCGCTTGGATGATGGGCGTGCAGGGTTGGGCGGATTGCCAAACCATGGGGACCCTGTTGGGCACCAAGATCGCGGTCAACGAGTTTGTTGCGTTCGGCGAGCTCGAGAAGGTGCTGCCCGGAGTCAAGGAGGGGGCTATGGAGAGCGCGCGCACCGCCAAGATGGCGGCCTATGCTTTGTGTGGCTTTGCCAACTTCGCGTCCATTGGCATTCAGATGGGCGGGATCACACCTTTAGCACCCGAGCGCCGTAGCGAGATCGCTGGCCTCGTGTTGCGGGCGATGGTCGGCGGGGCCTTCGCCTCTTGGATGACCGCCACGGTGGCGGGCATGTTCCTGTAGGAGTCGGGTCGGTGACCGAAACGCAAACCATTCCGGAAGCGCAACTCGCCGCCGCCATGCGGGCGGCGGGGCTCGGGGGCTTTCGGGTGGCCGCCGTGCTGGGATCCGGCCTAGGGGGCTTCGCCGATCGGCTGGAAGACCCTCTGGTCGTGCCGTACGAGGACTTGGAAGGCATGCCTCGGTCCACTGTTCCCGGGCACTCCGGGCGCTTCGTGCAGGGGCGCCTGGGCGGGGAAACCGTCCTGCTGCAACAGGGGCGCGTGCACCTGTACGAAGGGCACTCGGCGGCGCGGGTCACCCTAGCCGTGCGCGCCATGGCCGAGTTGGGAGCACGGGCCCTCTTGCTCACCAATGCAGCAGGCGGCATCGAAGCGAGCTGGCCCGTGCCCAGCTTGATGCGCATCACCGATCACCTCAACCTGCAGGGCCGGGCTCCTTTGCGCCGCGCCGAGGCGGGCTTCGGTTGCCCCTACGACCCCGAAGCCGGAGCGATCTTCGAACAAGCCGCCCGCGAAACCGAGGTGCCTTTGCACGCCGGCGTCTACGCGGGCCTGTTAGGTCCGACCTACGAAACCGCCGCCGAGATTCGCATGCTGGCGCAGATGGGCGCGCAAGCGGTAGGAATGAGCACGGTGGCGGAGGCTTCGGTCGCTCACGCGGTGGGCATGCGGGTGGTGGGGATCTCTTTGATCTCGAATCCTGCAGCGGGGATCGCGACCGGTCCCTTGAATCACGAAGAAGTGACCGAGGCCGGCATCCAATACGCCGAACACTTTTCGCGTTTGCTGCAAGCGGGCCTGCCACGCGTCGCTCAAGCGGTGGCTTAGCCCGGGCTCTCGCCAGGGATCCTTTTCTGACCAGCCCCTTGTCGGAATCAGGATTCTCGATGAGGTTCCCGATAGGTACGCGCTAGAAGCCCTGCCGCGGGGCGGCTAGGTGGTACCCTGCAAGCACGCAGGCCGCGAACGGTCCTAGGTTTCTGGACGTCCCTGCCTGCCACGAATCCACGCCGCACCCCGAATTCACCATGTTTGCTGACCTATGGCGCGAGCACTGGGGGCTGAAAGAAGAGCCCTTTGTCCACGAGGATGCCGACAAGGACCCGGTCCTGGCGCGGCTCCATTCCGCGGCGGTGCACTCCAGCTTCGATCGTTTGTTCGGGGATCCCGCGTCGCCGGTGCCGGGGGTGGTGTTTGGCGAAAAGGGCAGCGGCAAGAGCGGGTTGCGACGCACCATGCAGCGCCGGCTCCTGACCTACAACGATGCGCATCCCGATGCGCGGGCCCTGATCGTCGAGTACATCGA
>JAUHXY010000270.1 GCA_030426785.1 bacterium
GCGAGACCAAACCATCAGGAGGGCCGGCTTTTGCTGGCGGCCCCGTTGGTAGGCCGCCAGGCCCCCCAGACTCAGGGTTTGTCCATCGGCTCGCTGCACGGGCAGGGTCGGCAGGGGGTGCGGGGTGGCCAGCACAACGCGGCCCTCGATACCCCGTTCGCGAGCGTCCGGTGACGGCTCGGCAGGAGCTTCTCCCCAGGGATACGCGCTCGGACCTTCGCGCCAACGACCTTCGCCGCGGCGCAACACCAACGCACGTCCGCTGGGGGTTGTCCCGAAGGCTTCCCGCGTACCATCCGCCCAAACGACGGTGAGGTCGACTTGCTCGACGGCTCCGACGCCCACGTGCAACCACTCGCTCGATTGGCTGAGGTAACCTTCACCCGCTCGCCGCGTTCGCAACCAAGGGGTAGCCTGCGGTTGGTCGGCAGGCCGCACTTCGAGGCGAGCTCCGATGGCGTGCAGGGCATCGACAAGCTTCGCGCGCACAAACGTTCCCCGCCGCGGCACGCGATTCTCCAAGAAGCGCACGCGCGGTTCGCTGCGCGCGCGCATCCAGACATCCAGGTCTCCATCCCCATCCCAATCCACGCGGGCTACGCAGCGCCCATCCGCATCGAAGTCGATTCCCAGTGCGCCCGCCGCCTCCACAAAAGAGCCATCTCCAAGCCCGAGATACGCCACGTCCCGTTCATGGCCGCTCCAGGACACACCTTGGCGCAACAGCCAGCCCATGGCCGCCCACCCGGCGCCATACGGCGCGACCGGAGCAGCAGAATCCAACGGTGATTGCGACACGACCTGCCGCCAAAAGAAGCTTCACAAGTCGCGCGGCCCTTGGCCGGTCACGAACCCGTTGGGCACCATCAAGTCCAAATTCCCGTCCAGGTCGCAGTCAAGACTCAAGCCCCCCCAGGCCCACAAGCTATGGCGCGCCCCCGACGCCATCGTATGGTCCTGGAAAACCCCCTCGGGCGACCCCAAGAGCGTCGACGAACCGCGCGCGTGGCCGAAGTAATGGGCGCGCTCCGGTGCGTCCGCCCCCGGTAGAAACGGCCCCATGCGCGAGATGCGTTGGCCTGCGTTCGAATCCATGTTCGAAACGTACAAGTCCATCCAGCCGTCGCGGTTCCAGTCTCCCCAGGTGACGCCCATGCCCGCGGCGAGGTCCTCGACCCCCGCCGTCGCAGCGATCTCGCGGAAGCCTTCGGCATCGCGTCGATACAGAGCATTGCGTCCAAAGTCGTTCGCTACGTACAGGTCTTGATCCCCATCGTTGTCGTAGTCTTCGAAGGCCGCCGCGAAGCTAAAGCGTTGCGCGCTCGTTCCCAGCCCCCAGGCTTCGGCTTGCTCTTCAAACGTCCCATCCCCCTGGTTGACCAGCAGCCAGTTGGCGGCCCCGTTCTCCGCATCGTGGTAGGGAAAGGGCAGTCCGTCGGACTCGTACGGCGAGGCGTAGCGACAAACATAGAGGTCCAGGTCCCCGTCTTGATCGATATCGGCGGCGGCGAGCGACGTGCAGTCGCTGCCCGCGTGCGTGTAGGTGCGTCGAAACGCTTGTCCGGGGCGGTTTTCGAGCACGACGACTCCTTGTCCGGTCGCCAACACCAGGTCGCGATCTCCGTCCTGGTCGAGATCCACGAAGAGCGCCGAAGACGTGTAGTCGAGCACATCGACTTGCAGGGCTTTGGAAGCATCGACCGTGCTGCCGTCCGGCTGGTGCAACAACAAGCGATTGGGCAATCCACCGGGCTCGCACAGGTAGACGTCTTCCAAACCGTCGCCGTTGACGTCGGCGATCGCGATCCCTTGGTGACCGAGCAAACCAATGCCCAACTCCGCATCGAGGCGTTGGCGCCAGTGGTTCAAACCCGGGCGAAACTGATCTTCGTACAAACCTGCCGGCAGTACTCGTGCGGTCCGATCCACCCAGGCCGGATCGTTGGGGGTCGGTACCCACAAAGTTTCCGCACGGACTTCCTGCGCATCACTCCAAAGCCAATCTTCGCCCTGACGCTTCCAGGACATCCTCCACACCGAGTGCAATGACGCCCGCCGCCCATGGGCCCTGGCCATCGCGTGAAAGCGAACGTGCGCCGCTTGGTGGTCGGGATCCGATGCGAGTACCTCTTCGATGTGGAAACCGAGGTGCTGCCAAACGTCTCCGGCGCGTGCTTGCAAGTCGGCGGTGGCTAGATCCCAATCACCCGAAATCGTTTTTGTGCCCACGTGGTGAGCCCAGCCCTGACCATCGTCTGCGGCGGGCAGAACTTGCCAAGTCACCTTGGCATCCGGATCGGCCCAGCCCCCCAGGTCCGCTCCAGCCACGCCCGGCGCTTTCAAGTAGGCATTGGCCCAAGCCTTGATACGGGCCGACATAGCATCGGCCGCAGCCTCGGCTTCCCACAGTTCCGGTGCCGGATCGAGGCCTTCCAGCACGCGCTGCACCCCTGCCGCGGTCGCATCGTGGTCGGATTGCGAAGCGGGCACCTGGCGATCCGGCCCGAGGTTCTCGTGGTTTTGCGCCCAAGACGACCCGGGGAACACCCAACAGAGCAGCGCCAGGGAAATGCCGCGCCGCAGCGCGAGCCGGTTTCGGTCCATGCGAGCAGGCCGTGCTTCCACGGTCTTCGTTTGGGAGATCGCCATAAGGCGCATCATAGCCCACCAGCCTAGGGGTCCGAAGGCCGTTCGCCCCTCCTTCGGTTGAGCCCTCCGCCGGCGAGGCAGGCTGAGCCAATTCCCGCTCGCTGGATCCAAACGGGTGCTCCCATGGGCTATCTTGGGGCTCCTGTGAGCACGCTCTCTCCCCCCCTGCGCGATCTGCTCGGTCGCGCCTTGCGCGATTTGCGCCTGTCGGTCACCGACCGCTGCAATCTGCGGTGCCACTACTGCATGCCGGAGCGTGAGTACGTGTGGCTGCCCAAGCACGACCGTCTGAGCTTTGAGGAGCTGGCCCGGCTCGTGCGACTCTTGGTGCCTTTGGGAGTCCGGGCCTTGCGCCTAACGGGAGGGGAACCGCTGTTGCGCCGGGACGTGCCGTTGCTCGTAGCTCAGCTCAAGGCCATCGACGGTCTGGAAGAGGTCTCCATGACCACCAACGCGATCTTGCTCGAGGAGCAGACCCCGGCTTTGCGGGCAGCCGGTTTGGATCGCATCACGGTCAGTTTGGACACCTTGCTGCCCGAACGGTTCGCCGCTTTGGCCGGGCGCGACCGGCTCGCGGAGACCCTGCGGGGTATGCAGGCTGCCGACCGCGCCGGATTCACCGGGACCAAGCTCAACACGGTTTTGTGTCGGGGGCGCAACGATGACGAACTGGAGTCTCTGCTCACCTTCGCCATCGAACGCGGCTACGAGCTGCGCTTCATCGAATACATGGACGTGGGCGGGGCCTTGGCGTGGTCCTCGGAAGCGGTGGTGCCACGGGACGAAATCTTGGAGCGGGTCCGGGCGCACTTCGGCCAGCCCGCGGCCCTCGATACGGACCCCTCCGCTCCCGCGCGCACGTTCGCCCTTCCCAATGGGGGCCGCTTTGGCATCATCGCTTCCACCACCGCGCCGTTCTGCAGCACCTGCACGCGCTCGCGCCTGACCGCAGACGGCTTGCTGTTCACCTGCTTGTATGGCACGCAGGGCTTGGACTTGCGCGCCCAACTGCGCGGCGGCGCTAGCGACGAAGAGCTCACCGCCAGCCTGACCCGCGTCTGGACACAGCGCCGGGATCGCGGCGCGGAAGAACGTCTGCAAGACCCGCAGCGCGGTACCTCCGTTAGCAAAGCGGACTTACGCTCCAACCCGCACTTAGAAATGCATACGAAGGGCGGTTGAGCGCGGACAGCCGAGTGCTTAGCGACCCGATACACGAAGTCCGCAGACCTCCTGTCCGCTAGTTTGCAGCTTCCAATCGCCGAGCACGGTGGTGGAGCGGCTCGCACCAACCAGCGGACCTAAAAGGTCACCGATAGGCCGGTCGACATATTGGAGTTACCCACGCCAAAAGGGGTATCCCGATACCACACCTGAAAGTGCCAGGTGGAGCCAGCCATGATCGGAGGTTGGCCGGGAATCGGATTCGCATCCGGCAGGATGTAGCCGGTGCCTAGAGTGCCGTTCCCATTCCCCGCCAAATTCATCCACTGACCGGCGGGCGAAAAACGCCCTATGGAGTTCGTTTCCACTCCCGATCGGTAGTAACCGAGTTGATTGGGTGCTGCCAACGACAAACAAAGGTTGCCCTGACTGATCGGTATGGAGGGCGCGGTGGCCGCGCTGAGGATCAGGAAGCCGAATTCGCCGGGAGGACCCCCCAGCACTTCCAGGTGCAGAAGATCCCCCGCCGCAGAGAGTCGGCGCATGCCGAGCAAGGTCGCAGCGGCGCCGCTGGTGTTGGTTTGGGCCGGATCACAGAAGGGAGTGCCCACGTTGCTAGGGGTCACTTCGACGCAATTGTTGGAAGCGTCCGCCCGCAGAACGGCGTACATGCCGGCGTGGGGTACGTGCCCCGGTTGGGTTCCGTTGGCCGCACACCCGTTCTGATTCGATGCGCCCCCAAACGAGTAGCAACCTGCTGGCTGTCCAGTCGCAGGGCGATCTCCCTGCCACCAAGCGTCCTCGACATCAAACCCTGTCGAGTTCAACCCGCCGCCGGTGGGAACACAGGTCTCCGCCGGGCCGTAGTAGGTATCTCCCCCACCGGCCATCGCGCCGTTGTAGCCACCCGCAGCCGACACGGTCCACTCGGGGTCGCCAGCGAGCACCGGACCAACGGTGATCGCGCCTACGTAGCCCCCGGTTCCACCGGGATCGATCAGCCCGGCACTGGTCGACAAACGCGAGCTCGTTCAGCTGTCACCGGCGGGGCTCCGACGACTCGGTGAACTTCTCGAGCCCGACCGCGCACCTGATTCCTGACCCGGCGACGGCGCTGGCGAACCCGCAGGGCGAGCGGGTCTGGTCGGTAAACAGGACCAGTGTCGGGTCCTGATAGGAAACGCCGCCGTCGGCAAAGATCCGCTTCCAGGTGTCCTCGGTATCGGCCAGGACCACGGAGACGAAACGGGCACCGTCG
>JAUHXY010000271.1 GCA_030426785.1 bacterium
GCCCGGTTGGCGGCGACGCCACCCGCCACTAGAACCGAGCGCGCGTTCTGTTCCCGTGCGGCCTGCAAAGTGGGTTTCACCAGGTTGTCGACCACCGCAGCTTGGAAAGAAGCGGCCACGTCGGCGCGGTTCGGGATGTTTTCGGGCTCGGGGGTCGGCGCCAAGGCATCGCCGCCGCGCAGGTGGTAGAGCACCGCGGTTTTGAGCCCACTGAACGAAAAACCCGGCTTGCCGTCTTTGGCCCGATAGCGCGGGAAGCGGATCGCGCGCGGATCGCCTTCGTCGGCCAGCTTCGAGACCGACGGACCGCCGGGGTACGACAAGCCCAACAGGAACGCCACCTTGTCGAACGCTTCGCCAGCAGCATCGTCGAGGGTCGCCGCCAACGGCCGCATTTCGCGCGGCCCGTGCATGGCGTACAGCGCCGTGTGACCCCCCGAAACCACCAAGGCGATGGTCGGTTCGGGCGGCGGTTCGTCCCATTGCATGGTGGCAGCGTACGCGTGGGCTTCGATGTGGTGCACGCCGACCAAAGGCAGGTCGCGGGCGTACGCCAAAGCTTTGGCGTAGGACACGCCGACGAGCAACGAACCGATCAAGCCGGGTTGCCGGGTGACCGCGATGCCGGCCAAATCGTCGAGTTCGCAGCCCGCTTGCTGCAAGGCTTGGTCGACTACCTCGCCGATCATGTCCAGGTGCGAGCGGCTCGCGATTTCGGGCACCACGCCGCCCCAACCCGCGTGCAATGCCGATTGGTTGTGCACTACCGACGAGAGGATCTCTTTGCCACCCGCGACGACCGCAGCGGCGGTGTCATCGCACGAAGACTCGATTCCGAGCACCAACTGCCCGTTCAGGGAGGCCTGGGGGGTCGTCACTCTTGGCTCCCCGCGCCTTGCGACACGCTGGCGTCCTGGGTGTCGAGCTCCGCTTCCAAGCGCACGGCGGGATCTTTACCCTGCAATAGGTCGAGGGCGACCAGCACTTGGTCGTCGCGCGGAAGGCTCGGCAAGAGGGCGGTGCTGACCTGCGCTTGCCAACGATCAAGGGCTGCGCGCGACTCGTCGGGAACGCCGTAGCTCTCGGCGTAGACCAACGAACGGGCGGCGACTTCGTCGGGCAACGGCACGGCAACATCCGGCAGGATGCCGTAGTCGCGGCCCTCTTCGGCGGTGCGCTCTAAAAGGCGCCCTTTGGGCGAATAGTAGTACGCGCTCGTCACTTTGGCTTTCGTGCCGTAGCGGCCAAAGGACCGAATCGTTTGCACCATGCCCTTGCCGTAGGTGGGGGTGCCCACGAGCGAGGCGCGTTGATGATCTTGCAGGGCGCTGGCCAAGATCTCCGAAGCGCTGGCGGTCAAACCGTCGACCAGAAACACCACCGGCAGATCCGCCCAACGGGTGGTTTCTGATTTGGCGAAGTGTTCTTCGCGGGTCACGCGGCTCTCCGTGCGCAACAGCAAGCCCTCGTCCACGAAGCGATCCGCGATGTGCAAGGCCGCTTCCATGACGCCGCCACGATTGCCGCGCAGGTCGATGATCAGGCCTTGCAAGCCTTGCGCTTCCAGCTCTTCCATGGCGAGGTCGAACTCTACGCCCGTGCGCCGCGAGAAGGAACGGATGGTGAGGTACCCCAGGTTCGGCGTATCTTCCAAGATTTGCGCGTGGCGTACCGACGGATCGGGCACGAGTCCGCGCTCCACATCGACCGAACGTTCGAGCCCATCGAGGCCGCGAAGTTCTAGGCGCACGCTGGTGCCCGCTTGGCCGCGCAGGCGTTGCGACAACTCCGACCAAGGCAGGTCCTGGGTCGATTGCCCGGCGACGGCGAGCACTTCGTCTCCCGTGCGCAGTCCGGCGCGATCCGCGGGGGAACCGGGCACCGGAAACAGGACGCGTTGTTGCCCATCGATCCAGCGCAGGACCACCCCGATGCCGAGGTATTGCCCAGCGGTTTCCTGTTCCTCCCGTTGCGCTTCCTGCGGATCGTAGTAGCGCGAATAGGGATCGAGAGAACTCAGCAGGCCCTTGAGCGAACGGGTCACCAAGTCTTGGTCTTCCAATTCACGCACAAAGGTCTGGTCGACGAATCGGCTCACGTCGACGTACTGCTGCAGCTCTTGGCCGGCGCTTTCCGGACGCATTTCCCGATAGATCAACGCGCACAATACGCCGGACAGAATGCCCATGCCGTAGGCGAGCCAAATCTGACGGGTGGAAGGGTGCGTCATGAGCGCATCTTAGCCCATGGGGGCGAAGAGAAGGAGGCGCGGAATGGGTTGCGCGGACTCGCGCAGCGCACTCAGGGGGCGCTTTGCGCCAATTCTTCCAGGGCTTGAGCTGCTTGCTCGTCGTTGGGCGCCACGCCGTGCCAACTCGCTTTACCTTCCATGAACGAAACGCCCTTGCCGATCGTCGTGTGGGCGATCAAAGCGCTGGGGCGATCGGTAACGGCTTGCGCAGCCTCCAATGCGTCGTGAACGGCGAGCACGTCGTGACCGTCCACGTCCATAGCGTGCCAACCGAAAGCTTCGTACTTCGCGCGCAGATCGCGCACGTCCATGACTTTGCGCATCTCGCCGTCGATCTGGATGTTGTTGAAGTCCACGATCACCGTCAGGTTGCCCAAGCGGTAATGCGAAGCGCTCGTGGCGGCTTCCCAGATCTGTCCTTCCTGGCTCTCTCCATCGGAAGAGATGCTGTAGACGCGGTTTTCATAGCCCGCCAGACGGGCTCCGAGCGCCATTCCAACGGCAACCGACAAACTGTTGCCGAGGGAGCCGGTCGAAAAGTCGATGCCCATGTCCAGGTTGCGGTGGGGGTGTCCCTGCAGGCGCGAACCGAACTTGCGGAAGCTCATCAGTTCCTCCTGCGGAATGAGTCCCTTGCGCGCGAGCAACGCGTAGTAACCCGCGCAGGTATGCCCGTTGCCCAGAATGAAGCGATCGCGGTCCGGGGCGTGGCGATTCTCGGGAGTCAGGTTGAAGTGCTCGAGGAACAGGGTGGACAGGAAATCCGCCATGCCCAAGGGGCCCCCGGGGTGTCCGCAAGCAGCGGCGTGCACCATGCGCACGACGTCTTCGCGCACTTGGTGAGCGGTTTGTTGGATCTCGAGAATGCGGCTTTGCGTGAGCGTCATGGCGAGGCGGTGGGGAGAGGCGCTAGCGGCGCAACAACTCTTGGGCGCGGCGAGCGATCGAGCTCGCGTCCAAGCCGTAGTGGGCGAGCAATTCGTCGGCGCCGCCCGATTGACCGAACTCGTCATCCATGCCCAGCATGTCCATGGGCACGGGATGGTGATGAACCAAAACGTGCGCTACGGCGTCACCCAAACCGCCACGGATTTGGTGTTCTTCGACGGTCAACACCGCACCGCACTGGCGCGCCGATTGCACCAGGAGCTCGGTGTCGATCGGATCGATCGTGGCCAGGTTGATCACGCGCGCGTTCGTGCCCTGTTGCGCCAGCAGGTCGGCGGCTTCGAGGGCGGCCGCGACGGTCACGCCGCAGGCCACGAGGCAGAGGTCCGTGCCCTCGCGCAACACCGCGCCTTTGCCGATTTCGAAACGATAGTCCTCGGAAAAGAGGATCGGGGTCGAGGCCCGGGACAAACGCACGTAGAAGGGCCCGTCGGCAGCGGCCACCGCATGCACGGCTTGGGCGGCTTCCACCCCGTCGGCCGGCACGATGACGCGCATGTGGGGCAGGACGCGCATCAGGGCCACGTCCTCGAGCATTTGGTGCGACTTGCCGTCTTCGCCCACGGTCAACCCTGCGTGGGTGGCGCAGATCTTGACGTTCAGTTCGGGCACGCACACGCTCTGGCGGATTTGCTCCCAGGGCTTGCCTGCGGCAAACATGGCGAAGGAGCTAGCAAACACGGTCAGCCCGGTGGTCGCGAGGCCCGCCGCGGTGCCGATCATGTTGGCTTCCGCTACGCCCAGGTTGAAGAAGCGGTCGGGGTGGGCCTGCGAGAAGGCTTTGGTCTTGGTAGAGCCCGAGAGGTCGGCATCCAGAACCACCACGTCCTTACGCTGGGCGCCAAGCTCGAGCAGCGCGGCCCCGTAGGCTTCCCGGGTGGCCATTTTTCGGGCTTCCCCGGTCGCCAGGGGAGCCAGAGTTTGCGTGGTCGACATTCGAATCGATTTCGGTGATCAGGGCGCCGAAGCCGGAGAACGAGCCGTGCGCCGGAATGGGAACGAGACGGATTGCAAAGGCTTTGCAAAGGGCGTTGGGCGAGGGATAGCGCCCATTCTTCCCGTCCCGTCTACCTCGCAGACCAGTCTGCCCAATTGTGCTCGGTAAAACCCCCCACAAAGGCCGAAGAATCTATACTCACGGAGGAAATCGCGGCAGCTTCCCGGCCGATGGTTTCTTTTGGCCCCAACCCCTCTCACACCGGACCTCTCCAGGGGCGTGACACGGCTCTTCGCCGACGCGCTTCACGGCAGAGGCCCAGTAGGGCCCACCGCAACGCTTGCCCGCGGGGACATCGCATGAAGACTCGCCAAATCCTTCTCCTGGCCTGCCTCACCGGTTGGAGCCCCTCGCTTTGGGCTCAAACGCAGCGATCCCCGATCGATACGCGCATCCAAAACACCTTCCGCGCGGTGGATTTGGACAAGAACGGCACCATCAGCCCGCGCGAAGCCGCCAAAGCGGGCATCAAAGCCCGTTCCTTCGCGTTCTACGACGCCAATAAGGATCGCCGTCTCGGTTCGGACGAGTTCCAGACCTACTACCAAAAACTGCTGCAACAGCGTCAGGCCGAGCGCGAGCGTCGCCGCCTGGAAGAGGAGGAGCGCCTGCGCAAAGAAGCGGAGGCGAAGAAAGCCGAGAAGGGCCAGGATGCCGATCCCGCTCAGCCGGCGCCGCAAAAGCCGAACACCCAAAAGCCCAATCCCAACGCGCAAGGACCCAACGGGCCAAAAGAGCGTGATGGCCAACCCCAGGGACAACCGCCGGTCGCTCCGGCGGGCCAAGCGGGCGGCGAGGTCCCCGCGAAGCCAGCCACTCCGGCGGCCCAGGACAACGCAGAACAACCCATCGTCTCGGCGCAGAA
>JAUHXY010000019.1 GCA_030426785.1 bacterium
GGATTGGTTCGAAGACCACCACGAGGCGCTGCAGCACACGCTGGAAGTCACCCTCGAAGAGTGCGAGCGCTCGAGCGAAGAGGTCGAGCAGCAACTCGAGCACGTGTTCGAGGCCTTCAGCGAGTCGCTGGAGGCTTCCCTCGGAGGCCAAGCCGAGCAGCTCGAAGACCTCGAAGAACACCTGCAGGACACGCTGGAGGAACTGGAGATCCGCTTCGACGGCCTGCACATCGACGTCCAAGAAGAGGTCATCGTAAGCCCCTTCGAAAACGAGAGCATCATCGTGTTCGGTCAGCCCAAGCCGAGCCATGCAAAGAAGGTCAACGTGTTCTTCGCGGAAAAGAAGGACTGCGCGGACGAAACCTCTTGCGAGATCGCCCCTTCTCCGTTCGCCGGACCCGTCTTCGTCGACCAGCAAGGCAACGTCCGCAAGCTTCCGGCCCCCCAAGCGCGCTTCTTCGGAGTCGCGCGCCCGGACGCTCCGCAACGCCCCGATGCTCCTCAGCCGCCGCCGGTTCCGGGAGTGTCGATCACGACCAGCAAACTGCGCGCCCCGTCCGCCCCGATGCCTTCTGCGCCGGGCAGCGTGCAGGTGTACACCTCGGGTGGCGAAGTGAAGTTCCACTACGTCATCCAAGCCAAAGGGGATTGCGCAACCCCGTCAAAGAGCTGCTCGCCCCAGTCGAAGTCTTCGTGCGAAAGCCCCAAGACCTCTTGCGATACGCCCCCGGAACCGTGCGCTCCCGAAGCCGCGCCGGAGTGCGAAGCGGAACCGACCGACGAATTCCCCGACGAGCCCCAACTCGATCCCTTCGGTTTCCTGCCCAGCGCTCACCAGAACTACCTGGCCAACCTGGAGCCGCCCAACGCTCCGTTTCCGATGCTCCCCGCCGTCGATTCTGCGGCGCTGCGCCAGGAGCTTGAAACTCTGCTGCAGGAGATGAACGCGGAAGTCGAAGCCCTGCGCAGCAACATCCACACCCTGCGCAACGCCTTGCAACAGGTCGAGGGAGACCTTCCCCAGCGCGCGCCCCGGGCCCGCTCCACCCGCTTGGCTCGCTAGAGCGCGCCGCGGGGAGCGCCGCCCTCCACGGCGCTCCCCGCCCTCCCCATTCCTTACGAGCTTCGCACCCACGCCGAACGCTGATTCGGCAAACTACGACTAGCGTGCCCCCGAGTGGGGCGCTCTCCATCCCCGCTAGTCGGATTGGGCATCCACTCCCTCCTTGGAAGAGGTCTATTCCATGCTTCGCTGGATTCTCCCCTTGCCGTTGTTTTGCGCGCCCGCCGTGGGCGCCGCTCCGCCGCTACCGACCCTGGTTCAGGACGAGGCGGAAGAGGCCTATCGATTCTTGGCCGGCTTGTACGCCCAAGAGCATTGGGACCTCGCCGCCAAAGAAGCCGAGTCCTTCTTGCGCCGCTTTCCTAGGCACCCCAAAGCCGATTTGGCCCGCTATCGCTTGGCCGGCGCTTGGTTTGCACGGAACCGTTGGAGCGACGCGCGGCCCCAGTTCGAACAACTCGCCCGATTGGATCCCTTCGAGTTTCGCGAAGAGGTGCACCTGCGCTGGGCCCAGTGCGAACGGGAAGCGGGGCAAATCGAGAAAGCTCGCGCTGCCCTGCAGGTGGTGCGCGCCGGCTCCAAGGACTACCTGCACCCGCACGCCGCGTTTTTGCTGGCGGAGATCGAGTTCGGTGCGGAGCGCTACCAAGCGGCGCAAACTCACTACGCCGACAACCTTGAGCTGGCTCCGCAGGCCGACACCGCGGCGGCGAGTCGCCGGGGCCTCGCTTGGTGCGCTTTGCGGCTGGACCAAACCGCAGTCGCGGCACAGCACTGCCAAGCCTTCCGGAAGCAATTCCCGCAACACGAATGGACTTCCGAGGTCACGTTCGTGTGGGGGGAAGCCCTGCTCGCCGCCGAGAAGCCCCGCGAAGCTCTGGAGCGCTTCGCACATATCCCGCCAGGGCCATTCCACGACGCAGCCTTGCGCGGCAGCGGCTTCGCCCACGCCGCCTTGCAGGACTCGCGCGCGGCCGCCGCGCAGTTTGCGCAACTGCTCGAGGAGTATCCCCAAAGCCCGTACGCCGCCGAGGCCCAACTGCACGCGGGCGCCCATTGGCTGCAAGCAGGGGATGCGCGCGCCGCCCTGCGTGTGCTCGCTCAACCCAAAGACTCCCGCGACGTCGAACTCTTGTACTGGCGAGCCAAGGCCCAAGCCGCCCTCGAAGATCCAGAATCCGCGCTCTCCACCTGCCAACGGGCGTTGCAGCAGTCCCCGACCCCGGAGCAAACTGGGCGCCTGCAGGCTCTGCGCGGTGAAATCCTCTACGCGCAAGGCCGCCACGACGAAGCCGCCGCCGCGTTCGGCGCCGCGGAGTCCGACTACGCTTTGCACGCCGCCGCCACGGCTCACCTAGCCGCCGGTCGGCATCACGAAGCGCGCACTTCGGCCGAGCAACTGTTGGAGCGCTTTCCCGAGTCCCCCTACGCTTTGCACGCGCGCCGGACCCTCGCCGAAGCGCTCTTCGCCGAACAGCGCTTCGCCGAAGCTCAACCGCACTTTGTCAGCCTGTACCAAAACGAAGGCGCCGAGCCCGCCACCCGCTCCCATGGCTTGTTGCGCTATGCCTGGTGCCGCTACTTCCAGGAGGATCGCAGCGAAGCCGCGAAGGCCTTCGATCGGGTCTTGGCCGAATTTGCGGATCAGCCCGGCGCGGAAGAAGCCGCGCACCTCGCGGCGCGCTGCCACTTCGAACTGCAAGCCTTCGATGCGGCCCAGGAACGCTGGCGCCGATACCTCCAGTCGTTCCCCCAAGGTGCCTACGCCGACGAGGCGCTGCTCGGCCTCGCTCGCTGCGGTCTAGGGTCCGAGCCCTTGCAAACCCTTCTGCGGGACTTCCCTCAAAGCGACCTCGCCGATGATGCGCAGTGGGAGTTGGCTCGCTGGCACGAGTCCCAGGGCGACTGGAGTGCAGCGGGCACCCATTACCATCACTTGCTCCAACGGTTTCCGGGCAGCGAGCACGCGGGCGCGGCGCGTTACGGCCTAGCTTGGAGTTTGCACTCCCAGGGCAACCCCGCCCACGCCGTCGGTGTGCTGCAGGAACTTTTGCGTTCCGACGTCAGCGAGGAGTGGCGCATTCCCGGCGCAGAACTGCTCTTGTGGTGCGCCATCGACGCGGGTCAATTGCCCGTCGCCGAACAGGCTTGGGGCCTGCTCGCACGGGCCGAACTGCCCCAGGAACGCCGCTTTGCCAATGCCCACAAGCTGGGCATCGCGCTGCAAGCGGCCGGCCAAGGCGACCAAGCTTGGCAGGTCTTGCGGCCCTTCACCGGAGCGCAAGAAGCGGCGGTGCAACGTCAAGCGTGGACCGAAGGGGTTTGGATCGCCCTGGACAGCCAGGATTGGCAAGCGGCGCGTTCGCGCTTGCGCGCGGCGCAGAAACTCTCGCAGGGCGAAGCCGCGGTGGCCGAAGCGACCTTCTTCGTGGGCGAATCGTTGTACGCCCAAGAACAATGGCCGCAGGCCGCGCAAGCCTACCAGTGGGCCCAAGCGGCCACGCACGGCGAAGTTGGCGACCAAGCCACCTACAAGCTCGGGTTTTGTTATCTGCAAACGCAAGACTACGCTCAGGCCGCCAAGGCCTTCGCAAGTTTGTGCACGAGTTACCCCGCGAGCCCCCTGTGGGGCGAGGGTCTCTACCTGCAAGGGGAAGCCCTCCTGCAGGCGGGCGACGCGCAGGCCGCCATCGCACCCTTAGAAACCCTGCGCAAAGAGCGGCCCCAACACGCGGTGTTGCCTAAAGCCCTCTTCCGCCTGGGCCAGGCCTATCACCGGACAGGGCAACCCAAAGCCGCCCAAGACGCCCTCGCCATCGTGGTGCGCAAACACCCCGACTTCGAGGCTTGGGCGGAAGCGGAGTTGCTGCGCGGCGAATGCTTGATGGCGTTGCAACGCACCAAAGAAGCGCGCTCGGCCTTCGACCGGGTCCTAGCCAAGGACCAAGGCGTGCTCGCCGCCCGCGCACGCTTGCAGATCGGGCAATGGCACCTGCAGCGCGACGCGTTGGAAGACGCGTTGGCCGAGTTCCTCAAGGTTTCCTTGCTCTACTCCCACGCGGACGAGGTGGCGGAAGCCCTGTACCGGGCCGGCGACTGCCTCGAAAAGCGCGGCGACACCGATGCCGCGCACAAGCAATACACCCAAGCCCTCCAAAAACATCCCAAGACCGAGTACGGCCGCAAAGCCAAAGAACGCCTCGCCGAATTGGCCCGCTAAACCCGGCTCCCCACCCCTTTGCCAACCATGTGGATCGCAACCCTTCCCCAAGAGACCCTTTCCAAGGGCATCGACCTCGCTTCTTTGTACGAAATGGTGCTCGACGGCGGACCGCTCATGATTCCTATCGGGATCTGTTCGATCGTCGCGCTGGCGTTTGTGGTCGAACGCTTCACGCGCCTGCGCAAGTCCGCCATCGGCGGTCGGCGCTTTGCGGGTGATGTGCTCGAGATCGCTAAGTCCCAGGGACCCGCCTCGGCCCTACAGGTCTGCGAACAGAGTCGAACACCATTAGCTCGCATCCTCGGCGCAGGCCTCGCGCGCCGCGACCAGCCGTTTTTGGAGGCCGAAAAAGTCGTCGAAGACACTGGCCTGCGCGAGGTCAAGCGCCTGTCCGCCGGCCTGCGGCCCCTGGTGGTCGTCGCCATGATCGCGCCGCTGCTCGGGCTGCTCGGAACGGTGTGGGGCATGATCGGCACCTTCACGAACATCGCGGTGCAAGACGGGCTCGGCAAGCCCGAACTCTTGGCGGGCGGCATTTCGGAAGCCCTGATCACCACGGCTGCGGGCCTGACCGTCGCGATCCCGACGCAGGCCGCCTACTACTACTTCCGCAGCCGCATCGACAAGTTCGCGCGCCTTGCCGAAGACGCGCACGTGGCGTTGGCACGCCTGCGCGAGCCCAAGGAGCAAGCCGCATGAACATCCGCGACGAAGAAGGGGCGGACGAGTTGATCCTCAACCTGACCCCCATGATCGACGTGATCTTCTTGCTGCTGATCTTTTTCATGGTCGCGACGACCTTTCAAGATCCGGAGCGCGAGATGGACGTGGATTTGCCGGAAGCTTCGTCGGGCTCGCCCCTGACCGAGGACCAAGACGATCTGATCATCAACATCCTGCGCGACGGTTCGATCGTGTTGTTTGAAAAGCCCACCACACGCGAGGACTTGGTGCGCATCCTGAATCAACGGGCCCAACAGGATCCGGAAACGCCGGTGACCATCCGTGGGGATCGTCTCGTCAAACACGAAGCGGTCGTGTCGGTCATGGACGCCTGCGGCATGGCCGGACTGCGCCAGCTTTCCCTCGGCACCCTGGATGGGGAATAAGCCATGCGCTCCAACCACTTCGTCAAAAACCTGGTCATCGCCCTCTCGTTGGTGGGCGCGGGTTTTTTGGTGGCGTGGTTGCGGTTTCGGCCGCACTTGGAGACGCAGGGCAGCTTCACCGACGGCGAACGGGAGTACCACCAGCTGGCGCAGGAACCCCTGCGTTATGCCTTGTGGGATCGCGGCGTGCCGCTCAACGGATTGCACGAGCAGGGCAGCTCCCACGCCGACCCCGCGCTTTCGCCCGATGGGCGCTGGATCGTCTTCGCGGCGGGAGAGCGCGGCCTGAACGTCGACTTGTGGCTCGCTCCGATGGTGGGAGACGAGCCCGGCCCCGCGCGCCCGCTGCACGAATTGAACAGCGACGCCGACGACGTGACGCCCGCCTTCCTCGGGAACACCTTGTTCTTCGCTTCGAACCGTCCCGGCGGTGCGGGTGGCATGGACCTGTGGCAGGCGAACTTCCTGGACGGCGAGTTCACGGGTGTGACGCGCTTGCCGGATACCCTCAACAGCGCCGCTGACGAAACCGATCCAGCCCCCGAAGCGCGTCAAGGGTGGCTCGCATTTGCGAGCAACCGCGAGCGCGACGGTGCGCGCGATTACGACCTGTATTGGGCTTCGCTCGACGGGCCGCGGGCCTGGGTGCCCGAACCCTTCGCAGACCTCAACAGCCCGGCGCATGAGCGCGATCCCGCTTTTACGGCCGACGGCCGCACGCTGTTCTTCGCTTCCGACCGAGGACCCGAACGGAGGTTCGGTCTGTATCGGACCGTCTTCGACCGGGGCGATTGGTTGCAAGCGACGGAGGTGCAAGGCCTCGGCGGAACCGGGCACCTGCGCGCTCCCGAACCTTCGCCGGACGGATTCCGGCTGCTGTATACGCAGCAAGACGTCGCCACAGCTGGCGAAACGTCCACTCCGTCCGGCGTGCTAGCGGCCCCTTCGCGGGAACTCTTCCTGCGCCCGAGCGCGCCCGTGGGTTGGTTCGAGATCCTGCTGCTTTTGGCGCTGCTGCTGCTCGCCTTGCTCGCGTGGCTGGCCAAGCGCTGGACGACGGTGGAGGTCATCTACCGCTGCTTCTTGGTCTCTTTGCTCGTGCACGCGTTGTTGCTGCTGTGGTTCCGCGAGGTGCACCCCGAACAAGAGCCCGTCGAGTTGGCGCAGCGCAGCCCGACCTACCAGGTGCGGCTCGCCATGGATTCGCCGCGTCAACGGGCCCAAAACGCGGAGCGCGGCGGCGCACTGGAGGCCCAGCGCAACGATTCGCAGGAGCGCGAAGCCGGCCCAGAACGGGCGCAGGCGGAGGCGTCGGTCGCCTTCGAAGCCCCCTCCCCCGCTATGCGTGCGATCGCGCTGCAAGCGGCGCCCCAAGCAGCTCCCGCTCCGGATGCGCAGGCCGCGCAAGCGGCGCGCCCGCAAGACAGGCCCGATGACCCTTCCGAGGTCGCCCTCGAGGATCGTTCCGCCACCGAACCTCTTTACCGCGCCAGCGCCCCTTCCCTCGCAGTGCAGCCGTCCGCCTCGGAGGCTCAGCGCAGCGCTCCCAGCCAAACCGGCGGCGCGTTGACGCGCGTGGAGGTCGCGGGCACGCCTACGGGCACCCCAGAGCAACCCGCGGTGCAAGTGACCCCTTTGGCGGCCCGCGCCGCGTTGGAAGTTCCTGCGTTGGGCGAATTGGGTTCGATCGCTCCGCAGCCCACCGACCGGTCGAGCGCCTGGAGCGGCACGCAGGTGCAGGGCCCTGAGGAAAGCTTCGAAGCCTCCGCGCAGGCGAGCCCCAGCCTGAGCGCACCGACCGCTCGTGCGGAGTGGACGCCGCGCCGTGCCGCTTCGACTTCCGCCGCCCCCGGATTGGCGCGGGCCGAAGTCCCGGCGAACCAACCGTCCACCCTGCCCAGCGCGCAGCCGGCGACCCAACAGCCTCCGTCGGCGCCTGCTTCCTTGGGCGCCGTAGAAAACGCCTCCCTCCCCAGCGCGCGTGCGCAAGATCTGCCGATTCCCATCGCAGCTTCGTCCTCGCCCGCGATCGAACTCGTCGGCCCCAACGACGCCTCGACCCCGGTCGCCGCGACCGAAGCGTCCGAGTCCGCCTCCGAAGCCACGAGCACAAAGATCGCCGCTCGCAGCTTTGAACGCACGCGCCGCACTTCGCCGGGGGATTTGCAGCGTTTCGAAGCCGAACGGCCCCTCGAACGCGCACAACCCTCCGCGCGCCCGCTCCCCGAACGGTTGTTGCCGGAAATCGCGGCCGCCCCGGCGACCCCCGAGCGCCAAGAATTGCCGTTCGCGCACACGCCCTACCGCAACCGATTCGGACTGGCCAAGGAACAAGCGCTGCAAGAGCTCGGCGGCAGCGCCGAAACCGAAGCCGCCGTGGCTTCGGGTCTGCGCTACCTCGCCAGCATCCAACACGCGAACGGCTACTGGGGTCGCCGGCGCCAAAACTACGAAAAGTACCGCCAACTGCGCATCGGCAAGACGGGCTTGTCCGTCCTGGCGTTCCTCGGGGCGGGGCACACGCACCAACGGCCTGGGCCTTACCAAGAAAACGTGGCGCAAGCGTTGCGCTACCTGATGGGAAAGCAAGACCAGGAGACGGGCCACTTCGGCGATTGCGCGGCCTACGGACACGCCATCGCGACCTACGCCTTGGCCGAATGTTTCGCCTTGACCCACGATGAAGAGCTGCGTCGACCGATCGAAAAGGCCGTCGGCCAGATCCTGCGTCACCAAAACCTGCACCGGGACGATCCGCGCTTCTTCGGCGGGTGGAACTACTACTACCCCGACGACGAGCAGTACGACTCGTGGCCGCGCGTATCGGTCACCGCTTGGCAGGTCATGGCGCTCGAATCGGCTCGGCTGGGTGGCTTGCGAGTGCCCCAAGAATCCCTCGATCACGCGCGCACCTTCCTGTTGAACGCTTGGGACGGCGAAATGCAGGCGTTCCGCTACAACCACTCCCCCAGCCGGCTGCGGGACCGGTACCCCACCTTGCCGGCGTCGACCCCGGCGGCGCTGTTCGCTTTGTCCTTGATGGGCGAAGACCTGTCCAGCCGCACGTACGGGCCCGCGCGCGCCTTCCTGACGGAGCGCATCCCAACAAAGTACGAATTCCGCGGCGAACGCGCTTTCGTCTACGAGGGCAGCGCCAACCTGTACTTCTGGTACTACGCCAGCCTAGCCCTCCTGCGCGCCGGCGGCGACGATTGGGAGCGCTGGAACGAAGGCCTCAAACAAACCCTACTGCCCTCCCAGCAAGAAGACGGCTCCTGGGAACCCATCTCCATCTACGCCGATTACGCGGCCGACTCCAACCTGGATCGCAGCTACACGACGGCCATGTGCGTACTGTCCCTCGAAGTCTACTACCGCTACTTCACCCCGCTTTTGGAGCGCAAATAGCCTGGCTAGTCCAGGGCGAAAGAGGACCGCTGCTAACCACCTACAACGGAGCCTTGGAGGACGCAGCTTCCGTATTGGGAGCGGTGCACCTTCGAGCGGCCAAGCCTCGGATTCGACCCGGTTAGGCCAGGCAAATTGCGGCCATTACCAGCCCAAGCAAGCCGCGAAACATCCTCTGTCGCGTGGCCCTAAGAGAGGGAGTGGGTCACTTCCCCGACGAAACAGCGCATGGTCTACGGCCCTGACCAGTTCACCTTCACGGCTGGGCAGATCTTCGTCCTGCAGGCCGTCCACCGGAACCTGGGGAGGAACAGTGGGGCGCTTCAACGCATGTCGCCGCCAAGAGCGCTCTGGCAGGGTCACTCTTGCCACGAAGCGGTGGGGGCGCAGCTAGAAATCTTTAAACACATCCTCCTGTGAAAAACCCATGCCGTCAGCCACGTATGCCGCCCAAAGCAGTTCTAGATCTTTCAGCTCATGCACGTACTTGACTTCATTCGCATCGTACATCCGGGGGATAGGCACGCCTATTGGCGACTCTGGCCAGTCGTATGGCCCTAACTCCACTAAGCTACTTGGGTCGTCAGACATTGCAATCCATTGGAACATCCACTCACCCTTTGGACGGACTCCGATTGTCGTGAAAGCGCTCATTCCACGATCAAGGCAGAGGATCACCGCACACCGCATGTGAAAGAACCCACAGCTAATTGGATCTCGTCCAACTCTCTTCGTTCGAATCACAGCCCATTGTTCATTTCCCCATACTTCCCAAGCAAGTTCCGAAGCGAGGATTCCATTGGAGTCTACTTCGGACTCAATGGCAGACAGGTCACGCTGCCCGCGACGGACATCCGAACTGTTTGGCAGACTGCAGGCAAGAGATAACGCGTAGACGCAGGCAAGCACAAAAGCGTTCTTCATCGAAGTCTAGTGTAGCCTTAGTGGGGTGGTGTATAAGTTTTTTGTCGTACGCGCCCGTCAACAAAACTGCGGTGAGTCGTTTTAGTGAAGTCAACCGTCAAAAATCCACTCGCCCCCAACCCGTTTGCACCAGTATCCAAAGTGGATACTAGGTACCCGGCGAAGCTGCGGGTCATGCACGTAACGGAGCCGCGGACCCGAGAAAATCCATAAGTCGGCCTTGAGCCAGTCGGGGCCATCTTCCGGGGATCGCAGCCGGTCCAGGTTGGGCGGGAAACTTCCGGTGCGACGAGCGTGTTCCTCGACTCGCACGAGCAACCGATCCCCAACTTCCATCGCTCGATTCTGCATCGTGAATTCGATCTGGGCCCAAATCACATAAGCGAACAATGCGCCAACCGCCAGGCCGTCGGAGGAGGAAAAGTAGTTCGGCTTTCCTTTCAACCTTCGAATCCACCACTGCGCGAAGCGAAAGGGGATGAACAGCATGATCCCAAAGAACAACAGCCCGGACACGACTCCACTGTCAAAGCTACCGCCCGAGGAGAAGGCGAACGCCAGGAAGAATAGGACCGCCGAGATCAGGATGACTTGGGCGGCATCTCGAATGTTGAGGCGGATCAATGACTTCTCTGGTTGGGGCGGCTGATCGGCTATCCAAACTTGGACCCAAGGGTTCGATGACGATCGATTCGTTATCGCAAGAAAACTGAGTCTGTCGGGAACCCAAGATCGATCCGTGGCTCCCAAAGGGTGCCATGAAAGTCCTTCTTGCCGCCCTCGGGGGCGGGCTCCTGCTCTTTGCCTGCAGTTCCGATGAAAATGTGCCCGCAGGGCCGGATGTAGCCTCCCTGCGGGCCCCGTTCCTCCAATGGCCGAATTCCCCGGCCCCTCCGGTCCCCACGAGCCCGACTTTGGTGGCTTTGGGCGAGCGGCTGTACCACGAAACGGCCCTCTCCAAGACCGGCGATGTGTCCTGCGCGAGCTGTCACGGGTTGGACACGTTCGGGCAGGACAATTTGAAGGTATCGCCGGGGACCGAAGGCCTGCTGGGCAAGCGCAGCGCCCCCTCGACCTTCAACGCCTTCCGGCAGTTCGCACAGTTCTGGGACGGGCGGGCCGATAGCGTGGAGACCCAATCCACGATGCCCATGTTGACCGATGTGGAGCACGGTTTGGTGTCGGAGGACGAGATCGTGAGCATCCTCGCCGCGGATCCAAGCTACCGTGAAGAGTTTGCCCAGGCATTCCCCGAAGCTGGAGGCGATGCCCTCACGGCCGACCATGTGCGCGCCGCGATCGGTGCTTTTGAGCGCACGCTCGTCACCGTCTCGCCCTTCGACCGCTGGGTGGAAGGGGAGGATCAGGCTCTCTCCCCCCAAGAGCTCGAGGGTCTGGAGACCTTCGTCCAAGTCGGCTGCACGGTGTGCCACACCACCCGATCCGTCGGCGGTCACATGTTCCAGAAGCTCGGTCTGGTCGAAGCGGTCGAGGGGCAAGACCTGGGTCGCTTCGAAGTCACCGGCCAAGAGTCGGATCGCTACCACTTCAAAGTGCCATCGCTTCTGAACGTGGCCAAAACCGGACCTTACCTACACGATGGTCGCTTCGATTCCTTGGAGGAAACGGTCGCTTTCATGGGCAAGGTTCAGTTGGGGAAAGAACTGAGCGACTCGCAGGTCGCCTCGATCACCACGTTCTTGCGTGCTCTCACCGGAGAGCTTGTCCAGAACGCCCAGTAGGGCTCCCGGCGCGCATCTGGGCCAACACTCCGACCCGTTCCCGCCCTAGACGCGGGACAGGGCGCGAATTCCCCTACGCTTTAGGCTCCAAACTTCCGGCCTGCGAGGACCACGCAACCCCAACCCACCATGAAGATCCAAGTCAACCTAGCCGCTTGCCTCACCGCTCTATGCTTGTTCCCGGCGTGTAGCCGCGGGGCCGAGCCCATTCCGGTCGAACAGGCCCAGGCCATGACCCAAGAGCTCACCAAGGCGCTCATGGGCGAGTTGCAGAGCACCATGGCCGCGGAAGGGCCCGCCGCGGCCATTCGGGTTTGCGCGGACCTGGCGCCGGAGAAGGCCCAAGCCATCGCCACCGAGGAACTCACCGTGCGCCGGGTTGGCACGCGCGTGCGCAACTCGAAGACGAACACGCCCACGGCCGCGGAACGCGAAGTGCTCGCCGGCCTGACGCCCGAGCAGCCCACGTTCTCGGGCCAAGTGGACGGCCACGAGGTGTTCATCCAAGGCATCTTCATCCCGAACGCGATGTGCTTGGTGTGCCACGGCGAGCGGGAAGCCATCCCCGCCGAGGTGCGCGACGCCCTCGCCCAGCGCTACCCCGACGACCAGGCCGTCGGTTACGCGGTGGGCGATCTGCGCGGCGCTCTGATCGTCGAACGGCGTCGATAGCGGACGTTTCACAGCACGGCTTTCCCGACACGGCAAGCCCGGCCGGCAACGACCTTCGACTTGCCCGCCGTTTCGAAGGCTCCCCAACTTTGGATCGGGGAGCGGAATTCGTCCGTCCGGAGGGACCGTGACGGGACGCTGCGGTCCACGTACTATGCTGTCCATGCGCGCTCTCCTCCTTCTTGCTGTGCTAGGCCTCTGGGCCTGCCAAAGCACCCCTTCGTCTCTCCCCCAACAAGCCGAACGCTCACCCGTGCCCGCTGGAATCAACGACAACTTCTTGAGCGCCGAGCTCGATCCGGATGAGTGGGCGACGCGCTGGGAAGCGGAGAGTCGGGAGGTCTGCGCGCAGCGGGATGCCATCGCGCAGGCGGTGGGGATCACGGCGGGGTCCACCGTGGTGGACGTGGGCGCCGGCACCGGGCTGTTTGTCGCGCCTTTTGTCGCCGCAGTGGGTCCGCAAGGGCGGGTCATCCCGGTCGACATCGCGCCGCAGTTCGTGGAGCACCTGACGGAGCGCTGCCGCGAAGCGGGCTTCGACAACGTCACGCCGCGCCTATCCTTCGAGCGCTCGCTGGGCCTGCCCGCCAACAGCGCCCAGTTCGCCTTCGTGTGCGACACCTACCACCACTTTGAGTACCACGAGGACATGCTGCGCTCGTTGTACGAGACCCTGACCCCTGGCGGCGTGCTGGTGATCGTCGACTTCGAGCGCATCCCCGGCGTGTCGCGGGATTGGATTTTGGGGCACGTGCGCGCGGGCAAGGAAACCGTCACGCGAGAGGTTCAAGCCGCCGGCTTTGCCCTCCTGGAAGAGGTGGACTTGCCGGGGCTCGAAGAGAACTACCTGCTGCGCTTCCAGAAACCCGAGTAGGCCTGGTCTGCGATCACGGCTGATCGAGGTCGAACGCCGTGCTCGCGGTTTCGTTCGCGACCACTTCGACCCTTTGCGTGTTCAACACCTCGCGCTCGCTGCGCGGGCCCATGCGTCGACGGGTTAGGGTCACATCCCAAGGCCCCGGCTGCAGGTTTTCGAGAGTGGTTTGGCCGCCTTCGAGGAAGGTGATTTCCCCATCGGGCTGGGCTTGATCCTCGCCGCGGTACTCGGCCGTAACGAACAGCATGCCCGAGATGGGTTCTTGGCTCATCGCACGTACGAGCAAAGCCCCGGCCGCCTGCAAGCGCAGGTTGGTATCGGTGCGCACTTGGTCGGTGGCGATCTGGAAAACCTCCGAACGTTTGTCGACGTAGCCGGCCGCCTCCGCGCGCACGCGCAGCGGGCGTCCAGGAGTCGCTCCGCGCAGCAAGTATTCACCGCGCCCGTCCGTCAAGACATGCGGCATTTGGCCCCCAAAAAGTTGCCTTCCAAAGCGAGCCTCCCAATTGTTGTCGGGCTCTTCGCCGTCCTGGGGAGCGTACTCCGCGTAGACCTTGGCCCCCACCACCGGCTTGCCGTTGGGATCGGTCACAAGGCCCGCAACGCCCGTCATCGGCATGAACACCTTGACGTCCGCGCCCCGATCGAGCACGTGCACGACCTGTTGGTGCGACATAGCGAAGTCGGGGTGGCGCACGCGCAGGCGGTAGTAGCCGGGTTTGACGTCGCGCAGCAGGAACTTGCCCGCAGCGTCGGTTTCGGCATTCGACCCATATTGCCCACCGGCCGCATCCATGATCTCGTAGATCGCGTCACTCGGTTCGTTCTCCGAAACCCAAGCGACTGCGACGCGGGCCCCCACCAAGGGATCTCCGGCCGCCAACACTTGGCCGGTCACCTGGCTGAGGGCGGGCACGGTCAACACGACGTCGTAGGTTTCCCCGCCTTTGACGGTGACTTCGGTCCAAACCGCGCCTTCGTCGTTGCCCTCCATACGCCAGCCACCGCGGCCGCCGCGCGCGTTGCGTCCCATGCGGCTCGCACGGAAGGAGTAGGTGCCCGGGGGTACGCGCGTGCGGCTCTTGCGCCCGTTTTCTTCGACGCCCATCCAGCGGAAGGGTTTGCGATCCTTGGCCGCGATGACAGCGTTGCCCACCGCGACACCCTCTTCATCGAGCACTTCGAAGTGAATCGTGGCGCCTTGGCTCAGGTAGACCGTGTGTTCGCTGGGGTTGTCGGCCAGGGGGAAGTTGTCTTCTTGGTAGGCCGCGTAGCCGCGTGCGCTCACCTTAAGGGTTGCGGCTTCGGCGCGGAACAAGGACAGCTCGCAACGGCCTTCCTTGTCGGTCCGGTTGGTGGAGCGCTTGTGGTTTTTGGCGGAGTCCTCTGCCAGCACCTCCCCTTCCAGATCATCGGCTTCGTCCTCCATCGCCAGTGCCATACCGGCCGAGTGCCCCACGATCGAAACCCGTGCCCGTCGCACCGGTTTGCGCGTTTTGGCGTCGAGCACTAGGAATTTCTGCACGGGGGCCGGCTGCAGAGCGATCAGACCCGCATCGGTCTTGCGGCCTTGCCCTACGGTCATGTTCGTAATCCAACCGTCGAAGTAGCCGGGGGATTGGATGCGCACGGTCAACAGGTCCGGGTCCTTGGGCGGCCGCACTTCGTACAGCGTGACCTTGCCGTCCTTGTGCCGCTCGACGCGCTTGTCGCTGGACGGAGAAAAGAACAGGCGTTGGCCTTCGTTCGGCCAACTGGCTTTGACGGTGAATTCGCGGATCGGCTTTTTGGTGACCGCGTCGACGACCTCGAACGAAACCTGCGCACCGTTGTCGTAGGGCAAGACGAGGGACATGTCGCCGCTGAAGGCCTCGACCATGGGTGTCAAAAAGCGCTGCTCGACCCAGTTATCCGGCTCGAACGCGCGCACTTCGAACTTGCCCTGTTTGGGCAAGCCGATGATCGTAAAGCTGCCATCCGGCTCCACGTCCGCGCCGAATTCACCAGCTTGGCTCATGAACGCTTTGATCATGCGGCCGAAACCGCCCTGATCGGCGGAAGCCTCTTGGATGCGCTCGCCTTCGACTTGACGGGCAGCCACCCTCACCCCAGTGCGCCCCTTCGGGTACCCCAACAAGCGACCTTGGATGGTGCCCGCTTGCTCCACCTGCAAGGTCCACTGGCTGATCATCTCGCGGCTGGAAACCTCGCGGGTCAAGCTGGTGGGCAGATAGCGCGGGTGATCGACGGCCAACTCGATGGTGCCCGGCGCTTCGTTCGGCATTTCGAAACGGCCATCCCGATCGGTTTGGACCGAGCCCGGCCGCGCACCGATGCCCATGGCCGCCATGGCGACGCGGGCGCCGTCGTTGCGGTTGGTGGTGACGGCGACGCGGTACACTTCGGCATCGGCCACAGGACCGCCGGTTTCGTCGATCACGCGACCTTCGATGACCACGCCGGGTTCGAGCACGAAGGTGCCCAGGTCTCCCACGTGCAAACCCTCGATGGCCCGCTCGCCTTTGGCGATTTGGTAGCCGCGCATGGCGACGTGGAAGTCGAGCTTCAAACCCAACGGTTCTTTGATCGGGACCGAGAACTTGCCGTCCTTGCCGGTGACCGCTTGGTAGCTGATGGGCTTGGTGCTGAAGGAAAAGCGTGCTTCGAGCTTTTCCTGGGGCGCCAAACGTCCGATTTCGACCTGCGCCCCGACCACGGGGGCGCCGTACTCATCGACGACGTAGCCGCGGTAGTGTTCGGCGTCCGGGAGGGACTCGACCGAGGCCTCGGCTTGCTGCTTTTCGATGCGTCGCGAGGCGATGCTCTCCCGGGAAGTGGGATCGGCCGCGAGCTCTTCGCGACCCTCCAACGTGACGCCTTCCAAATCGGCGGAAGGACCCAGGTCGGCCTCCTCTAAGGTCAACCCAGACGTCACATCCCCCTCGAGGCTCTCCGAAGAGCCCCCGTCGGTTTGGCGCAAAAGATAGTAGCCAGCACCGCCCAGGGCGGCGAGCAAGACGGCGAGAGCGAGGAAGCGGAGCAGGGGCATAGCTTCGTTACGGACGGGCAGGGCGTTAATTGCAGGGGGGTTGTCGCATTTCAACCGACGGAGCTCTCTCCCGGCGAGGGGGGAGCGCGGCAGGCTGGATCCGCATGAGATTCGGGCCCAATCGGCATCCAGATCCAAAAGCCTTGCGAAATCAGCACTTAGGGAGGCTTTACGCAAGCTTTGTCCATTTGGACAATCCACTTGGACAAAATCACCCGATAGTTCGTCCAGGTAAAGCCCATGAACCAAGCCGACGCCCCCTCCCACAGCCCCAGCTCCAGGGCCGAACCCGAGGTCTCCGGCCACGGACAAGCCAAAGAAAAGCTGCTGCATGCCGCGGCGGAACTCTTCGCCGAGAAGAGTTTCGACCAGGTCACGATCCGTGAGATCGCGGCCAAAGCCGGCGTGCGCCACGGTGGCGTGAACTACCACTTTCGGGGCAAGCAGGAGCTCTATCGAGCCGTGCTGAGCCGCTTCGGCCCGCGCGGAAACCACATTACCGACGGGGGCAACCCCCTCCTCCACGAAGCGCTGCAGGTGCGCGGCCAAGCGACCGCCCAAGAGATGCTCGGTCGTTTGGTGCGCCAGCACCTCTCGGTGATGGCCGAGCGCTCCCACCCCGTCGCCGCGGGCCTGTTGGAGCAAGAGATGCGGCGCCCCGAAGGCCCCGACGATCAAGTCTTCGAAAACGCCGTCCTGCTGCGCCACCGCGCTATCGAACACCTGCTGCAACAGATCGCTCCCGACTTGAAGGACCGCGAGCAATTGCGCTTGTTTTCGATGGGAGTCGCGTCGCGCACGGCCTTCTTTTGGATTGCCCGCCCGATCGCCTTCCGCTTGCTCGATCTGCCCGCGCACGGCGAGCTCTCCCCCGAACGCATCGATCGGATCGCTGATCACATCGTGCAAACCACGTTGGCCAGTCTGCCCCAATGATGTTCCTAACCCTTTGGATGAAACGCTGGCGGTGGAGTGCCCTGCTGGCTGCCGGGGTGGCCGCTTGTTCCGCTCCAGGCGGGACGGGTGGCTCCGTGGTCGTACCGACCGACGACTTGCTGGGGAACCGCTACCTGGAGACCACCGAGGCGAAAACCACCGCTAGCCAGTCCCCGTGGTGGATCGACTTGGGCGATGTGGCCTTGACCGACCTCGTCGAGCGATTGTTGGCCCAGAACCTCACCCTCGAAAGCGCGGCACAAGCCGTGCTCGCGGCCGAAGCCCAAGCGCGGTCGGTCGGCGGCAACCGTGGTCCGTCCCTGGATGTCGGCATCGATGCGAGCCGCGGGTTCGTCACTCCCAGCGCTGGCGCCGATCGGGTCTACTCGACCAGTCTGCGCCCGAATGCCACGTTGGCATGGCAAACCGACCTATTCGGCCGGCTGCGTTCGTTGGAACGCGCGGCCTGGGGTCAAGCGTTGGCCAGCGCGCAGGACCGCGAAGCATTGCAACACAGTTTGATCGCGGCTGTGGCGCGCCAACGGGTCGCCCTGTCGGTACTCACCCGGCGGCTGGAACTCGCCAACAGCATCGTGCGCTCGCGCCAAGGCACCTTGGACATCGTCAACGGCCGCTACGAGCGCGGGGTCAGCGGGGCCGATGCGGTCGACGTGCACCAAGCCAAGGAAAACCTTGCTGGCGCCCGGGCAGCCCTGCCCGCCCTGCGGTTGCAGTTGGCGCGAAACGAACACTTCCTACAGGAACTGCTCGGCGAAAAACCCGGCGAGTCCCTCTCCCTCCCACTGCTGGAGCCCCTACCGCCCTTGAGCCAACCCCCTGCCGGCGTCCCGGCGGACCTGCTCGATCGGCGCCCCGATCTGCGCGCCGCGAACTTTCGGGTCCAAGCCCAAGCCGCCAACGTGGACGTGGCGGTAGCCGCCTTGTATCCCGATCTGCGCTTGACCGCGCAAGGCGGTTGGGAGAGCACGCAGCTCGAAGACCTGTTCGACACCGACCGCCTGTTCGGCACCCTGCTGGGGGACCTCGCCGTGCGCCTGTTCGGCAGCGGCAGCCTGGAGGCCGACATCGACGCGGCGCGGGCACGCTTGCGAGCCAGCGCTGCCGAATACCGCGCGCAAGTCCTGACGGCCTGCCGAGAGGTCGAGGACGCCTTGGTCGCCGAGCAACAGCTGCGCGAACAGTGGCAGACCGTGCAAGAACAGGTGCGCGAAGCCCGCCTCGCCGAGGACCTAGCGCGCGAGCGCTACGGCCGCGGTGTGGGCCTCCTGCTAACCGTTTTGGACACCGAGCGGCGCCGCGCAAGCGCCGAAGA
This sequence comes from bacterium, assembly GCA_030426785.1. Classification (GTDB taxonomy): domain Bacteria; phylum Planctomycetota; class UBA1135; order UBA1135; genus NORP259. The sequence goes on from JAUHXY010000019.1 coordinate 18,337, forward strand.
CAGTGCGCTGCTCCTCCAGCAATCCCTGTGGAATGCGCGCATCGACCTGCACCTCGCCTTGGGAGGCGCCTGGACCCCCGACCCCTCCGCGACGGGAAACGCAGCGGAAACAGCCGAATAACCATGGAATCCACCTCTCATCGCATCGCGGCCGGCTATCGCTGGGTTTTGCAACCGCTGCTCGTGTTTGGCGTGCTGCTGATCGGCTTCTTCGGAGCGAAAGGCCTGTCGAGCCGCAACGAGACTCCGCCGAGCTTCGCCAAGCGCACCTATTCCCCCCTCGTCAGCGTCGATACCACCAAGCGCACGGACACCCCGGTGTTGATCCGCGCGACGGGAGCCCTCGAACCCATCACCCGGGTGAGTTTGGTCGCCCAGGTGGAAGGCCGTGTGGTCGCGATTCACCCGGCCTTCAACGAGGGCGGCACGTTCCGCGCTGGGGAGCCTTTGGTGCGCATCGAGCGGACGGACTTTGAATTGGCGGTCGCTCGCGCGCAGGCCGAAGTCTCGAGCGCAGGGACCGCATTAGAAGCCCTACAAGCCGAAGCCGAGGCCGCCCGCGAGGAGTGGAAGGTGTTGCACGGAGACCAACCGGTGCCGCCGCTGGTCGGCAAGGAACCCCAACTCCGAGAAGCGCAAGCCCGCGTCGCCGCCGCGCAAGCCACTCTCCGCGGAGCTCGACTGGACCTGGAACGTACCGAGATTTCTCTGCCCTGGCCTGGACGCGTCGTCTCCGCCCACGTCAACGTGGGCGGTGTCGTCAGCCGCAACCAGGCCTTGGGAAACGTCTATTCCACGCAGGGTTACGAAATGTCCGTGCCCCTGCGCGCCGATCAATTGCGCTGGGTGCAATTGCCCGGCGAAGCGACGGAAGGACCCGACGAAGGGCCCATTCACGTGACCGCGAGCGTGGCGTGGAGCGGGGCGAGTCTGACCCAACTCGAAGAGCAGGTGGTGGTGCCCATCGAGCGCGTGCTGATGGCCGTGGAAGGCTTGAAGGAGATCCGCTCCCACGCCAGCGCCGGCTTCGCCAGCGTCGTCGTGGAGACCACCGGGGAATTCGAGCCGGCCTACATGCGCGAACGGATCGAAGAAGCGTTGGATAGCCTGGATTCCTTCCCGCCACAAGGCGCCGACCCGTTGGAAGTCCTCACCGGCCTGCCGCCGAGCCCTGCCCGCGCCGTGGTTCGCGTCGCTGGCGAAACGGTCACCCTGCCGGGGCATGCCGTTCTGTTCGAAGGCGAACTGGACAGCACCAGCCGTTTCGCTTCGGTGGTGCTAAACCTCGACACCAGCCGATTGCCCGCTTCCCTGGTTAAGCGTCTATTGCCCGGCACCTTTGCGGACGTCGAGATCGAAGGCAACACGATCCACGACGTGACCTCCATCCAGCGCTCTTCCCTGCGCACCGGAAACATCGTTTGGGTGTACGAAGAGGGCCGCCTGCGCTTCGCTCCCGTGGAAACCGTTTACCTAGACGACCATTCGGTTTGGGTGCGTGGCCTAGAGGATGGCGCGCGCGTCGTGACCAGCGATTTGGAAGTCGTCACCGACGGCATGCAGGTGCGCATTCCCGAGGAAGCCGCCGCGCCCGATTCGGGCCCCTCCTCCAACTCGACCCTGAAGGCGCAAAACTAGCCCATGAACCCCGAGATCACGATGCGAGGGCCCCTCGCGTGGTTCGCCAAGAACCACGTGGCCGCCAACCTGCTGATGGTCGCGCTGATGTTCCTCGGCACGGTGTTGGCTTTGAATTCTAAGGTCAACGTCTTCCCCGACATCGATCCGCGCACGGTGACCGTCAGCGTCGTCTATCCGGGCGCGACGCCGGAAGAGGTCGAAGAAGGCATCAGTCGGCGCGTGGAGGAGGCGGTGACCGGTATCGAGGGCATCAAGCGGGTGCGCTCGACTTCTTCGGAAGGCCGCGGCGTCGTTTCGCTGGAGCTCGAAGACGACGCCGACAAGAACAAGGTGCTCGACGACGTCAAATCGGCCGTCGACGGCATCCAAAATTTCCCGCCCCAAGACGCGGAAACGCCGACCGTTCAAGACGCGATCCAACTACGTAAGGTTCTGACCGTTGCGTTGTGGGGCGAAGCGTCCGAGCGGACGCTGCGGGAGTTGGCCTTCCGTTTGCGCGATGACCTATCCTCCTTGGACGGGATTTCGCTGGTCTCCGTGGAGGGCGTCCGCGACTACGAGATCGGTGTGGAAGTCTCCGAGCGAGCCTTGCGCACGTACGGCTTGACCTTCGCCGAAGTGGCGGCAGCGGTGCGTGGGTACTCGGTCAACCTGCCCGCCGGTTCGATTCGTACCGACCGGGGCGAAATCCTGCTGCGCACCAGCGCGCAGGCTTACGACGGGCTGGACTTCGAGCGCCTCGTCGTGCGCACGCAACCCGACGGTACGATCGTGCGTCTCGGCGATGTGGCCGAAATCGTCGACGGTTTTGCCGACGTCGATACCGCCAGCCACTTCAACGGGCATCCTGCGGCCTACGTTTCGGTGCGCAGCGTCGGCAAACAGCAGGTGCTCGACATCGAGCAGAAAGTGAAGGGCTTCGCCCAAAGCTGGCCGACCCCCGAAGGCGTGCAGACTTCGATTTGGGGCAACCGCGCGGACGACCTGCGCGGGCGCATCGACTTGCTGCTGCGCAATGGCTTGATGGGCCTTGTGTTGGTCTTTTTCGTCCTCGTGCTGTTCTTGGACCTACGCCTCGCCTTTTGGACCACGATGGGCATCCCCATCTCGTTCTTGGGGGCCTTCCTGTTCATCACCATGGCGGGCGCTTCGATCGACATGATCTCGTTGTTCGCCTTCATTCTCGTGCTCGGCATCGTGGTGGACGACGCGATCGTGGTGGGCGAAAACATCTTTGCCAAGCGCGAAGAAGGCCTCGAACACGAAACGGCGGCCATCGCGGGCCTGCGCGAAGTGGTCTCGCCCGTTTCCATGGGCGTCTTCACCACCATCCTGGCGTTTTTGCCCCTGTACTTCTCCGAGGGTTTCATCGGCGACATCCTTTGGGTGGTCCCTGTGGTGGTCATCAGCGTATTGCTGCTGTCCCTGATCGAATCGTTCTTGATCTTGCCTGCGCACCTCTCGGGCGGCTCGATCCGCCGCAAACCCGGCGCGCTGGTTTGGATTCAGGATCGCTTGCGCCACGGGCTACACCGCCTCGTCGAAAGGGTCTATCGCCCCACGTTGCGCCTCGTGATGCAGTTTCGCTACGTGACGTTGGCTCTCGCGGTCGTGATCTGCATGTTGACGGTCGGCGCCATCCGGGGCGGGCACGTCAAGGTGGTGTTTTTCCCGGTCATCGAATCGGACGAAATCACGGCGCGCCTGCAGATGGTCGGTGGTGCGTCGGCGGCCCAAACCCAAGCGGTCTTGGATCGCATGGTGGAGACCGCTGAAGCCACTCGCGCGGAACTGGACGCGACCTTGCCCGAAGGCGAAGCTTCGTTGTTCCGCAACGTCGCGGCCACTCTGGGGGCCCAACCGTTCGGCCGCGGGGGCGGCCCGAACGCAGCGACCGGCGCGACCGGTTCGGGAGCGGCCGAAGTGGCGATCGAGCTATCGCCGGCCGAAACCCGATCGGTGCGCGCCGCCCAAATCGTGGAAAACTGGCGCGCGCGCATCGGTGAGCTCCCGGGCGTGCGAACGATCGCCTTTCGTTCGTCGCGCTTGTCGGCCGGAGATGACGTAAGCGTCGAGCTGGCCCATGCGGACTTCGAGAAGCTGTTGGCCGCCACCGAACAGGTCAAGCTGTACTTAGCCGAGTTCGGGGGGGTGAATGAGATCGAAGACTCGTTCGAGTCGGGCAAACGGGAGCTGAACTTCGAGTTGACCGAAGCCGGCTTGGCCGCGGGCCTGACCCGCGAAACCTTGGCGCGCCAAGTGCGGCAAGCCTACTACGGCGAGCAGGCGCAACGGGTGCAACGGGGGCGCGATGACATCAAGGTGTTGGTGCGCTACACCGAAGCCGAGCGGCGCAACCTCGCGAGCCTCGACCAACTGCGCATCCGCACGCCTCAAGGCCTAGAGATGCCGCTCGCCACCGTGGCGAGCATCACCGAGGGCCGCGGGTACGCCGCCATCGAGCGCACCGACCGTCGCCGCATCGTGCGCGTGACCGCCGACGTCGACGAGGACGAGGCGGACATGGGGCGCATCAACCAGCAGCTCAAAGAAGACTTCCTGCCGCGCCTCGCCCAGGAACTACCCGGCTTGGCGTACTCTTTCGAGGGCACCGAACGCGAGCGCATGGAAAGCCTGCAAAGCCTCGGGCGCGGCTTGATCATCGCCCTGTTTGGCATCTTTGCCCTCATCGCGGTCCAGCTCAAGAGCTACACCAAACCCTTCATCATCCTGTCGGTCATCCCCCTGGGCTTCGTGGGTGCGGTGATGGCGCACAAGCTGCTCGGCTACGATGTAAGCTTCTTTTCCATGTTCGGGGTGGTCGCCCTGACCGGAGTCGTCATCAACGATGCGTTGGTGTTCCTGGACCTGGTCAACCGCAAACGGGACGAAGGCCTCAGCGCACCGGAAGCCTTGCTACACGCCGGTTCCCGCCGTTTCCGCCCCATCCTGTTCACCAGCTTGACCACCTGCGTCGGCCTCGCCCCCATGGTGTTCGAGAAGAGCATGCAAGCCCAGTTCCTGATCCCCATGGCCATCAGCCTGGCCGGCGGCGTCGCCTTCGCGACGTTGATCACCCTGGTGTTGGTGCCCGCCTTGGTTCTGGTGCGGGAGGATGCTTTCCGCTTAGGAAGGGGCTTGAAGAGCAAGTTGCTACCTAGCGCTTCAGCCAAAACAGAAACAAGTTTGGGAGAATCTTGCTAGCATGAAGGGATGCAGATCCCTTTACGAATTCCAATCGGCGGAACGGCGCTCTGCGGCTTGTTGATGATGGCGCCATCGGTGGCCCAAAACTCCTGGAGCCTTGCATTGGGCACTACCTCCTCGGACCAAGTCGGTGCTCTTAGCAGTGATGGTTTTGGAGGCATCCTAGTAACCGGTGAGACTAGTGGGAGCTTGTTCGCTCCCTTTGGTGGCGTCGAAGAAACGTGGGTGGCGAGGATTGATGATTCTGGTCAATTGCTTTGGGCAGACCAATTTGGTGCGCCTGAGGCACAACTCACCATCGATATCGCTTCGGACGGAGATGGAGGTGCCTATGTCTGCGGAATCCTGGAGCCGGCCACGGGTGCCTTCTACGCAGATCCTTGGCTTGCGCGCTACGACTCACAAGGCAATCAGGTTTGGCATCTGACCATCTTCTTGGGAAGTTCCCATGGTGTAAAAGGAGTCGCGTCAGACGGAAACGGAGGGGTCTTCGTGGTAGGCGGCAGCAATGCGTTAGGACCTTGGCTTGCGCACTATCAAGCAAGCGGCCAGCAAAGCTGGATCCGGTGGTATACTTCGGCGACTCAATCCTCACTTGGCTCTATTGCTCCTGATGGCAGTGGCGGCGTCATCGCAGGACTAGGTACAACACGTCCATTGGGTTCCGGCTTCAATGACTATGATGCCGGGTTTGCCAGATTTGACTCGCAGGGCACACTCCTTTGGAGAACAGAACTTGCGACTCCCAGATGGGAGTCGACCGTAAGCGTCGCCTTGGGTTTGGATGGGGATGCCTTCATCACCGGATTTACGGCAGGCGACCTGGCGGGTACGAATCAAGGGGATGCAGACATTTGGATTGCGCGCGTCGACCTTGCTGGAAATGTACTTTGGACGCGCCAATTCGGCTCTGCAACTCGCGATATGCCCTTGTCGGTTGCCCCGGACGGGTTGGGGGGGGCCTATATATGCGGCTGGACTTGGGGATCGCTGACTACCGGTGCGTCGGGCACCGAAGACCCATGGCTCGCTCACTATGACGGGGCCGGAAATCAGATCGAACTTCGTCAATTCGGGACCACTCAAAGGGACCAAGCAGTGGGCCTGTGGCCGGATCGCACTGGAGGATTGTTCCTTGCAGGATCGACTGGCGGCGATATCGCGGGATCCAATCAGGGCTTGGTCGATGCATGGATCTTGCGTACTTCGAACGCTGCAATCGACTTGTACTGTCATTCCGCAACGTCAAACTCCGCTGGGAGCCCCGCCCAAATCCAAGCTTGGGGAAGCAACGTCCTTGGAAGCAACTCCCTCCGAATCGGAGCTAATTCCCTTCCTCCACAGACCTTCGGCTACTTTCTAACCAGTCAAACACAGGGCTTCGTTCCTCAAGTGGGCGGCAGTCAGGGAACTCTATGCCTCTCTGGGAACATTGGTCGCATCAACGGTCCCGGCCAAGTCTTAGACAGCGGGCCCAACGGCTGCATCTTGCTAGATGTTGACTTACTCCAGATTCCTCAACCGAGTGGTCCTATCGCCATTCAGGTTGGAGAAACTTGGAATTTTCAGGCGTGGTACCGGGACCACAACCCACTGCCCACTTCGAACCTGAGCGACGCGATAACCCTTACGTTTGAGTGATGTGGATGGACCTGTCAAGCACCCGTGAGTTAGGCTTCGGATCTGTTTCGATGATCTAGCTCTTCTTGATAGGTCTGTTTGTCTGCCCCCGCCTCGTGGCACCCAATGGGTGACGATGCGGGGGCGGCCTCATTTGGGCCACCTCCGGTGGTTTGGGCGTTGTGGGAAGAGAGCCCGGCCCTGCGAAATGCCAAGTGACCTTGGTCAGACTGATGTTCGCGGGTCGAAACCGCAGTGGAGCTGTTCGCCTTGGGGGATGCTCACTCTAAGAAACGGGCATCGCAAAGCGGCCCAACTCGAATACGAGTGCGTCCCCATGGCCTTTGTCTCGCAGCGGCCGAGCTCAGTTCGGTTTAGTGTTGCAGCGATTCCTCCTGGCCTACGGTCCAGATGGCGCACGCGAGCTCACGGGTGACGGCGATGAGCGCCTTTTTTGCGCTCATGTGCCGATAGCGGAGTGCATTCAAACGCCGGTGCAAACGCACCTGGGTTTTCCAGGTGATCTCTCGCACCGAATCACTGACTCCCTTCGATCTAGCGAGCAGCTCACGGCTGACGTGGGGTGATCGCCAGTACGCCCAAGCCGCTTCGACCAGCATGCGCCGGACTCTTCTATTTCCTGCTTTGGTGATCCGCCCCCGATGGCGCGTTTCCCCGCTGGATTGCTCACTTGGGGTGAGTCCCAGGAAGCTCGCAAACTTGCCTGCGCTGGGGAAACGCTTCAAATCTCCGATTTCAGCAACGATGGTCGCCGCAGTCAGCGTTTTGATGCCTTTGAAGGCGCGCAATGCGTGGACCAGGTCGGCCCGCTCTAGAGTCTCGGAGATGGCTTCGATGCGTCGGTCGAGATCTTCGATACACTTTGCATAGCGCCGTACCTCGCGAATGTAGGAGCGCATGGCTTCATTGGAGGCCTCGAACTCGAATTGCTGACGCTCGACCCACTCCATGTGCTTCTTGGTCCAGAGCGCTTTGCCATCTTTGAAGATACGACCGTGGCGCAGCATCATGGAATTGAGCTGGCGCTTGGAATTGGTCTCTTTGATCTTCAGGTCTTCGCGAGCCCGGATCAGATCCCGTAGCGCTTCTTCCTCCGGGGTGGGAATGCGGATGAAAGTCAGGTGGCCGGTCGCCAGAAACCGAGCCAGCTTCAGAGCGTCGCGCCGATCGGTCTTGACCCGGTCGGAGGCGATCACCGGCGTTTTGGCGGGAGCCACCACCTGGCAGTCATAGCCCAGCTGCCGCAGCTCCCGGCACAGGCCATAGCCCGTAGGTCCAGCTTGATAGCAAACCTGGACCTCACTCGGGTCGCCCAGGGGCTCCAATTTGGCGAGCAGGCGGGTGAGATCATTGGGCACCCCCCCCAGCGAGGAGCATTCGCCCGTCTCGGTGCTGGAAAAGGCGACATGGATCGAGTTTTTGTGGACGTCGAGACCGACGTAGGTAGATTTCTTCATGGACCGGCTTCCTTTGCGGCTCTGCGCCGCGGTTTTGAGTTTGAAGCCTTAGGTGTAACCCGCGGACTTGGGAATGTCCGGTCCATCCATGCTCTCTAACTCACAGCATCTACTGATTGCCGTCCCGGGCCCGCTGGGCCCACAACGCCTCGTCCTCGCTGCGGCCCATCAGGCCGTAGAGGCGTTCGAAGTTTTTGGATAGGCCCACCGGGTAGCCCTCCATTTGGAGCGCGGTCCAGGAGTGCAACACCTTCTGTAAGAGCGCTTCCGCGGCTTCCAATTCACCGGCGTCCATGTGTTGGTTAGCGAGTTTGCGCAACCAGCCGGCGTGATCGATGGCGGCTTCTTTGGTGAGCGGGTGCTGAGGCCCAAAGACCTCGAAAAAGTCGAGGATCGTCTGAGAGTAGGCCTCCTCGACTTCGGCGGCGCGGCCACGCTGGCACACGAGGGCATAGTAGTGGTAGCGCGCCTGCAGGCCTTCGGGGTGTTTTTCCCCACGCAGTTCCACGAACAAATCCATGCCGCGCTTGAGCACCGGCTCCGCCTCTTCCAGTTGGTCGGTCTGCTCCAGCAGCATGCCCAGGTTGTGCACGGCCATCATGGTCTGGCGATGCTTTGCGCCCAGCACCCGTTCGTGGGCCTCGATGGTATCGCGGTAAGTCTTCTCGGCGAGCTCCCACTGTTGGCTCTGGTGGTAGCCGAGAGCCAACAGGTTTTGGGTGCCGATGGTTTCCTTGTGATCGGCGCCCTGAATGCGCGAGCGGCGCGAGTACACGTCTTCCAAGATGGGAATCGCTTCGCCCCAGTTCGCCCCCTGCGCCAGCGCCATCGCGAGCCCGTACCCGCAAGAAAGACTGCGCGGGTGGTCCTCGCCGTGCACGCGCTGGGAGGTTTCGTACACCTCGCGACTTAGAGCCAGGGCCTCGTCCGTACGGCGAATGGTGCCGTACATGGTGGCGAGGTTGGTCTTGGCGGACAGCACTTCGGTGCTTTCACTCCCGTAGACCGATTCCTGGACCGGAATCGTCCGCTCCAAGATGGCGACCGCCGAATCGTACTCTCCGACTTCAAAATACAGCCCCGCCAGCGAAGTCTCCGCTTGCAGGGTAAGGTCGTCTTCGGCTCCATAGTGCTGCTTGGCCCGGGCGACCAAGTCCTCGGTAAGGTCGCGCACCTCGCCGTGCCGGCTCTGGTCGTAGCGCACGCGACAGAGCGCGTCGACCGAGAGCAGTCGTCCGTAGTGGTTTTCGTCCACGTGTTCGGCGTAGATGCGCAGGGACTCTTGCACGTGGTGCTCGGCTAGGTCCAGTTCGCCGAGTTGCCGATACGTTCCGCACAACACGCGATGCAGGCGCGCCTTGACTTCCGGGAAACGATCGAAGTCCTCGCTGGAAGCCAAATCGAGCGCCGCGTCGTCCAATACCTCTTTCACGGTCAGATCGCCGTCCTGCGCATCGGGTCGCGCCGCGCTCAGCATGCGAATGAGGAAGGTTTCGCTCGCTTCCGCTTCCGCCAGGGAGGTTTCCGCCTCTTGGCGCGCCTGGCTCTCGGCCTGCGTGGCTAGTTTGGCGATTTCCTCCTGCTCCAGGGCGGCCTCTTTGGCCAAGGTTTCCGCGCGCGCGGCGGCCAACGCTTCTTGGGACGCCTCTTCGGCCGCGATGCGCGCCTTCTTCTGCTCGCCTTCTGCCTTGGCGGCCAAGGTGGCTTGGTGCTTGGCTTCTTGCAAACCCGCGACGGCCAGTCCTAAACCGGAAACCAGGGCCATGGCCACCGCCGACATGGCCAGCAGGGCGCCGCGGTTGCGCTTCGCAAACTTGCTGAGTCGATAGATGCGGCTGGGCGGACCGGCCACGACGGGTTCGTTTTGCAGGTAGCGCTGCAAGTCTTCCGCCAAGGCGTTGGCGGAGGGATAGCGGCGCTCGCGATCCTTCTCCATGGCCCGCATCACGATCCAGTCGAGATCCCCGCGCAAACGCTTGGTCGCGATGCTCGTCGTCGATTCCGCCGGGCTTGACCCCGCTTGCGACACGCGCGTGGACGGTTTGGCTGGCTCCACTTCGCAGATCAAGCGCCGCAGCTCGTCCAGGTAGCGATCGCGGCTTTGGGGCTTGTCGAAGGGCCGTTGCCCGCACAGCAATTCGTACAGCAAAACCCCGAGCGAATACACGTCCGACCGAGTGTCGATGTCGTCGGTTTCACCCGCAGCCTGCTCGGGGCTCATGTACTCGGGCGTCCCGAGGAAGGTTCCCGCTTGGGTTTGTAGCATGGAATCGTCGCCTTCGAGCTGCAGCGTCTTCGCGATCCCGAAGTCGATCACCTTGACCCGCGCCATCCCGTCTTGGTCGGCCACGAGCACGTTCGAGGGCTTCAGGTCGCGGTGCACGACCCCCTTTTGGTGGGCGTGTTGCACCGCCTCACAAACCTGCAGAAAGAGCCGCAGGCGACTTTCGAGCGGCATGTTGCGGCGTTCGACGAAGTGCGTGATCGCGAGCCCTTCGACGTGCTCCATCACGAAGAAGGGGTGCCCCGCCGGGGTG
>JAUHXY010000020.1 GCA_030426785.1 bacterium
TGGCACCAACCGGTTACGTGGCCCATGTTATTGGCCCCAGGCAGTTGCCCACGGGATTGCTCGACCGTGCCGTCTTCGGGGTTGGTCAAGAAAGGATTCGTCAAGAACTGGCAAGCGCTGCCCGCGTTGGAGGTCGTGTAGTAATAAACCTCCGACCGCTGCCCCATCGGGATGTTGGCGAGCCAAGACGCCGAACTTCCAGGGGTCATGTCGTTGTTCGTGCCGCACAAGAAAAAGCCCAAGCTCGCGAGGGGCGTGCCTTGGTACGGCGAGGCCAAAGATTGCATGCGGCGCGGTCCTTTCGCCCGATCGAGCCCGCTGACGTAGTAAGTCGATAGGTGCAACGCCGCGTTGCCCCCTTGGCTGTGACCGATCGTGCCGAAGGACTCGTTGTTGGCGCCGAGCTGGCCGAGCAACTGTGCAAACTCGTCGTAGGTACGGTTTGCGTTGGGGTCGTGATGGATCAGCAGCGGCCCGTCGAACTGGGACGGGCCCCAAACCCCACCGCCGGAACACCAACCGTGGATCAGCATCAAGCCAAACTTGGGCTGCGTTGCGCGGTCGGTGCCGAGGGCAGGCGCCGGGGCGACGCTTTGGTTTTGAAAGAAGATCCCCGTCGGACGGCTCGACCGGTCTCCCGTGGCGGCCACGGGCGAAGCCATCGGCGCATCCAGCACCGGCCAAACGTCTTGCTGCCACCAGACGTTCCAGCCGTCCGGATCCTGCAAGCGCACGTTGCGCAGCTCCCAGGGCGCCTGCAGGCCCGCTTCGTCGAGCCAGCGGTGGTCGAGCTCTAGCTCGAAGCTCTGCCCAGCCCGATCGGTCGCGAGAGGCACTTGCCGAGCGAGCCAAACGGCGGGCTGCCATGCACCTTGCTCATCCATAGCCCACACCTCGGCAGCGAGGTGCGCTTTGTCTGCCTCGGGCGCGAAGCCAACGAGGGGCAACTCCAAAACCGTCACGCCGGGTTCAGCGGCGCGGCAGATCACGGGCCCTGTCGATGCGAAGACCACCGCATCCACGTCAAAAGACTGCAGGCTTGCGCGCTGCCAACGGCGACCTTCGGAGTCCACGAAGACCAAACGAAGCGCCACTTGAACGTCGCCAAAAGCCTCCGCGGGAACCGCCACGCTCCAGGTATTGTCGGAATTCGCGGTCAGGGGCGCAGCCAGAGAGTGCGAGCCCCAAGCAAAGTCCGCCTCGGCCTGCAACACGCGCACCGACCCTGTACCGCCACGCAGGCGGGCGCTGACCTCTATTGGTTCCCCAGCGACGCGCACATTCGACGAGAGATGTTGCACCAACTGCCAAGGCCCCGCGTCCTGCACCAATACGTGCGGGCGCTCGGTGGTCCAAGCGTGCGCCCGCGGCTCGAACAAACGCAGTTGGACCCCGCGCTCGAAGCGCAGCCGCAAGCGATCCGGTGCGATCGCGGTCCAGCCGTCGGTGGCTTCCAAGCTCTCGATCTGCACCAGCCCTTTCGCTTCCAACGCGGCAACCGACTGCGGCGCGGAACCGTTCACCGACAAGGACCAATGCTGCGGCGCCCGATCGATTCCGAGCGGAACGATCAACACTTCCCCCGCGGGAACCCAAACGTCCGCGAACCACCCCTTGGGGCCCTGTTCGAACGGCAACAGGTTGCCTTGGATGCGGTCGGGATGCTGCCAAGGCTCGGGCACGTGGAGATGCCCGGCGAGGATCTCCGCGGGCGGTGCGGCCGCCTGTTTGCCTTGCAAACCCGACTGCGCCCCGGCGGGAGACGCAATCCACAAAACGGCGAAGGCAGGAAGGAGGAAGCGGATAGCCATGGCACTAGTATACGAACCGCTCCAGAAGTCGGAGCAGCGAACGGCCGCCGCTCTCCAGGTCGGAAAGCGGCGGCCGTGGAACCGATTCGCCCCGGATTAGTTCCCGGGCCCGTCGCAGAAGCGCACCGTCACCCCTTGGCTCGTATTGGACGTGGGTCCGGGGTTGCGGTCGCGGTGCCAGAGCTGGAAGTTCCAGGTGGAGCCGGGCAGGAACACTTGGCCCTGGGGCAGTTGGTTGAAGTCGAGGGAGAGCTCGACCATGCCCGCCGGCCCGGAGTGCAGGATGTTCTGCTGCAAACGGAAGCACGGCTCCCCGAGGCACAAGAACCCTTCGCTGCCGCCGCCCAAAGGCAATACGTCGCGCACTTCCGACATGATGAAGATGCCGAAGACGTTGGGTGGTAGGTCCGTGCCGGTCAAGGTCAGGTCCCCATCGAGCACGTCGCTGCTGCCGCTGATGGCCAACTGCGTCGCCAAGCCGGAAGAGTTCACGTTCGCCGAGCAGTAGGTCGAAAAGCCGCACGGCTCCTGTCCATTCGCCACAAAGTTCCCGGCCACGTTGAGGTCGATGTCCAGGGATCCGATCGTCAGGGTAAACAGCAGATTCGCGATGCCTCCCGGAGGCAAAATCGTCGGCAACGGGAAGGGCAGATCGGGCAACTCAAAGCCCGGAAGCGGGTCGGGGATGCTCTGTTGGAACATCTGTCCGAACGCGATGGTCGCCTGCGCGTCGCCCTGGTTCAGCACCAAATCTCCGCCTACGGGCAAAGGCAACTCGAGCGGCCCCACGGGAATGACCTGACCAAAGAACTCGAAGTTCATGGTCAGCTCCACCGGCACGATCGCGGAGAAAGTGTATTCCCCAGCGTTCGCTCCGGGGATCAACAGTCCGAGCATGCTGGGCGCACTTTGCTCCACCGCCAGTACCGAAACGGTTTGGCTACCGATCGGAACGTCGAGCGGAAAACCGCCGATGAACAGGGACGTCGGCTGCGTCGTGCGGAAAGTGTCAAACAGCAGACTTAGGGTCGTATCCGTGCTCGCCGGGGAGCCCCCCAGCAAATCCAAGGACAACCCAGAGATCGCGACGCTCAACGCATTGGTCGACACGTCCATCTGGAACGAGCCGGTCGGCACGCGCAGGAAATCCACTCCCCCGGACACGCCCAAATCCACGTCGATGGGATTGTTGCCGCTGCCACCAAACAGTCCAGGCAAGGTGGTCGTGCCGGTCGGATTGTTGACGGCGTCGAAGTCGCCGATCAGCGTGCCGGGCAGGTCGACGCCGAACAGGGCCGTGAATTGGGTCGAGCTTTGCGCGGCGTCCAATTCGAAGTCAAAGGTCTGCGCGACCGAAAGGGGCGCAAAGGCGAACGCCAGCGGGGCGAGCCAAAGGGGATGGAGAGTCTGCATAGACCCAAAGTAGCGTCCGCTCGGCGCCCCTTCGCCCGCCGCCTCCGAATCCGCGCTCTTTCCCGCCCCTCTTTTCGAATTGAGGCACGGAAAGGATGGTGGCGGCGGTACATTTTCGGTCCGGCATGACGCAGCAAGCTTGGCAGTTTTGGATCGACCGTGGCGGTACGTTCACCGACGTGATCGGACGTGCGCCGGACGGTGCTTGGCACACCCACAAGCTGCTCAGCGAAAACCCAGCGGCCTACGAGGACGCGGTTTTGCAGGGCGTGCGCGACGTGCTCGAATCCCAAGGAGCCAGCGGCGCTCCCGTGCATTCCATCAAGGTGGGCACGACGGTCGGCACGAACGCGCTGCTCGAACGGCGTGGAGCGCGCACGGCTTGGGTGACGACGGCGGGTCACGGGGATGCCCTGCGCATCGGAACGCAAGCGCGGCCGGATTTGTTTGCGCTCGACATCGTTTTGCCCGACCCCCTCTACGAGACGGTCGTCGAGATCGAAGAACGCATCGACGCGCACGGCAACGTATTGCGACCGATCGACCGCGAAGCGAGTCGCCGGGCTCTGCAGCCCCTACTCGAAGCGGGCATCGAAAGTCTCGCGATCGGTTTCCTGCATGGTTACCGCTACCCGCAGCACGAACAGGAAATCGAGGCGCTCGCCCTTGCAATGGGCTTTGCCCACGTTTCGGTCAGCCACCGCGTCTCCCCTTTGATTGGCTGGGTACCGCGCGGTCATACCACCGTCGTCGACGCTTACCTTTCGCCTGTCCTCGATCGTTACGTGCAGCGCTTGCGGCCTGCCTTGCCTCACACGCGCCTGCTGTTCCTGCAATCCGGCGGCGGATTGGTGGAAGCGGAAGGCTTTCGCGGCAAGGACTGCCTGCTCTCCGGCCCGGCCGGCGGCGTCGTTGGCATGGTGGAGACGGCCCGCGCGGCCGGTTTGGAGCGCTTGATCGGTTTCGACATGGGCGGTACGTCCACCGATGTGTGCCACTACGCCGGTGTGTTGGAACGCACGGAATCGGGCCAGGTCCACGGGCTGCCCGTGCGCGCCCCGATGATGCGCATCCACACCGTTGCGGCGGGCGGCGGATCGATCCTGCACTTCGACGGGGAGCGCATGCGCGTGGGTCCCGATTCCGCGGGAGCCGATCCGGGACCGGCTGCCTACGGGCAAGGTGGTCCTTTAACCGTGACCGATTGCCAGGTGGCGTTGGGCACTTTGCGCCCCGAGTACTTCCCGGCCGTGTTAGGTCCCGGGCGCGATCAACCCCTCGACCGGGCTGCCACCCTGCAGGCGTTCGAAGCGCTACGTCGTAAGTATCCGAACACTCCCAGCATCCCGGAGCTCGCGGAAGGCTTCCTCGCGATCGCCGTCGAAAACATGGCCGGAGCCATTCGGCGCATCAGTGTGCAGCGCGGCTACGACGTGACGCAGTACAGCTTGGTGAGTTTTGGGGGCGCCGGCGGTCAGCACGCCTGCCGCGTGGCGGAACAGCTCGGGATGCGCCGCATCTTGGTGCATCCCTACGCCGGTGTTTTATCGGCGCTTGGCATCGGCTTGGCGCGCTTTCGAGCGTGGCGCTCGCAATCGTGGGAGCGTGCACTCCCCGAACGGTCCGCGATGGACTGGGAGCCGACTTTCCAAAAGTTAGAGGACTCGGCGCGAAAGGATCTCGTGCAACAGGGAGTGGCACCCAACTCGATCCGCTGGGAGCGTACCTGGCAGTTGCGCTACGCGGGGTCCGACACGGCTCTACGCCTTGCTTTCGATCCCGACCGCGCCCGTGAACTCTTCGAGCAGGAACACCAACAACGGTTCGGCTTCTTGGATCCCGGTCGCGAGTTGGTGGTGGCGGAATTGGCGGTCGAAGGAAGCGCCGCTTCGGATGGGAGCCTCCCGAGCTCTCCCGCTCCCCGGAACCGCACTGCTGCGCCGACCCCCATCGCAACGCACTCCGTGCATCTGCGCGGGGAGGATGCTCCGGTCCCGTTTTATGCCCGAGAGGCCTTAGTGCCCGGCGACCGGCTCCAGGGACCTGCCGTGGTGCTCGAAGCGACTGGCACGACCGTCGTGATGCCCGGTTGGGAAGCCACCCTCAACGGACAGGGCGATTTGCTGCTCGAGTGGGTGCACGCCGACGGCCACCCGGCCGCGCAAACGCATTCCACCGAGCGGGACCCCTTGCGCCTCGAAATCCTGGCCAACCGATTCATGAACCTGGCCGAAGAGATGGGCGCGGTCCTGCAAAACACGGCGGCTTCGGTGAACATCAAGGAGCGGCTGGACTTCTCTTGCGCGCTGTTCAACGGCCGCGGCGAACTGATCGCCAACGCGCCGCACATTCCCGTGCACCTCGGCTCCATGGGGGCCTGCGTGCGCGACCTGATGCAGCGCGTGTCGGATCTGCGGCCAGGCGATGCTTACGCCAGCAACGCACCCTATCGTGGCGGCACGCACCTGCCCGACATCACCGTGGTGCAACCGGTGTTCGTGAAAGGGTCCGCACGCCCGGACTATTTTGTCGCCACCCGCGGCCACCATGCGGACATCGGCGGGCGCGTGCCAGGTTCCGCGCCGGCGGATTCGACGCACTTGGACGAAGAAGGGGTGCTGTTGGATCACCTGCTGCTCGTGCGGTCGGGACGGTTCGAGGAAACGTCGTTGCGCCGAGCGCTAGCCCAGCCGCCCTATCCCGCCCGCAATCCGAACCAAAACATCGCTGACTTGCGGGCGCAAGTCGCTGCCTGCGAAGCAGGAGCGAAAGCGTTGCAGGCGGTCGCCGAGGAGTTCGGGGCGCCCGTCGTGGACGCTTACATGGACCACCTGCTCGACCATGCGCAGACCTGTGTGCAGCGTGCGCTGCGGCGTTTGCACAGCGGCTCGTTCGAAACGCGCTCCGACGACGGGCACGCCGTGCGGGTGGACGTGCGCATCGACGCGGAGCAGGGGCGAGCTACGATCGACTTTGGCGGTTCGAGCGGACCCCATCCGGGCAACTTCAACGCTCCTCCCGCCATCGCGCACGCCTGTGTGCTGTACGTGCTGCGCTGTTTGCTCGACGATCACTTGCCGCTCAACGAGGGCTGTTTGCGGCCCATCGAGATTCGCCTGCCCCACCCGAGTTGGCTCTCACCGGAAGCACCCTCCGCCGTTTTCGCCGGGAACGTGGAGACGAGCCAGCTCATCGTGGATGCGTTGCTGGGAGCCCTCGGCGTCGCAGCCGGCTCGCAGGGCACCATGAACAACGTTTTATGGGGCAACGACCAGCACCAGTACTACGAAACCCTGTGCGGCGGCGCCGGCGCGACCCCGAACCGCGCGGGGGCCAGCGCGGTTCAGACCCACATGACCAACTCACGGCTGACGGACCCTGAGGTTTTGGAGTGGCGTTTTCCCGTGCGCGTGGAGTCCTTTGCTTTGCGACGCGGCTCGGGTGGCGACGGAGTGCATGCGGGTGGAGATGGCATCCTGCGGCGCATTCGCTTCCTCGAAGCGATGCAGGTCAACCTGGTCACCGGCCGCCGCATCGAGCAACCTTTTGGCCTCGCCGGGGGCCTGCCCGGACAATCAGGACAAAACCGCATTCTGCGCACGGATGGCACCGCGGAGGACTTGGCAGGCGTCGACCACCTCGCAGCCCAAACCGGTGACATCCTCGAGATCCAAACACCAGGAGGCGGCGGATTCGGCCCGCCTGCACCCCAAAACCGTCCTGGTTAAAGCGCGCGGGGCGCCCACCTTCCGGTGGACGCCCCGCGGCATGCTTTGGAAAAGCGCTGGAACCTAGAAGACCACGGAAACGCCGTTGGTCAGGTTCGAGCTACCGGCGCCAGCAGGCGTGTCGCGGTACCACATTTGGAAGTGCCAGGTGTCGCCGGCCATGATGGTCGGGTTGGCCGGGATCGGAACGGTGGTCGGCACGTCGAAGCCGGAACCGACGGTGGAGGTGCCCACCAGGTTCTGGAAGACGCCGGCCGCATCGAAGGAACCGATCGAGTTCAGCGAACCGCCAGTGACGTTGTAGCGACCGAAGACGTTCCCGCCGGTGACGGACAAGCACAGGAGACCGTTGCTGATCGGGGTCGGCATGACGGTTTCCGGAGCGGTGCCCACCAGGAAGTAACCGAACTCGGTGGCCGGGCCACCGGTGACTTCCAAGTGCAAGCCACTGCCGATGCCCGTGCCGGTCACGCCGGTCAGGGAGGCGGGGCCGCCGGTGGAGTTGTTGTTGGCCGGGTCACAGAACGGGGTCACGTTCGGATCGCCGCCGCCGCTGTATTCGGAGATGAAGCGACCGGAAACACCGGCAGCCACCGTCGTAGAGGTCACACTCACGGGATCGTAGATGTGCACGCCACTGCCATTGGTGTACATGATGTTGCCGTTGCCCAGCTCGTAGACGCCGCGCAAACCTCCGTTCCCAAACAGGCCCGAAGTGTCGATGAAATCCACTTGGGCACCGGTCGAGTCGTACTCGTAAATCCCGCTGGGGGAGCTGAAACCGGCCACCAAGATGTTGCCGTTCGAGCGAATAGAAACCTGTTCGGGGAAGTCCACACCCGTAACTCCGTCAGAGTCATGCAGGATGGTCGGGGTCGCCGGGTTGGCCGGATCGAAGAAGGTGACGTTCTCGCCCGCGATGTCGGAGATCAGCAGTCCGTCCACACCACCCAGGTTGTAGGTGGTGCAGTCGAACGGATCTTCGGTCGCCAGGGGGTGCGCCATGATCAGGTTCAGGTTCAAGTCGAGCTGAACGATGGAGTCGTCGAAACCGGCGTTGCTCGTACCGGAGTTAGAAACCCAGATCGAGCCGTACGCGATTTCGAAGCCGCGCATGTTGTCGAGGCCAGCGGCGGACTCACCCAGGTAGGTGGTACCGTCGCCGGACCAACGGAACAGTTCGTCCGCCAGTTGGTCCGAGATGATGATGTCACCGTTCGGAGCCTGCTTGGCTTCGATCGGAGTACCGGGGCTGTTGACGCCGCCGGCCGTGGTGAGATCGATGAACGTGGCGTTGATCAACGAGCCGTCGAAGGCATCGAACAACATCACGGCGTCGTTGGAGCTTTCGGGCACCATCAACTGCTGGCCGAACGCAGTGCTTGCGAGCGCAGTGGCCGTCAAAGCGGTGAAGAGAGTCTTGGTTTTCATAGCTAGGTATGGAGTGAGTAGAGTCACAGGCAGGAGGAGGGCGGCGAACCGATTCGCAACGCCCCGTTCCGGCCCGATATTGTATCTGGGTGGAGGCCCCGATTCGTACGGAAGGAGTAGCACCTGGGTAAAGCGGACTTTTCCCGAGGGAAATGATCCAAATCAGGAAAGGGGGCGTTTTCGCACCCGGGATCCCGCCCATGTTTCCGGGAAAGAGCCCGGCCCGAGGCTTGGCCGGACCGTGCAGGGTCTACTCCCCCGGGTCGGCTTCCGGCAGGGGCAAGGACAGGTGATGCTGGTCCCAGCTTCCGATCGGCCCCGCCATCCCACGCCAGACCTCCCGGCTGGGCAGCCCCTCCGGCGCCATCCAATCGATGCGCACCTTGGTCCCCGGTCGAACGAGGAGAGGTTGACCCGCCCCAACGGTCAACTCGAAGCGACCCAAGCGCACACCGTCTTGGGTGCCGTCGCTCACGTCGCGCAGCTCCAAGGTCCAGTGGGTCGACTGTGCTCGCTCTCGCTCTTCGGGGGTCCAGCCGGCGAGGTCGACCGAGACCTCCAGCACGCTGGCGGGCAAGGACAAAAAGACCTGTTGGTGCGGCGTGCGGGCTTCGAAGCCGGCGCTCTGCCATTCGGCTTGCGGCGCCATCATCTCCAAACCATCGGGGCTCAAGGAAACGCGGTAGGCTCCCGGGGAAACCCCTTGGAAGCCAAAGCGACCATCGCGCTCGGTCGACGCAAACACGCGCGCCCGCACCACCTGCCGGCCATCCCAGACCAGCTCTTGGTCGCTCTTCCACTCGATCGGCAAGGGGTCGCGCAGCTCGAGGCGCTCGGCTTGCACGCGCAAGCCACCTTCTGCAAACAGTCCGAAGTCGTTGACTTGGCCGGCTAGGACGGCACCCGAGGCCACGGCCAGTTCTTCCTCCAGCACCTCCGTTTGTCGCAGCGTCAACTGGACCTCGCGGCACAAGACGGGATAGCCGTCCTGCAAAGCGACCAGCAGAAAGGCCCCCTCCTCCTCACAGCGCAGCTCGAAAGCCCCGCCAAAAGCCGTCGTTCCGGTGACCACCGGTTCGCTCGCGCCAAAACGGAACAGGGCGAGTTGGATCGTGTGAGACTGCAACAGCCAATACTCGCCCTGCACTACCGACAATTCGAGTGCCGCAAGATCGAGGTACGCGCTTAGGTACGCTTCCTCGGACACCGCTTCGGATTCTTGTTCAGATTCTTCGGAGTCCTCCGACGGCTTCAAGGCGGAAAGAATGGGGGCGGATGCCGGGGATTCGACGGTTTGGTACCCCAAGATTTCCTCCGACTCCGAATCCGCAACCTCCACCGAATCCGTCGCGGGCGTAAAACTCACCGCAAACCCAGGTTCCCCCTGTGACTGCACGACCCCTTGCAGGATCGCAATCGGGCGCAACGTCACTTCCGCACGGGCTTCGCAGCGTTCACCGTCGTCGAGGCGCTCGCGCGTTCCCGGGCCAAACGTGAAGCCCACCTTGGAGTGGGTGTAGTACTCGTGCCGCACGCGCAGTTCGAATCGATCGCTCTCGGCGGTGACGTGTTCGCCCAAATCTACCTCAAAGGTGCCATCGGGACGGATCGGAACCCCAGCGAGAGGCATGGTCCAAAGGGGCACCGACCGCGGCTTGCCTTGCCCCGGAAAGTGCCATCCCTCGGTGCTGAGCCGTCGCTCGCCCGGCGCATTACCCCCAGCTGCGCCGCCGGTCGGGTAGTAATGCAACAACGGCAAACCGCCCACGGGTTGGGGGGCTTGCTTCGGCGCCTGCGGCCCGCCCGGTTCGCTCTCGGCCTCGAGGGGCAGCACCTGCGCCACCTCCCATTGCAATTTCGCAAAGTCCTCCGGCTCCACGCCGAGCAAGCGTCCTTTCAAGATCGCTCGTCCACGGGCGACCACCGTGCGGGTGCCCTCATTTGGGTGCGCTTCGGATACCGGGGCGGGTTGAGCTTGCTCGGGTACCTCAGCCGGGGTCAACGAAGCGACGGCGGTCACGCTTTCCGGCGCGTGCTGCTCGACGATCGGCTGGTGGACGGGCTTCGTATCGCTCGCCGCTTGCGACGGCCAAGCGATCCAAGCCAACGAAGCGGCCACCGCGAGGGAACCGGCGATCAGTGTTTTTTGCGCCACGAAAAGGCCTCCTAGTATCCAAGGACTGGCAGCACTCGCGGCGAGGGACGCCCCACCCACCGTTACTTGAGCGGCGGAAACCTGCGCGTGCTGCAAAACAAAAGATCGCACCGCACCCCAACCCCGCGTCGATCCGGCGTAGCCGACGAGCAAGCCCGCCGGCAGGATGCGACGCAAGCGCTCCAATCCACGGTGAATCTGCGTTCGGACGGTACCGGGGGCTTCTCCCAGGGTGCGGGCGATCTGTTCGGGTGCCTGCGTGTCCAGCAGATAGGGCTGCAATACGCGGCGGTAGCGCGGGGGCAGGCGATCGAGCGCTTGCTCGACCGCCCCCTGCAACTCGGCTTCGCAGGCTTGCCGCCATGGGCTAGCGTGCAAGGAGCTGGCTCCCAGGGGCTCCTGGGACTCGGTCGTTTGGTGCGCCGCACGCATCTGGTGGCGACGATTCCAATTCAGCGCGTGTTTGGCCAGGATGCCAGCCAGCCACGGGCGCAGCGGTTGCTCCGCATCGTAGGTCTGCGCGCGATCGATGGCGGTCACGAACGTGGACTGCACCAAGTCCTCCGCATCCCCCACGTCGGAGACGAGGTGCTGGGCCAACGCCAGCAAGTCCCGCGCGGTGCGGTCGAAGACCTTGGCGAGGGCTTTGGTGTCCCCCTTGCGCCGAAAGCGGTCGAAGAGGCGTTCGAGATCGCGTGCCATCACCCCTTTCTTGTCGCCACCCACGGGCGCGCTACAGCATTCTGTCAGAAATGCCTCCGGACCAGGGCCCAGGCCTGCGGAAAGGCCGGCCAGCGCCTTGCCCGACTGCCCCTCGCGCCCCGAACGCTAAGATGCACCCCATGTTCATCCTCCATCGCCTCGCGCCCGACGAGGGTCCGCGGCTCAAGGAAGTGCGCTTGCGTGCGCTCGCGGAAGCGCCCTACGCGTTTGGTCGCACTTTGGCCGAGGAATCCGCCAAAGACGACGCCTTTTGGGCCGAGCGCCTCGCAAACCCCGCCGTCGCCACCTTCGTCGCCGAAAAGGACTGGCAGGACGTCGGACTGGTCACCGCCGCGCCTTTGCCTAATGGCCCGAGCGATGCGATCGGCTTGTACGGCATGTGGGTCGACCCGAGCGCCCGCGGCCTCGGGGTGGGCGCGCAACTGATCCATCGCTTGATCGATTGGGCGCGCGCACAAGGCTACCGCAAGGTGCTGCTCGGCGTGGTCGAGAACAACCACCACGCGATCGCGTTGTACACGCGGCTCGGATTCACGCTCACCGGTGAGGCGAGTCCCCATGCTTCGGGCGCGTGTGAGCACCACTTCGAACGGCTTTTGTAGGTACGCTTGATTAATAGGTGAGAGAGGCGTGACGGCTCGCTCGGGGATCGAGCAATCCACTCGATTTTTGGGGCAATCGGGGAGCGAAACCATAAATTTGGCCCTTCGCACTCCGAGTCCCACCTCGTTCGCTGCCCCCCCAGCCACTTGAACCACTCCCGACCCTATCGCGAGCTCACCGCCGCCAGCCTGATCGGCGGCGTGCTCGTCGGCGCGCTGCTCAACATGGGCATCGTCTTCGCCGGTCTGCAAATCGGCTTCACCATCGTCGGATCGGCCGTTGGCGCCATCCTCGGATTCGGCATCCTGCGCGGGATCTTGCGCCAAGGGTCGATCCTCGAGGTGAACGTCTTCCAAACGATCGCGTCGTCGGTCAACACGGTCAACGCGGGGGTGATCTTCACCGTGCCGGTGCTGTTCCTGCTCGGCTTCCGCGAAGACGGGGTGGATTGGGCCTTGGGCGCGCAGACGTGGTGGGCCTTGGGGCTCGCTTGCGCGGCGGGATCCCTGCTGGGGGTCATGATGATCATTCCCCTCCGGCGGCAGATCATCGATTACGAACGGTTGCGCTTCCCTTCCGCCGTGGCCGTGGCCGCGATTCTGAAATCGCCAGGAGCGGGCATCGAAAAGTCCGTCATGCTGCTGATCGGGGTGGTGTTTGCCGCCACTTTGCAGTTCTCGGTGCTCGATTGGGGCATTGACTGGACTACGGGGACCACCGGTGAGTGGGGTTGGCTGCAAAGCCTGATGGCTTGGGGTGGTACCGAAGGGCACTCCATCTTGCCGCGCTCCATCAACTTGGGCCAAGAACTGGGCACGTGGTCGGGCATGCGGCTCGTGTTTGCCGTAACGATGCTCAGCCTGGGCGCTGGTTTCCTCGCAGGTCGGCCGGGGCTCGCGATCCTGTACGGCACCTTGCTCAATTACTGGGTGCTGATTCCTTTCTGCGTGCTGCTGGGATGGGTTCCGGGCGGATTCGGAAGTTTCGACTTCTTTGATACGTCGAAGGAGTCCTTCGGCACCGCGGATCAACTCGCTCACGCCTTCCGCAACTTCACCGCCAACAAGGTGGGCATCGGCATGATTCTGGGCGGCGCCATCGCGGGTCTTTTGGTGGCTCTTCCCGCCCTGCGCGCTGCAATCGGCAGCCTCAAGGCATCCAAAGGTTCGGAAGGTCGGCGCGAAGAGGTCTCCTTCAACGTCATCAAGATCGGCACCATCGTCGGAGCCATCATGATTTTGCTGGCGGCCAAGATGTCCGGGGGCGATTCGCTAGGCTGGGGCACGGCGTTGCTCGTCACCGCCGCGGGCATCCTGTGGTTGTGGTTGGCGGGTTTGGTCGTCGCCCAGACGACCGGGCGCACCGACTGGTCGCCGCTGTCCGGACTCGCTCTGATCGCGATCGCGATCCTGATGGGCATCATGGGCGCGAAACAAGCGAGCTCGATCTTGCCCGCTGTCACCATCGGCGCCGCCATCTGCGTCGCGACCTCGATGTGCGCCGACATGATGGCGGACCTCAAGACCGGCTACCTCGTCGGCGGTCGACCGCTCAAGCAACAGGTCGCGCAGATCGCCACCTGTTGGATTGGACCCGGTATCGCGCTGCTGACGGTTTGGCTCTTGTGGGATGCGTTCGCGTTTGGTCCTGACCAAGCCAAGATCCTGTTCGCTCGCGCGGAAGCGGCGGGTCCCGAAGCTCTGCAAGCCCTGACCGAAGCGGGCGGCAGCCTGACCGAGGTTCCGAAAGGCACGCCGGTCATGGGCGCTCCGCAAGCGGCCGCCCTCGACGCCGCCATCCAAATCGTGCAGTCCGGCGACATCCCGATCGGCAAGTACCTGACGGGTTTTGTGCTCGGCCTATTCGTGTCGGTGCTCGTTTCCCCCGGCTTGGGGGTCATGGTCGGCTTGTCCCTCTACATGCCGTTCCAATACATGATCGTGTTCGGCCTCGGCGGTGTGCTTTCGATCGTGTTGACCAAGTTCTTCGGTGCCAAAGCGGTGGAAAGCAAAGGCGTGCCGCTGGCCGCCGGACTGATCGTCGGTGAGGCCCTGGTCGGCATCATCAACGCCCTCATCAAAGTGGGAGGTTCCCTGTGAAAGTTTTAGCGACCCTTTTGATCCTGATCGGCTTTTGCATGGGCACCTTGGGGGCAGCGGGCTTCCAATCCCCTTGGGAATCCGCCACCCAGGTGCCGCCGTTCGCCTTGAGCCAAGCCATGAACGGGCGCATTCCGGGGCATCCCATGGACGACTCGGACGCCCAATTTGCTTCGCAGTACGCACAACTGGAATTGCGGCGTTTGCACGCCGAGGCACTAGCCACCCCCGGGCAGCAAGCGGCTGAACTATTGAGTTTCTTCGGCTGGGAAAACGCCGAGCAAGCCGCCCAAGCCAAGCCTTTGAGCCCCGACGCCCCCGTGCCGCAAGCCTGGGTGCAAGCGGCTTTGGCCGGCAAGGTTCCCGGGCACCCGATGGACGCGGACGCCGAGACCAAGAAGCGCGCCGTCGTGCGCGAACGACTGATCGCGCTGCAGGAAAAGGTGCACTTCGCGGACTCGGATGACAAAGAGGCAGCCGAGGTGCGCGAAGCCTTAGCCGTGCCGCTCGAAGAGGGCGCGGCCTGGTTGTTCGCCGGCGGTTTGGTTTTGCTGCTCGCGGGCGGTTACCTCGCGCGCCAAGAGCAAAAGGCATCCGGTGCCCGCGACTCCCAGGAAGGCCGCAAGGTCCTGCACGGCCAAATCCAAGCCGTGCGCGATGACCTGGCGCGCATCCGCGAGCTCGCCACCCACTCCGACGGAGCGGAGGTGCGCAGCCAACTCACTACCTTGCAGGAAGGCCAGCTCTACGACCTGACCTCCAACTTCGAGCACTGGACCAAGGTCCTCGGTTTCGACGACTACGCACGCATCTGGGCCCACGTCGCTAGCGGCGAGCGCCTCTCCAACCGCGCCTGGACCCTGTACACCGACGGCTACCCCACCGAGGGCCGCGCCGAAATCGCCTTGGCCGAACTCGCGTTCGAAGAGGCCCACAACGAGTGCATCAAAGAAAACAACCGCGAGCGCGCGGGGTTTTCGGGGTAATGATTGGGGGACTCGATAATCAACTCGAGATCTTGAGCGCAGTCGCCAGCGCCTCGTAGTCCTCCAAACGATTGTGCAAGTGCGCGGAGAGACGGATGAGGCGGCTGGGTTCGCCGGGGTAATGGAAGACGGGGATTTCGATGCGGTGGTCCTCGAAGAGGCGTGTGTGCAACGGATCCGGCGTAAACGCGCTGGGCTCGTGATCGGCAGGTGCGGGTGGCAGGGGGACTGCGGCTAAGGTGCCGATCATGGCGCCGGGAGCGGGCTCGGGAACGCTCAAGGCTGCGCACAAGAGTTCGCGGCCACGCAAAGCCAACGTGCTGTTGCGGTCGTAGATGGCGGGCCAGCCGCCTGCGACCATGTCCCCCAAGACTTGGATGCACGCGGGCAAACACAACGCCGGCGTCGGGTCGATCGTGCCGGCCCAGTCGAATTGGTCGTGCAGGCGAGGGGAACCCGGACGCGGGGTGTTCGCGCCGTGGCTGATCACGGCGGGCCAGACCTCGTCGCGGTGCTCGGGATGCACGTAGAGGAACCCGACGGACTTTGGCGCGCACAACCACTTGTGGCCGTTGGCGACGAAGTAGTCGGCGTTCAAGCCGCGCAGATCGAGGGGCAACATGCCCGGGCTGTGGGCGCCGTCCACCAGCACGCGGATGCCGCGGGCCTGCAACTTCGGAACCCAGTCCTCGATGGGAAACACGAGGCCCGTGGGGCTGGTGATGTGATCGAGCAAAACGAGGCGCGTGCGCTCGGAGAGCACCGCCTGCAACCCCGCCCACGCTTCTTCGGCGCTGCTCAGCGGAAACGGGATCCGCGCGACCACCGACCGGGCCCCGCTGCGCCGGGCCACGTAGTCCACCACGTTGTTGCAGGCGTTGTAGCCGTGGTTCGTGTAGACGATTTCGTCCCCCGGCTCGAAATCCAACGAGCGCAGCACCGCGTTGACCCCGTCGGTCGCGTTGGAAACAAACACGAGCCCTGCAGGGTCCGCTTGCACGAACTCCGCTAGGGCGTGGCGTGCCGCCTCCCACAACTCCGGCACGTGGCGCAGGATGAAGTCGACCGGCTCACGCTCCAAGCGATCCCGAAAGTCTTGCTGCACCTCCAGTACCTCGCTCGGCACCGCCCCGAACGACCCGTGATTCAAAAAGTGCACCTCGGGATCCAGCGTCCAATGGCTGGCCCAATGTTGGCGAAGGTCCCAGGCGCTCATTCGGGCAACGGTTCCGGCAACACGTCGTGCACGTAGGGCGAGGACCAGGTGGTGCGGAAGAAGTGCTCCAAGCGATCGGCGCAGCCCTCGCCCTGCAGGATCAATCCCGCGTTGCGGCTCGCAAAAAAGTAGCCGCGCTCCCAATTGGACGTACCTAGCCAGGCGATCTCACGATCCGCCACCATGTACTTAGCGTGCACAACGCGCGCAAAGGGAATGTGGCCCCCCGAGTGTTCGGGAATCGAAACCATGCGAATGCCGATCTCGGGCAACTCGGTCAACGAGCGCAGGTCCTCGATGACCCCTTCGCGGTCGCACCAGTCAGCCACCAAAATGCGGATCTGCACGCCTCGGGCGGCGGCCCGCACGAGCGCGTCTTCGAGCTCTTCGAAGTGCCGGCCTTCTCGATCGACCAAGTCGAAGGTCAAGCACTGGATGAACAGGGTGCGCTCGGCGCCGTCGATGATCGCTTGCAACGCGGGTAGATCCCATTGCGACTCATCGGGCAACCAACCCTGTGGGCTGTAGACCGCCTGTACGTCGACGAGGTTGCGGAAGCGTTCGCGCACTTGCCGCCGATCCATCGTACAGGTCACCGGCTCGTGCGAACGCGCGCGCGGCACGGGTTTGGGTTCATTGGCCGTCAACGCCCAGTCGTAATCGAAAAGATCCAAAAGATCGCGGGTCAAAGCCCGGCTCTGCACGTACACGCCCAGCTCCTGGATGTGCTCCAGGGCCCGCCAATCGAAGTTGGCGCTGCCGAGGTAAAACTCGTGACCGTCCACCACCATGTACTTGGCGTGTTGCACCCCGCCGGTGTGCTCGGCCAAGTTCAAACGCCGCAAGGCGATGTCGCTGCGCGCCGTGAAGCGGTCGATCAGCTCGGGGTAGGTGCCGTAAAACTTCTCGCCCACCAAAATGCGAACCTGGACGCCGCGCAGGGCGGCCGCCTCCAAGCGATCGACGATCGGCTCGAGCAGGCCACCGCGCTCGCTGACGAGATAGAAATGGCACAAATCGATCGACTCGCGCGCTCCGTCGATCATGTGGCGCCACACCTCCGCGGTTTCTGGCAGATCCGGCGATCCGAGCACCGTGCCGACCGGCGCGGTCTCCACGAGTTGCAAAGTTCCCCTGGGAGGGCTCGCGCAGGCTCCGAGAGCGATGAGGGACAGGGCGAGGGACGGGATCCAGCGAAACTTCATGGCAGCGGTGGGGAGAGCGGGACGCCGGCGAAGGATCCGGCGGGATCCATGATAGGCACGCCCCGGAGAACACTCCAGGGACCGAACCGCAGCGGCTCGTGGCCCGACCAGGGCAGGGTCGAGGTTCTTTGGTCACGGTCGGGTAAAACATGCCCACGAGGCATCTCCCCGATCGTCCGGATCGAAGGTTCGGGGGGATGCGGCGCGCCCACGGCCTTAGACTACGAGTTCTCCCCTTCTCCCTCTCCCTCCGCTTTGATCGCTTCCCAACCAAGATCTCCGCGCCCCAAGTCGCTGCTTTTGGCTTGCCTACTGGGTTGGCTGCCCCTGGCCTGCCAAACACCCGAAGAGTACTCGCAGGCCGCGGACGAAGAGACCTACCGGCTGATCGAAGAGCGCCGGGAGGCGTTGTTCCAGGCCAGCGATCGCTTTCGCCTGGGCGAGGGCAGCGAAAGTATGCGGGCGAAAGCCATGCGTGGGGAGAGCACCGACTTTCGCCACTTAGGCATCCTCGACTGCATGCGCATCGCGGCGGACTCTTCCGAAAACGTCTTGCGGCAAAAGGAAAGTCTGTACCTGACGGCCCTCAGTCTGACCCAAGAGCGTTGGCGCTTCGGCGTGGTCCGCGATGCTTCGGCGGGCGGCCTCCTCTCGGGCACCGGTAGCGACTCGACCGCGGTTTCCACCGACGGCTCTCTGACCTTCTCCAAGATCTTGGGCAGCGGAGCCAACATTGTGCTCGGGCTTGGGGCCAGCCTGAGTCGCGTCGTCGTGGACGGAGACGGTTGGGACGCGATCAGCGACCTATCCCTCTCGATTACCCAGCCGCTGCTGCGGGCGGCCGGGGCCAAGATCACGCTCGAGCCTTTGACCCAAGCCGAGCGCTCGATGGTGTATGCCGTGCGGGACTACGAGCGCTTCCGGCGCACCTTCGCGGTCTCCGTGGCCCGTCAGGTGTATGGCGTGTTGGAGGCCATCGACCAACTCGAGAACCAGGAACAAAACCTGGAAAACCTGATCCTGCTGCGCCAACGGAACGCACGTTTGGCCGAGGCGGGCCTGATGTCGGAGATCGAAGCCGACCAGGCCAAGCAAGACGAACTGCGCTCGATCAACAGCCTCGTCGAGTTGCGCGGCAGCTTGGATCGTCAATTGGACGACTTCAAACTTTTCCTGGGGCTACCGATCGATCTCGAGGTTTCTCCGGACGCGTCGGAATTCGATCGCTTGAACGACGGGATCACCGTAATCGATGAGATCGAAGCGGAAACCGCTGTGGCCCTGGCGTTGCAAAACCGGTTGGACGTGCGCACCTCCGAAGATCGCCTCGACGACGCACGTCGCACCCTCGCCATCGCCGCCGATAGCCTGCGCCCGGGCTTGAGCCTGTCGCTCAACGCCAATTCGAATTCCCCCGACGGGCGCCCCTTGGATCACCGCGGCAGTCAGGTGGGCTGGAGCGTGGGGTTGTCGCTCGATCCCGCTTACGACAACCTGCCCGAGCGCAACACATTCCGGCGGGCCGAGATCTCCTATGGCGCGACCCTGCGGGAACACGAACGCTTCATCGACCGTATCGAACTAGAGGTGCGCGAAGCCGTGCGCGACGTGCGCAACGCCCGCGAGCGGTACCAGATTCAAAAAGGAGCGTTGGAATTGGCCGAACGGCGCGTGCGCAGCACCGACTTGTTGCTGCAAGCCGGTCGCGCCAGCACGCGGGACTTGCTCGAAGCCCGCGAGTCTTTCGTCGGCTCCGCCAACGCGACCACCTCCGCCCTGATCGATCTGCGCCTCGCGCAACTCGAACTCCAACTCGCCCTCGAGGTCTTACGGGTCGATACGACCGGCATGGCCCTCGACCGCGACGCGCTCACCCTTCTCCCCCCTTCCCCCGAAGACCATGGCCCAGCGCAGTAAAGCCCTGACCCGCACGTTGATCGTGCTCGCGTTGCTCGGCGGTGGCGTATACGCCGCCATCCACTACGACCTGCTCGGTCGCATGCTGCAAGGACCCAGCCAGGTGGCCCTGGAAGGGGTTCCCGTCAAACGCGGCAACCTGCTCATCAGCGAAACCGTGCGCGGGGACTTGAAGGCCGCAGACGCCATCGAGCTCAAAGCCCAGATCGAAGGGGAGAGCAAGATCACTTTCCTGGCGGAAGAGGGCTCACTGCTCAAGGAAGGCGATGTCGTGGCCGAATTCGACGTAGCGCAGTTCGAAGAGCGCAAAAACCGCCAAGAGATCGAGGTGAAGAGCGCCGAGGCCCAGGTGATCAAAGCTCAAGAACAGCTCGACATCCAAGAGATCCAAAACCAAAGCGACTTGGCCGAAGCGGAGCTGAGCCTGCGGCTGGCCAAACTCGACCTGGAGAAGTACACCATCGAGGACGGCGAGTGGACCAACGAGTTGGCTGCCGCCCAAGAAGCCATCGTCATCAAGGAAGAGAACCTGTCCCGCGCCGAAAAGGATCTTGGCTGGACCGAGAAGCTGTACGAAGAGGGTTTTGTACAGCGCCAGCAGTACGAGCAAGACCAACTCGCGGTGAAGCGTGCTCGCATCGAACTGGCTCAATCCAAGCGAGATTTGGAGCTCAAACAAAACTACGGACACCAGCGCCGCAAGGCCGAACTAGAAGCGGCGGTCGGCACTCGGGAGCGCAACGTGGAGAAGGTGCGCAAGCAAGCCCGTTCGCGCATCGCGGATTTGGAGGCTTCGCTCGAATCGGCGCGCTATCGCTTGGAGCGCGAACGCAAGGAACTCACGCGCTACAGCTCGCAGCTGGAAAACGGCACGCTGCGCGCGCCGGCGAACGGCTACTTCGTGCTCGAGCGCACCTGGCGCGGACGCACGCTGAAGGAAGGCGACGAGGTGTGGGGTGGTACCAACCTGGGCACGATCCCCAACTCGGACACCATGGTCATGAACGCTGCGATCCACGAGACGAAGCTCAAGAAGATCAAGGAAGGCATGCCCTGCCTCATCACCACCGACGCGTACCCGGGCAAAGCCATCGAAGGCACGGTCAGCTTCGTCGCGATCATGGCTTCCGAGCAGGACTGGCGTCGGGGCGGCAACGAAAAGATGTACAAGGCCACCATCGAACTCAAAGAGACCCCCAAAGGCCTACGCCCAGGCATGTCCTGCAACGCCGAGATCCTGATCGAGGAGCTCAAGGACGTGCTCTACGTGCCCAAGCAGAGCGTGTTGTACGACGGCGGCGAGACGATCGTCTTCGTGGCCGGCGCAAAGGAACCGGTGCGCACGGCGGTGAAGACCGGCCTCGACAACAATAGCTGGGTCGAGATTCAGTCCGGCCTAGACGAAGGCCAAGTCGTGCTGCTGGCGCCGCCGGCCAGCTTCCGACCCTCGGACCAAAGTCCAGAGTCCTTTGGCGAAGGCGAAGAGGGTTCCGAAGAAGCCGCAGGGGACGAAACCCCCAAGCGCGGGGGTCCGCAAGGCGGCTCTCGCGGGGCGCGGAGCCGTAAAGGTCCCGGTGGTCCGCCCGGAGGCAAACAGCCCAGCGCGGAGCTCGGCCGTGAGTGACCGACCGGGCGATGTGGTCGCCGATCTGCAAAACGTAGGGCGCGTCTACCGTATGGGCAGTGAGCTGGTACACGCCCTGCGCGACTTCACCTTTCAGTTCCGTAGCGGAGAGTACTGGGCCATCATGGGCTCCTCTGGGTCCGGCAAGTCCACCCTATTGAACCTGCTGGGCTGCATCGATCGGCCTACGAGCGGCACGTATTCCGTGCGCGGCCAGGAGATTTCGGGGCTCAACGACAACCAGCTCTCCGTTTTGCGCGGTCGGGAGTTGGGGTTCATCTTTCAGTCCTACAACCTGATCCCGCAGCTCAACGTGATCGACAACATTTTGGTGCCGGTCGTGTACCAGGACGACCCGATTCCGAACGCGAAGGAGCGGGCGGTCGAATTGGCCGAACGCGTCGGCCTCCAAGGCCGTCTCGATCACCGCCCCAGCCAACTCTCCGGCGGTCAGCAGCAACGCGTGGCGATCGCGCGCTCCTTGATCAACGACCCCGCCATGATCTTGGCGGACGAGGCCACCGGTAACTTGGACTCCAAAACCGCCGAGGAGATTCTGGAACTGTTCGACGAACTACACGCCAGCGGCAAGACGATCCTGCTGGTCACCCACGAACAAGAGGTCGGCGATCGCGCGCAGCACTTGCTGCGTTTGAAGGACGGCCTGATCCATGAGGTCCGCCTAGCGGGCGAGCCGGCGCGCGAGGAGGCCTCCGCTTGATCGGTTTGTCCCTCTGGAAAACGGTCCAACTCGGCATTTCGAGCCTGCTGCTGCACAAACTGCGCAGCTTTTTGACCACGTTGGGTGTGCTGTTCGGCGTGGCGAGCGTCGTCGCGATGCTCGCGGTGGGTGAAGGCGCCAGCGAAAAGGCCCAGGCGCAGTTGCGCGAGCTCGGCAGCCGCAACGTCATCCTGCGCAGCATCAAACCCAAGCAGGACAACGTCAGCGAAGAGGAAACGCGGGTGTTGGCCTACGGGTTGAAACGAACCGATTTCGACCGCATCGACGAAACCTACCCCGGCGTGGTGCGCACCGTGCCCGTGTTGACCTCGCCCCAGGAGGTGCGCGTCAGCGATCTGCTCTGTCGCCCGAAGGTGCTTTGCACGACCCCCGAGTTCCTCAAGGTTTCGGGCCGCATCATGGCCGACGGGCACTTTCTGAGCCAACAAGACGAAGCATCCCGCAGTCTCGTGACGGTGCTGGGCTACGACGTAGCGCGCTTTTTGTTCCCGTTTGAACGCGCGGTCGGCCAGACCGTGCGCATCGGTGAACACTACTTCGAGGTCATCGGCGTGCTCGTGCCGCGCGGACCCCTGGGCGCCACGGCCTCCAACCCCTCATCCGAAGCGGGCGGGGAAGTGTACGTGCCCCTCAGCACCGGCCGCGCTTACTTCGGCGAACGCCAGGTGACCGTTCGCTCGGGCACCTTCGACATCCAAGAAGTCCAATTGCACGAAATCATCGTGCAAGCCGAGCGCGACGTGGACGTGCCGTTTGTGGCCGCTGCGTGCCGCGCCATGCTGTCCCGCGAGCACGAAGACAAAGACTACGAGGTCATGGTGCCCCTCGAGTTGATCATGCGCGAGAAGGAAACCCAGCGCATCTTCAACATCGTGCTCGGCAGCATCGCGGGCATTTCTTTGCTCGTAGGCGGCATCGGCATCATGAACGTGATGCTCGCCACCGTCACCGAGCGCACCCGCGAAATCGGCATCCGCCGCGCTCTCGGCGCGCGACGCCGTCACATCATCACGCAATTCTTGGTGGAGACCACCGTCCTCTCGGGCTGCGGCGGTTTGCTCGGCGTCGCTTTGGGCCTCTTGATCCCCTGGATCATCGAACGTACCGCCGACCTACAAACGGTCGTGTCCCCCATCGCCGCGGTGCTCGCCTTCGGCATCTCGGTCCTCATCGGGATGATCTTCGGCCTCTACCCGGCTTGGCGCGCCGCGCACATGGACCCGGTCGAAGCGCTCCGACACGAGTAGGCCGGTCGTTCGACCGAGGGGCTCAACCCGCTCGTGCCCCAAGAGGCATTCCCAAGTCCGGTCGGCCTCCTCAACAAGCCCGCGCTTTCTGCCCCATCTTTCGTGCAGGCCTCGGAGAACCTCAAAAGGGACTTCTTGCACGCCCGCAGAGGTCCGCTACCCTGCTTTGGGGCGGAAAGGCGCCCTGCGATGATGATGCGAACCCTTCTGCCTCTGCTGCTGCTCGTGGCGCTCGGCGCGTGTCGGGCCAAGGGGCCCACCGGACCCGACTATGGCCGTGAATTGCCGTATGGCGCCGCCCCGCTGATCAAGCTCGGGCCGGGCGACGAGCGGCCGGACGTGACCGGGGCCTGGCTAGATCGGGTGGACCTGCTGCCGGCCCTCGAAAACTCGATCGGGTGGACGAACCTCAAGTACGCGCAACAGTTCTTTCCTGCGGCCGGCATCTCACACGCTCACGCCCTGCAGAGCCTCAAGCGCTTCCATCAACTCTTGATGGAAAGCGAGACCGCAGCAGCCTTCGAAGGCGCCGTCGATGCCGAGTTCGACTTCTACCAAAGCGCCGGCTGGGATGGACGGGGCGGCGGAGTGTTGTTCACGGGTTATTGCACCCCGGTCCTGGACGGTTCCCTGGAGCCCTCGGCTTCCTATCGCTATCCGCTGTACGCGTTGCCGCCGGACCTGGTCAAGGCGGCGGACGGCACCATCCTGGGCCGGCAGACCACGGCGGGCATGGAGCCCTACCCCACTCGCCGCGAGATCGAGGAAAAAGGCCTACTCGAAAACCAAGGCCTCGAACTGGTTTGGCTACGGGATCCGTTGGACGCCTTCATCGCCCACGTCAACGGCTCTGCGTTCGTGCGCACACCGGATGGCACCGAACTGCGTTTCGGCTACGCCGGCAAAAACGGGCAGCCGTACACGTCCATGGGCGGCGAACTGGTCAAGGACGGCCGTATCTCCAAGGAGGCGCTCAGCCTCGGCACCCTGCGCGCTTGGGCAGCCCAAAACCCGGGCCACGTGCAGGAGTACATGAATCGCAACGATTCCTACGTCTTCTTCGGGCCGATCGAAGGCAATCCGCGCGGCAGCTTGAACCTGGAAGTGCAGGCGTATCGCACCCTCGCCACCGACAAATCCTTGTTCCCCCGCGGCGCGCTGGTCTTGGTCGACACGGTTTTGCCCATGCCGGGCGGCGGCTATATGCCCTTCCAACAGGTCATGTTGGACCAGGACACGGGCGGTGCGATCCGCACGGCGGGTCGCGCGGACATCTATTTGGGCGTCGGCCACTCCGCCGAACGTTTGGCCGGCACGACGCGCTCGGAAGGCCAGATGTACTACCTGTTCCTCAAACCGCAGTACCTGCGCGCCGGCGAGTGACTGCGGGGCGCGTCATCGCGGTCTGCGTCGGGCCCGGCGGCATTCCGAAGCACCCGGTCGAACGCGTGTACGCGAGTGCCGACGGTTTGGAGGGGGACGCGCACCGTTATCGGTTTCACGGGGGCCCGAATCGCGCGGTTTGTTTGTTTTCCGAGGAGGACTGCGAAAGCCTGCGCCGCGACGGAGTCCCCATCGCCGGACCCGGGGCCTTTGGCGAAAACCTGTTGCTCGAAGGGCTCCCCTTTCAGGACCTGGGGCCCGGACAGCAGTTGCAGGTCGGCCCCGAAGTGATCCTCGAGATTCACGACATTCGCGAACCTTGCAAAACTCTGCGTTCGCTGGACGGGCGCTTTCCGGCCTTGATGGAAGGCCGTAGCGGATTCGTTTGCCGCGTCCTGCAACCCGGTACCTTGGAGCCGGGCCAGACCGTCCGCACCCTCTCTTGAGGTTCGGGAAGCGCACCGCATGCGCCTCCTGGGCCTTCCTGAGGGGGTGGGCTGGCTTGGAATGAGACCAGCCGCGGTTTGGGCGCAACCTCGCCCCCAATCGACCCGTCTAAGGTCTCACCAAGGGTCGGGGCAGGGGGCATCCCATGAAGCGCAAGGAACGAATCCTGATGGCCGCGGTCATCGCCATCAACCTCACGATCGCTTATTGGCTGATCGACTGGGGCGAGGCCAAGCGTTTGTTGCGCCAGCCGGCGAGCCCCGCGGAGCGCGTCGAAGCCCCCGTCGTTTCGCAGCCAGACTTGCGCGCCAAGCCCTAACCGGCACCCCGCTTCTCCGTCGCGCGAAGGGCTTCGTCCCCCGCCAGCCCTTTCGGTTCGCGCCACTCCAGGAATTCCCCGGCGCAACCGATCTCGGTGGTACCACTCGCCCAGCCCATGGGCGATAATCGCGCTTCGAACCGCAAGCGCCCCGACCACCTCCCATGTCCGAGTACCACGCCACCCACTTCACCGTCGAGCCCGTCGAAGGCGACGATCAAATCGCCATCGTCATCCACGCCTCCGACGGCAACAAGTGGGAGTACGGCATCCCCTTCAGCCGCTCCACGGGCCGCTACACCTTCGAGGAACTCGACGTGATCGCCATGGACTTCGGCGACGACTTCGCCGAGGAACTCAGCGAAAAACTCGAAGAGGTCGTCGCGGCAGAAGTCGGCAAGGGCTGAGACCCTTGGCAAGCGGCATCTCTTTGCGGCCGCAAATGTACGGATCGTTCTCCGGTCCCCAACACGTGCTCCAACTTGTCAAGTGTTCGGCGCTACATGGCGATGCAAAGCGACTGACGCTGTGTGCACGTCTGGACGGTTACACTGCACCGGTCACCAACGAAAGCGATTGAGAGGAATCTTTCGGAGGCGACGGAAACTACCTTCGACGGTGATCTGTTGCGCCAGCGTGCGGAGTTTGGGCGTTGCATCCTGAAGCTGGAGCGGTTGCGCTGGCTTGGACATACGTCGATAGGGGCCGCCGTTCAGGTTGACGTCGTAAGCGAAGAGGCCCAATGTGGCCGCCCGTGACCAAGGGGGCAATCCGTAAGGCAGGTCCAGCTCAGCCAGCAGGACTTCGACTTGGGACTCTCGGGCCTCCAGGATCGGAGGTACTTGCGCACTGCCACCCGAAGAGAAGAGCGCAATGCAACCATCGGAGTCGTGCGCGAACCAGTCGAACTCCACGCCACCGAAGTGGGGACACGAGAGTGGGCCGTTCGCCATACCTACTCCCCACACGCCGCGCGCAGGCGGGCCCAAGCCTCGCGGTCGTGAGGGTTGGTGGCCAAGGTTTCGCCGTGATCGATCCACTCGCGGGCGGTGACGAGGTCGCCGGTGGCGATGAAGTGCTCCGCCAGCTTGCGGCACGCGGGTTCGTCCATGGGGTCGGCTTCGACGGACTTGCGCCACGCGCGCACGGCCAAGGGAGTTTCGCCGCGCTCCAAGTGCCAATCGCCGATGTGTCGCCACGCGACGCTGGACTGGGGGTTGAGGCGGGCCGCTTCGAACAGCCACGCGCCCTTCGTTTCGGGATCGAGATCGGCACTTTGCGCGGCGCCGAGGTAGGCGTGCCAAGGGGCGTCGGGGGCCTGCAAGCGCAGCTGGCTGGCTTCAAAGGATTGCGCCCAGAGGCCCAGCTCGTTGGCCCGCTGGATCGTGCGCTCCGCGAGTTGCCCGTCCCCCACATCGAGCCGCAATGCGCGCAACAACAGATCCACCCCGCGGCGCGCGCGCTCCCCTTCCAGCAGGGACTCGCCGTACCACACCAACGTTTCGCGATCGTCCGGCGCGTGCGCCAGGACTTTGACGAAAGCCTCGCCCGCTTCGCGCTGACGCCCCGCGCCGAGCTGCGCACGGCCGACGAGCTTCCAATAGCCGATCGCCGGCGCTTCGGGCGGCGGCGTATCCAGCAAGACCCGCAACGCCGCCTGAGGCCGGTCGCCTTCCAGCAGAGCTTCCGCTAACGCAAAGCGCGCCTCCTCGTCCTGACCGCCCGAATGGGCCAAAACCTTGCTCCACCACTCCTGTGCTTCGGGCCAACGCTGGGCTTGCGAAGCGGCGCGAGCGCGCTCGGGAACGCGTGGATCCAGGCGACTCTCCGTCACGCAGGAAACCGTCACCAGCCCACCGAGGAGCAGCAGGATTCTGGCCTGGCTGGGGAATCCGGCTGCGAAGAATCGGCGGGGAAGGGGTCGCGGCATGGGTCTAGGGCCTGAATAGACTACCCCCCGGGGCCGCGCTGTGGGAAACTGCGCGTCGCATGGACCCCAAGGAATCGTCGTTAGAAGCGTTGGAACAGGAGTGGACCGGCCTGCGCAAGGCCTGTCAGGGGCTGCTCCAGGACTTGGACTCCCGACTCATCGGGCAACTTTCCGCGACCCGGCTGATTTTGGAGTGTTTGCTGGCTGGCGGGCACGGATTGTTGGAAGGCGCGCCCGGGCTCGGCAAAACCACCTTGGTGCGGCTCTTGTCTGAGCGCCTGCACCTTTCCTTCCGGCGCATCCAATTCACGCCCGACTTGATGCCCGCCGACATCTTGGGGGCGCGCATCCTGCAATTCGACGAGCGCGGCGCCCAAGGCCTCGAATTCGAGCCCGGCCCGATCCACACGCAGGTGCTCTTGGCCGACGAGATCAACCGCGCCACGCCGCGCACGCAATCCGCGCTGCTCGAAGCCATGGAGGAGCGCCAAGTCACCATGTACGGCGAAACCAAGGTCTTGGAAGAGCCGTTCATGGTGATCGCGACGCAAAACCCGATCGAGATGGAGGGCACCTTCCCCCTACCCGAAGCGCAGCTCGATCGCTTCATGATCAAGGTGGAGATCGAGCTGCCCAAGGTGCAGGAGCTCGCGGAGCTGCTCTTGTTGCACAGCCAACCGCAAGCGGCGCAAAGTGCGGTGAGCCTGGCGCGCGAAGAGGTGTTGCGCATGCGCGCCATCGCCCGGCAAATCCCGGTGGGCGAAGACGTGGCCGAACGCGTCGGCCGCCTGATCCACGCCACCCATCCTTCCAGCCCGCTGGCGGGCCCGCGCACGAAAGCCCTCGTGCGTCACGGCGCTAGCCCGCGCGGGGGCCTCGCCATCTTGGCGATGGCGCGCGCGCGTCAGTTCTTGGCCGGCGGCCGCTACGTGCCGGTCACCGACATCGAGGACCTCGCTTTGCCCTGTTTGCGCCATCGCCTATTGCTCAACTTCGAGGGCCAAGCCAGCGAAACGACCCTCGAAGAGCTCATCCAAGAAGCCCTGGAACAATCCCGAACCTAAGCGCCTGTCATGACCCTTTCCGTTCGCCAAGTGCAGTGCAATCCCAAGCTCGGTCATTGGGAGGACAACCTAGCCATGCACTTGGCCGCTATCGACCAAGCCATCGCGGACGGCGTCGATTTGATTCTGTTCCCCGAGCTTTCGTTGACCGGGTACTTCCTGAAGGATCAAACCCACGAGGAGGCCCTCGGACTCGACGACGAGGATTGGCAGCCCCTCAAAGAGCGCTCGCAAAAGATCTCGATCGTGCTGGGCTTCGTGGAGCGTTCCCGGGATGGACGTTTCTACAACGCCACCGGATTCCTCGAAGACGGTCAATTCCTGCACGTCCACCGCAAAGTGCACCTGGTGACCTACGGCATGTTCGAGGACGGCCGCGACTGGGCGGCGGGCGAGCACTTTATTCCCGTGGACTCCAAACACGGGCGCTTCGGCTTGCTGGCCTGCGAGGACATGTGGCACATCGATGGGGCCTACCTGTATTTCTTAGATGGGGTCGACGCCATCGTGATCGCTTCCGCGAGCCCCGCGCGCGGTGTGCAGGCGGAAGGCGCCGAAGACGATCAGCCCAAGCTGGCCTCCAGCCGCACCTGGCAGACCATTCAGGACTTTGCCGCGCTGCAGTACCAAACCCCGATTCTGTACACGAATCGCATCGGGTACGAAGACGGCGTGATGTTCAGCGGCGGAACGCGGGCGTTGGACGCGCACGCCGCCGAATTGGGTTGCTTGGATCACTTTGACGAAGGAGTGCTCGACGTGACGCTATCC